>NZ_AP022570.1:601350-902025 GCF_010728325.1 Mycolicibacterium poriferae
ACCCGGTGGGCAGGCTGCCGCATCTCCGAACTGGTCGCCCTGCCCATCGACTGCCTGCACCGCTCCGACGCGGGCTACTGGATCGAATATTGGATGCCCAAAACCCGGGCCTGGCGCCGATTCCCCATCCCGGACAGCCTCGCAACCATCGTCCTCGACCAGCAGACCCGCGTGCGCGACACCTACGGCCCCGACGCCGAGCACCTATTCCCCGGCGCCCGGTCCAACGCCGCCGCCGGCCGCACCCAACCCTGGTCGACCAGCGGCCTGCGGCACCGCCTCGCCGCACTGTTCACCGAACACGGCATCACCACCTCGACCATCACCGGCGAGCCGATCTCCGGCGGCGATGTGCACCGCTTCCGGCACACCATCGGAACCACACTGCTCAACAACGGCTGGACCCAACAAGAAGTGCGCGACTTCCTCGGCCACCACAGCGACACCATGACCTCGGCATACGCCCGCATCACCGACGACACCCTGGCCCGCAAAGCACGTGAATTCTGGAACAGCGCCGCAACAGACACGACCAACACCGACGCCGACGTGGAGCGGCTCCGGGCCCGGTTCACCACCGCGCTGCCCAACGGATTCTGCACTCTCCCAACGGCGCAACGCTGCGAATTCCGGCCCAACCCCTGCCTCGACTGCTCCTTCCACGACCCCGGCGGCCGGGTCTTCCTCGGCGCCCATATCGCGCACCGCGACCAACTGCAACGCCTCACCGCCGACGCTCACGAGCGCGGCGACGCAGCCGCCGTCGAATTGAACACGGCGATGCTCGACAAGGTCTCCAAACTGATCAGCGAAATCGACCCGAACACCACGCAGGAACCTCAGTGAGCGCCGACGACCGCGAACGCCGCACCGCACGCCTGACCGCAGCAGCCGCCGCCCGCACCACCGACGCCACCGCCCGCGCCCGCCGCGCGATCACCCGACTGCGAAACACCGGTCAGCCCGTCACCTTCGTCGACGTCGCCCGCGACGCCGGTGTATCGACCAGCTTCCTCTACCAGCACAGCCAACTACGCGACGACATCACCAACCTCCGCACCACCACGACCACCACGGCGACGGCCGCAACAGGGCGCGCGGCAAGCCTGGAATCGCTACGCACCAAACTCGCCACCGCGATCGCCCGCAACCGTGAACTCACCGAACAACTCGCGCAGCTTCGCACCGAGAACGAAGCACTTCGCAGCCGACTCCTCGAATCCCGCATCCCTGCGGCGACACCGCATCCGTCATAGCCGGACCGGACCCAACCAGAACCAACGGGGCCACAGCGCAGCCCACCACCGTCGACGACTTCCTACAGATAACCCGGCCACGACGACGGACCTACGCCAAGCCGCGGCCCCGTCGTAGACGTCGACTCCACACGCCGCTCACCTAGAGATATCGAATCTCCTAGGCTCCACAAGTGCGTCAGCATTCGACGACGTTGAGGGCAAGCCCGCCCAGTGACGTCTCCTTGTACTTCTCGGCCATGTCGGCCCCGGTGTCGCGCATCGTCTTGATTGCGGTGTCCAGGCTGACGTGGTGGATGCCGTCGCCGCGCAACGCCATCCGCGCGGCGGTGATCGCCTTGACCGAGGCCACGGCGTTGCGTTCGATACACGGGATCTGCACCAGGCCTCCAACCGGATCGCAGGTCAGCCCGAGGTTGTGCTCGATGCCGATCTCGGCGGCGTTCTCCACCTGCGCAGGCGTGCCGCCGAGCACCGCGGCCAGCCCGGCGGCTGCCATCGAGCACGCCGAGCCCACCTCCCCCTGGCAGCCGACCTCCGCGCCGGAGATCGAGGCATTGGTCTTGAACAACTGGCCGATGGCCGCGGCGGTGAGCAGGAATTCGACGACGCCGTCCTCGCAGGCGTCTGGGACGAAGCGCCAGTAGTAGTGCAGCACAGCGGGAATGATGCCGGCGGCACCGTTGGTGGGTGCGGTGACGACCCGGCCGCCTGCGGCGTTCTCCTCGTTGACCGCGAGTGCGAACACGGTCACCCAGTCCATCGCGTACAGCGGGTCGGTCGGATCCGCCTCGAGTGCCTGGGCCAGCGCCGGCGCCCGGCGACGGACCCGCAGACCGCCGGGCAACACCCCTTCGGCGCGCAGTCCGTTGTCCACGCACTCGCGCATCACCGCCCAGATGCGCAGCAGGCCCGCGCGGAGCTCCCTGTGACCAAGGGCTGCTTCGTTGCGGGCCATGATCTCGGCGATCCGACAGTTGTTCTCGACGGCCAGGCCCACCAGCTCCGCGCCGGTGGTGAACGGGTGCGGCACCGCCGGGACGGCGGGGGTCGCCTCCCCTTCGGCGAGGACGAATCCCCCGCCCACCGAGTAGTACACCCGGTGCAGCAGCTCTCCCCAGTCACCGGCGAACGCGGTGAACACCATGCCGTTGCTGTGGAATTCCATGGCGCGCAACGACAGAACGATGTCTGCGCCCGGGTCGAACTCGATCGGGTGTTCCCCGGCCAGGCGTAGCCGCCGGTCTGTGCGGATGGCGTCGACGCGGCTGCGCGCCTCGGCGGGGTCGACGGTCTCGGGGGCGAAACCCTCGAGGCCGAGCAGGACCGCGCCGGGGGTGCCGTGCCCTGCGCCGGTCGCGCCGAGTGAGCCGTAGAGCTCGACGCGGATGCGGGCCACGTCGGTGAGCCGGCCGTCGGCCACCAGCTGGTCGACGAAGCGGTGCGCGGCCCGCATCGGCCCGACGGTGTGCGAACTCGACGGTCCGATACCGACGGAGAACAGATCGAACACCGAGACGGTCATGGTGCGGGACGCGCTACGGCTTGGGGGTGACTTCGACGCTGGGCTCGAGCGCCGAGGGTTCCGGCTGGGTGGAACGCCGCACGATCACGAACGCCGCCGCTCCCCCGGCGAGGACGACCGTGCCGACACCAGCGATCAGCAGTGTCCGCTTGCGGGAGCGGGTTCTGCGCCCCTTGGTGAGCGTGTCGGGCAGCTGCGCCACCGCTTCCTGTGCAGCGGCCAGCTCGGCAGCGACGGTCTCCTGCGCCGCACTCAGTTCGGCCTTGAGTTGTCTGGCCAGTTCACTGCGCCGGTAACGGTCACCGACCCAGGCCGCCGACGAGCGGGCCGAATCCACCCCGATTCCGAGCGCTCCCCTGGTGACGTCGACCGGACCGATCGTCGAGTACTTCAACCCGCGGCTCAGTCGCTGACGTGGGGTCAGTCGGAGTTCGGTCTTGGAGCGCATAGTCCACCTCTTTCACACCTGGCGGTGTCGCGTCTATCAGCCTGCCATCTCGCCGAACTCCACGGTGCCCGGTTGGGCCCGGGAGGGGGCGTGGCACACTGACTTCCCGTGACGAGTCCTATTCAGACCGCGACCGCGACCCTGCACACGAACCGGGGCGACATCAAGATCGCCTTGTTCGGTAACCATGCGCCCAAGACCGTGGCTAACTTCGTCGGATTGGCTCAGGGCACCAAGGATTACAGCACCGAGAACGCGTCGGGCGGCTCGTCGGGCCCGTTCTACGACGGCGTGATCTTCCACCGGGTGATCGACGGATTCATGATCCAGGGCGGCGACCCGACGGGAACCGGCCGTGGCGACGCCGGCTACAAGTTCGCCGACGAGTTCCACCCCGAGCTGCAGTTCGACAAGCCCTACCTGCTGGCCATGGCCAACGCCGGGCCCGGCACCAACGGCTCGCAGTTCTTCATCACGGTCACCGAGACGCCACATCTGAACCGTCGGCACACGATCTTCGGTGAGGTCGTCGATCCCGAGTCGCAGAAGGTTGTCGACGCGATCGCCAAGACGCCGACCGATCGGGGCGACCGCCCGACGGATCCGGTCGTGATCGAGTCGATCACCATCTCTTAGCGACGTCGGCGTGGTTGTCGGCGCTCAGCGTCGATGACCACGCCGCCATCACGCCCGGCCGGGGGCGAATCCGGTTTCGGTGAGCGCGTCGAGGACGTGCAACGGGTCGGTGCCGAGGTCCCAGCGGCTCAATACCAGCAGCCGGTCGTCGGTCGTGTCGATCTCCAGCAGGCGCACCTTGCGCCCGATGCGGCGGAACTCGGTGATGCGGATCAGGGCGATGTCAGCTCTGGTGAGTTCTCGCCGCCGCCACCAGCCGCGGTAGATCAGGACGGCATCGTCGATTGCCAGTTTCGGCCGAGCGCGCCACGACATGATGGCAAACAGCAGCAAACCGACGGCGGCGGTCCCGATCAGGATGCGTCCCGGCACGTCTGTGACCAGCGTCACAGCGCCTACGCCGAGGAAAATGCCGAGAATCGCGGCTCCGACGAGGCCTGCGGTCGGTGGACCCCACGAAGTTTGCTGGGCGGACATTTCACCCTCTCCTACCGCGGACAACGGGGTTATCCACAAGTGCTATCCCCAATGGGGATGAATCACAACCGTGTGATCTGGTGACGACCTGGTGGCGCCGACGGTAACGCGAAGCGACCAAGATGAATTCATTCGGCGGCCGGCGCCGGTCACCGCCACCGCATCGTGAGCAGCAGGCCCGTGATCATGAAGGCAAACGCGATGGCGTAGTTCCACACATTGAGGTCGGCCATCCACTGCAGGAAGCTGGGAGCGTCGGGACCGTTGCCGGCCAGCTGGAACACGATGAGCCACACCAGGCCGAGCAGCATCAGACCGACGAAGAGAACGACGAACCACATGCTCGACGGACCCGCCTTGACCTTCACCGGCGTCCGGCTCACCGGGTTGATGGTGAAGTCGTTCTTCTTACGGACCTTGGACTTGGGCATGCGAACCTTCGGACGATCGGCGCCGCACCGGCCGCCGGTGTCCTCAAACCACCGGTTGGTGCGACGATGTGTAGGCAAAGCCTAACGTAGCCGCGAACCTGCTCCCAGGAGATGAAGCCCATGCCGGACTCGACGCCGCCGCGGCCGACACGCTCGGCGTGGCGCTGGGGCGTGCCGGCGGTGTGTGTGGCCGCGGGATTGCTGCTCGGGGTGACGCACAGCGTCTCGGGGGGCGACGAGATCCGGGGCAGTGACGCACCCCGGTTGGTCGATCTGGTGCGCGAGGCGCAGCAGTCGGTGGACCGGTTGACCGCCGAACGCGACGCCGCCGCGGACGCCATCGCCAACCATCACGGCGGCACCCCGTCGTCGGCGGCGGCGCTGGAGGCGATCACCCGCCGCGGAGATGCCCTGGCCGGTGCCGCCGGGTTGACCCCGTTGCGGGGCCCGGGCCTGGTGGTGACGCTCGACGATGCGCAACGCGACGCCCAGGGCCGGTTTCCGCGCGACGCCTCCCCCGACGACCTCGTCGTCCACCAGCAGGACATCGAAGCGGTGCTCAACGCCATGTGGAGCGCGGGAGCCGAGGGTGTGCAGGTGCAGGATCAGCGCATCATCGCGACGTCGGCTCCGCGCTGCGTGGGCAACACGCTGTTGCTCAACGGCCGCACCTACAGTCCGCCCTATGTCATCTCGGCGATCGGTGATGCCGCGGCGATGCAGGACGCGTTGGCGGCTGCGCCGATGGTGACGCTGTACAAGCGCTATGTCGACCGATTCGGGCTGGGTTACAGCGAGGAGCGGCGCGACGTCGAGCTCGTCGGGCACACCGAGCCGGTCCGGATGGAGTACGCGGAGCCGATGGGCCCTTTAGGCTACTGAATAGACGGTCCCGAAAATTAGCTGTCGCCTAGCGCTTCTGTGTTCCTCCTGATATACAGAATTTCGCTGTTTGGACAGCAATAGCTGTTCTGAACGCGATTGTCCGCTTGCGGCAGTGCTTCGGGGGAGGGCCATGCCATGTATTCGTCTACCAACGTCGTTTGCTCAAATCAACGTCCAGTGAACTCGCGCCGGTCTGCCGGCCGTCACCGCCGACGCGTCTGGCGTGGGCGCCGGGGAGCACTGGCCGCCACCTTGTCGACGTCGGCGGCACTGGCCCTGTCGTGGGCGCCGTCGGCACCCGCGGCCACGGTGCTGGTCGCCGAAGGCACCGCCCAACCTGCCGGAACGGCCCAGACCGCGTTCAGCGGGGCGTTCTGCGCCCACAACACGTGCCGTTCGATCAGGAATGCGCGTCACCCGTTCGGCGTCGCGATGGGGTCACAGCAGATGCAGGACGCCATCGACGCCACCAAGGGACCCCTCATCGTGATGGGGTTCTCCCTCGGCGCGGCGTCCGTGTACGACAGGATGCGGGCCTGGGAGGACGAACCGGACATCGCTCCCGACCTCGACCGGCTCAAACTGATCGTCACGTTCGGAAACCCCGAGAACAAGTACGGCGGCGACGACCGCAAGAACTCCTACGCCGGCCTCCCCGAGGCGCAGCCCTACCAGCACCTCGACGTGGCAATGCAGTACGACAGCGTCGCCGACCGGCCCACCCGATGGGGGTGGTACTCGATGATCAACCTGACATTCGCCCGCCATCTGGACTACTTCGATCCCATCGACATCAACGACCCGGACAACCTCGTCTATCAGGATGCCGACGGCAGCACCTACATGCTGATCCAGGCGGATGTGCTTCCGATGCTCAAGTGGATGGACTGGTTCACCACCGACGAACGCATGGCCGAACTCGACGCCAAGTACCGGCCGCTGGTCGAACGCGACTACGACCGGCCGGATTACATTCCGCAGGGCGAGGGCGCGGATTGGGGCAACGGCACTCCGCCGCCGACCGTGGAGGCCCACCCAGGCGGTGTGGATGACGCCGGGGCGGCCACACCGGTGGCTACGGGTAAGCCGGGCCGCACGGCCGACGACGCTCAATCCAACGGAACTGACCCCGACAGCGTGATCGGCGGCGGCATCGTCGGCGGGGGAAACGTCAACGGAGTTGCCGACGACGCACATGGCGCCGAGCATTCGGACAACCCAATCGCCGATGACGGGACCGTGATCGACGACGCAGACAACCCAAGCGTCGATGGCGAGGCCTCCGACGACCCAGACGCCGGAGGCCTCGACGATCTGGACGACAGCCTGACCGACGACCCGACCGTGACCGACGACGCCGCTGACGCGGACCTCTCCGAGGACGACGGCGACGTTGCTGAGGCCGATGAGACCGCCGACGCCGACGAACCCGCGCCGGGGATCGACAGCGACGAGGATGAGGCGAACCGGGCCGAGCGGGAGACGCCCGCCTCCGCGCAGAGCGAGTCCGGGGACCCCGCCGGCGACCAGAGCTGAATCAGGAGCGGCGGGCGCTGTCGCGAGGTGAGCCTGTCGGCGTCACAACTGCGTAATGGCTGCGCCGGGTGAATTTGCTGACCCGATGGGTACGGTTGGGGAGGCTGGGAGTGACGGTGTCCCTGGTAGTCGCAAATGCCAGGTACCAACGGGTTATTCCCTGCGCAAAGGGTGAGGTCGGTCCGATGTTTCAGCGAAGAGGACTCGGGCATGTACTTCGCCGCAAGCGGTAGCAGCACCACGCCTTGAACACTTGCGTCCAATCCCTTCTGGCTCAGTGACGATGCCGCGAAGGCGGTGGCGTGGTGCCCACCGATCGACTGGTCGAGGAACCCATGAACTCTCATCGCCGGACTGGATATGTCGCCGGAATCGCCACGCTGTTGACGCCCTTCGCGGTTCCGTTTGCCGCGCCGCCCACCGCTGCGGCCGCGACCGCGTTGTTCGCCGAGGGTGCCACGCGGCAGAGCGGTGAAGCGCAGTCCGCCTTCGGTGGCGCGTTCTGCCAGGAGAACACCTGCCGGTCTCTGGGTCGGGGCACCATCACGCCGTCGGGTAGTGCCCGCCGCATTCAGGACGCGGTCGACTCGACCCCGGGCGAGATCATCGTGGCGGGCTATTCGGTGGGTGCCGCCGGGGTGTACAACCGGCTGCGGACGTGGGAAGAGGATCCGACGCTGGCCCCTGACCCCGCGCGGGTGGTGCTGGTGGTCACGTTCGGCAATCCCGAGAACAAGTTCGGCGGCGACAATCGCCGGGTGCCAGGTACCGGCCTGCCGCAGACCCAGCCCTACGACCACCTCGACGTGGTGGCGCAGTACGACAGCGTCGCCGACAGCCCGACGCGGTTCGGCTTCTACTCCGCGGTCAACTCCCTGTTCTCGAACCGGCATTTCGCCTACTTCGAGGGTCTCGACGTCAACGATCCGGACAACCTGGTGTACCAGGAGGGCAACACCACCTACATGCTGATCCCGGCCGAGACGTTGCCGATGGTCAGCTGGCTCGCGCCGTTCGTGTCCGACGAGCGCCTGGCCGAACTCGACGCCAGGTACCGGCCGCTGGTCGAGCGCGATTACGACCGTCCGGCCTACATACCGCAGGGGGAGGGTGCGGACTGGGGCAACGGGACCCCGCCGCCCAGCCTGCAGGATCCCGGGGCGGAGCAGCCCGTGCCGGATCAGACGTCGACGGAGACGGTGGAGCGCGAGTCGCAGTCGGCCGGACGGGTCGCGGGAGCCGACGAGACGCCAGCTGAGGAGTCTGCTGGTGCCGAGTTCGTGAGCGTGAGCGAGTCGGCGCAAGCCGCACCCGCCGTCGACGACGTGCCGACCTCCGTTGCCGGTGACGAAGGCAGCGACATCGACGAGACAGACCTCGAGGCGGAGGTCGAGACCGAGGAGACCGCGTCCGATCAGAGCGCCGCTTACGGCACGAGCGAGACGCGCGCCACGAACGAGTCCGACGACGCCGAAGAGTCCGCCGATGCCGAAGAGGCCGACAGCGCTGAAGGCTCGGATGACGCCACCGGCAGCGACAAGACCGGCAGCGACAAGACCGACAGCGACAAGGCCAGCAGCGACTCGGGCGGTAGCGCCAAGACCGGCGACTGAACCCGCCGCCCGCGAAGCCTCAAACCGGGCGGTAACCTGTGACGATGCAGGTGTTGGTCGTCGACAACTACGACAGCTTCGTGTTCAACCTGGTCCAGTATCTGGGCCAGCTCGGGGTGGACGCGCAGGTGTGGCGTAACGACGACGACCGCCTGGGCACCCCCTCCGACATCGCCGCTGCAGCCACCGAGTTCGACGGGGTGTTGCTCAGCCCCGGACCGGGCACCCCGGAGCGCGCCGGCGCGTCGATTCCGCTGGTCCACGCCTGCGCGGCCGCCCGCACCCCGCTGCTGGGCGTCTGCCTGGGACATCAGGCGATCGGGGTGGCGTTCGGAGGGACGGTCGACCGGGCACCGGAACTGTTGCACGGCAAGACCAGCGTGGTGCACCACAACAACCAGGGCGTGCTCGCGGGCCTGCCGGACCCGTTCGTCGCCACCCGCTACCACTCGCTGACGATCCTGCCCGACACGGTTCCGCCGGAACTCGAGGTCATCGCCCGCACCGTCCGCGGCGAACCAGGTGCTGGGATGGACGGCGGCAATGTGATCATGGCGGTTCGCCACGACGAGCTGCCGATTCACGGCGTGCAGTTCCACCCCGAATCGATCCTCACCCAGGGGGGGCACCGCATGCTGGCGAACTGGCTGGGCTTCTGCGGAGCTGCGCCGGCCGAGGCACTGGTCCGCGCGCTCGAGGAGGAAGTCGCCGGCGCCGTCGCCGCGGCTACGACGCGAAGTTCAGCGTGATCCTCGATCCGTAGGTGACCCCCGTGCCCGGTGCCGGGCTCTGGTTCACCACCGCGTTGGTCCGTTGCCCGCTGTTCTGTACGTCGGCGCCCTTGTCCAGTACCCCGGTCCAGCCCAGCGCCCGCAGCCGCGGCTCGGCGTCGGTCCAGAACATTCCGGTCAGGTCGGGCATCACGAACTGGTTGCCGCGTGAGACCTGGATCTGGATGACGGTGTCCTGCGGAACCGTCTGCCCGGCGGCGGGGTCCAAGCCGACCACCAGACCCGCTGAGGTGGTGCTGTCCACCTGGACCGGCACCGTGTTGAGGAAGCCCGAGGCCGTCAAGACCTCCTGGCAGGTCTGCTGAGTCTGGCCGACGCAGTCGGGCACGACGGCGGTGGCCGGGCCGCGGCCGACGACGATGGTGATCTCGTTGGTGATCGCCGAGGTCTGATTGGCCGGCGGCAGCGTGGAGAGCACCCGGTCCTTCTGCTCGGGGGTGGACTCGGACGTCGTCTGCCGGAACCGTTCGAAGCCGGCGTCGGTGAGTTCCTCCACCGCCTGGCCGTAGGTCAGGCCGGAGACGTCGGGCACCTCGCGCTGCTCGGGTCCGGTCGAGACGTTGACGGTGATCTCGTCGCCCGCCGCGACCGAGCTGTCGGCCTCCGGGTCGGTGCTGATGACGTGGTCTGGAGGCACCTCGGAGTCGGGCTGCTGCTGGGTGCGGATGGAGAAACCCCGGTTCTGCAGCGCCGCGATCGCGTCGGCGGAGACCTGCCCGCTGACGTCGGGCACCTGCACCTCGCGGGTGTCGCCGCCGAACATGTTGATGCCCACCGTGACCAGCACCGTCAACACCGCCAGCACCGCCACCGCGACCACCCAGCGGGCGACCGAGCCGCTGCGCGGCCGCTCCACGTACCGCGGCTGGTGCCCGCCGACGGGGTTGATCGGTTCGGTGCGGTCCGAGGGCGCCGGCGCGGCCAGCATCGAGGTCCGCTCGGCGTCGGTGAAGATCTTCGGGGCGTCCGGTGTCTCGCCGCTGTGCACCCTGACCAGATCGGCGCGCATCTCCGCGGCGGTCTGGTAGCGGTTGTCGGGGTTCTTGGCCAGCGCCTTGAGCACCACCGCGTCCAGGTCGGGGGAGATGTCGCCGTTGCGGGTCGACGGCGGCACCGGATCCTCGCGGACATGCTGGTAGGCGACCGCGACCGGCGAATCCCCGACGAAGGGCGGTTCCCCGGTGAGCACCTCGTAGAGCACACAGCCCAGCGAGTACACGTCCGAGCGGGCGTCGACCTTGTTGCCGCGAGCCTGCTCCGGCGAGAGGTACTGCGCGGTGCCGATCACCGCGGCGGTCTGGGTGACGGGGTTGCCGGCGTCGGCGAGCGCGCGGGCGATGCCGAAGTCCATCACCTTCACCGCGCCCGACTTGCTGATCATGATGTTCGCGGGTTTGACGTCGCGGTGGATGATGCCGTGCTGGTGGCTGAAGTTCAGGGCCTGGCAGGCGTCGGCGATGACCTCGATGGCCCGCTGAGCCGGCATCGGACCCTCGGTGTGCACGATGTCGCGCAGCGTCACACCCTCGACGTACTCCATCACGATGTAGGGCAGCGGCCCGGTGGGCGTCTCGGCCTCTCCGGTGTCGTACACCGCGACGATGGCCGGGTGGTTCAGCGCCGCCGCGTTCTGCGCTTCGCGGCGGAACCGCAGATAGAAGCTCGGGTCGCGCGCCAGGTCGGCGCGCAGCACCTTGATCGCGACGTCGCGGTGCAACCGCAGGTCGCGTGCCAGGTGGACTTCGGACATGCCGCCGAAGCCGAGGATCTCACCGAGTTCGTACCGGTCGGAGAGGTGCTGGGGGGTCGTCATCGCAACATCTGTTCTGAGGCGTCCAACATCGACGTCGGGGGTCCGACGTCGTCAAGCGGGCGGGATACCCGGTATCCCTGAAATCCATGATCGCCGAAGCGCGCGGGTGCGGCCGCCGGCGACTCCGCCGGTGTCGTCTGTGACGTCTCGTCGCCGCTCGGGGCGCGGTCCTGCCGGTCCTGGGCGTTGAGCACGATCAGGATCGCGATGACGATCGCCAGGGCACCGAGCACCCCGGCCGCCCACAGCAGCGCGCGCTGGCCTGACGAGAAGGTGCGGCGGGCCGGCGGCGCTGGGCGGTGACTGCCGGTGGCGCGGGCGCGTGGCGGCGGTGCGGGGACGGCGCGGGCCTGGGTGGCCGACGGGACCGCCGTCGGTGCCGCCCGGCCGATCGACGGCGCGGCGTTGGGCCGCGGTGGCCGGCGGCCGGCTCGCACCGCGGCGACCGCGTCGGCGAACGGGCCTCCGGACTTGTACCGCATGCCCGGGTTCTTCACGAGGGTGATCTCGATCAGCTCACGCACGTTGGGTGGCAGGTCGGCCGGCAGCGGGGGAGGGTTCTCCTTGATGTGCTTCATCGCCACGGTCAGTGCGCCGTCGCCGGTGAACGGCCGCTTGCCCGACACCGCCTCGTAGCCGACCACGCCGAGTGAGTACACGTCGCTGGCGGCGGTGGCGTCATGGCCCAGGGCCTGCTCGGGGGCGATGTACTGGGCGGTGCCCATGACCATGCCGGTCTGGGTGACCGGTGCCGCGTCGACGGCCTTGGCGATACCGAAGTCGGTCAGCTTGACCTGCCCGGTGGGGGTGATCAGGATGTTGCCCGGCTTGACGTCGCGGTGCACCAGCCCGGCGGTGTGGGCGACCTGCAATGCCCGGCCGGTCTGTTCGAGCATGTCCAAGGCGTGCCGCAGCGACAGCCGCCCGGTGCGCTTGAGCACCGAGTTCAGCGGCTCACCGTTGACCAGCTCCATCACCAGGTAGGCGGTGCGGCCCTCGCCGTCGATGTCGGTCTCGCCGTAGTCGTACACCCCGGCGATGCCCGGGTGGTTGAGCATCGCCACGGTGCGGGCCTCGGCGCGGAACCGTTCCACGAATTCGGCGTCGGTGGAGTACTCGGCCTTCAGCACCTTGATGGCGACCCGGCGACCCAGCCGGGAGTCCACACCTTCCCAGACCTGGCCCATGCCGCCCGTGGCGATCAGCCTCTGCAGCCGGTAACGCCCGGACAGCGTGACACCCACGCGCGGACTCATGTCGCGACCTCCGCGCGCCTCATGCGCCCTCCCGCAATGCGGCGGCGATGGTGGCGCGCCCGATGGGGGCGGCGAGCGCACCACCGGTGGCGGACAGGTGGTTCCCACCGTTCTCCACCAGCACCGCGACGGCGACCTTGGGGGCCTGCGCGGGCGCAAAAGCGATGTACCAGGCATGCGGAGGCGTGTTGCGCGGATCCGTACCGTGCTCCGCAGTGCCGGTCTTGGATGCGATCTGCACGCCGGCGATGGCTCCCTTCTGCTGAGTCACCTGCTCGGCGGCGACCATCAAGTCCGTAAGTGTATCCGCGACACCCTCGGAGACCGCTCGCCGCTCTTCCGTCGGCTCTGTGGTGGCGATCGTCGCGAGGTCGGGTCCGCGCAGGCTCTCGACCAGATACGGGCGCATCGTGACCCCGTCGTTGGCGACCGTCGCAGCGACCATCGCGTTCTGCAGCGGCGTCAGCGCGACATCCTTCTGGCCGATGCTCGTCATGCCCAGCGCCGCCGCGTCGGGGATCGGGCCGATGGTGGACTCGGCGACCTGCAGCGGAATCGGCGGCGGCTCGACGTCGACGCCGAAGGAACGGGCCGTGCTGCGCAGCGCGTCGGCTCCGGTGTCAATGCCCAGCTGGACGAACGCGGTGTTGCACGAGTGTGCGAATGCATAAGCGAGCGTCGCGGTTTCGGCGCCGCCGCAGGGCCGGCCACCGAAGTTCTCCAGCGTGGCGGTGCTGTCGGGCAGCGGGATCGCCGACTGCGCGGTCACCTGCGTGTCGGGGGTGGCGCCGGCCTGCAGCGCGGCGGCCGTCGTCAGCACCTTGAACGTCGACCCGGGCGGGTAGGTCTCGGAGATCGCACGGTTGAGCAGTGGTGAGTCCGCCTCGTCACGCAACCGCTGCCAGGCCTCGGTCTGCTCGGCGAGGTCGTGGGTGGCCAGCAGGTTGGGGTCATACGACGGCGAGGACACCAGAGCCAGGATCTTGCCGGTGGACGGTTCGAGCGCCACCACCGAGCCTTGGCACGGTCCGGAACACCCCTCCTGCATCGCGTCCCAGGCGGCCTGCTGCACCTCCGGGTTGATGGTGGTGTCCACGTTGCCGCCGCGGGGATCGCGGCCGGTGAAGAAGTCGGCCAGGCGGCGGGCGAACAGCCGCTGATCGGACCCGTTGAGAATCGAGTCCTCGGCGCGTTCCAGCCCGGTGCTCGAGTAGCTCAGCGAATAGAACCCGGTCACCGGGGCGTAGACCAGCGGATCCGGGTAGACCCGCAGGAACCGGAACCGTCCGCCGGTGGACACCGAGTAGGCCAGCAGCTGGCCCCCGGCGGTGATCTGGCCGCGCTGGCGGGAGTACTCGTCGAGCAGCACCCGCTGGTTGCGGGGGTCCGAACGCAGGCTGTTGGCGGTGAAGACCTGGGTGAAGGTGGCGTTGGCCAGCAACAGCACGACCAGGCCCATGATCATCACCGAGATCCGGCGCAGCGAGGTGTTCATACCTTCTCGATCACCTCGGTGCTGGCGGCTGCGATGGGCCCACCGGGTGAGGTGCTGCCGATGGGGCGGCGCGCGGCATGGGAGATGCGGACCAGGATCGCCAGCAGCAGATAGTTGGCCACCAGCGAGGACCCGCCGTAGGACAGCCACGGGGTAGTGAGCCCGGTCAGCGGGATCAGGTTGGTGACACCGCCGACGACGATGAACAGCTGGATGGCCAGCGTCGCGGCCAGCCCTGCGGCCAGCAGCTTGCCGAAGCTGTCCCGCACGGCGATCGCGGTGCGCAGGCCGCGGATGATCAGGATCGTGTAGAGCATCAGCACCGCGGCCAGGCCGACCAGCCCGAGCTCCTCACCGACGGCGGCGATGATGAAGTCGGTGGAGGCGGCCGGGATCGTGCCCGGCTGGCCGTTGCCCAGACCGGTGCCGAAGATGCCGCCGGTGGCGAAGCTGAACAGCGACTGCACCATCTGATAGCCGGCCCCGTCCGGGTCGGCGAACGGGTCCCACCACGTCTGCACCCGCACCCGGACGTGGTCGAACGCGTAGTAGGCGACGACGCTGGCCACGGCGAACAACCCCAAACCGAGCACCACCCAGCTGAACCGTTCGGTGGCGATGTACACCATCACCAGAAACGACGCGTACAGCAGCAGCGACGTGCCGAGATCCTTCTCGAAGATCATCACCCCGATGGAGGCGATCCAGGCAGCCAGCAGCGGCGCCAGGTCGCGCGGCCGCGGCAGGTCCATCCCCAGCACGTGCTTGCCCGCGCTGGTGAACAGGTTGCGTTTGGACACCAGCACCGAGGCGAAGAACACGAGCAGCAGGATCTTGGAGAACTCGGCGGGCTGAATCGAGAAGCCGGGGAACTGGATCCAGATCTTCGCGCCGTTCTGCTCGGACATCGACCGGGGCAGCACGGCCGGGATCGCCAGCAGAATCAGCCCGGTCAGCCCGCACAGATAGCCGTAGCGCGACAGCATCCGGTGGTCGCGCAGCAGGATCACCACCGCCGAGAAGCCCAGCACCCCGACCAGGGTCCACAACATCTGCTGGTTGGCGGTACCGCCGAAGCCCTGCGCGCGATTCTCCTCCGCGGCCAGGTCCAGGCGGTGGATCATCACCAGACCCAACCCGTTGAGCAGCGCGACCACGGGCAGCAGCAACGGGTCGGCGTAGGGCGCGAAACGGCGCACCGCCAGGTGCGCGCCGGCGAACAGCGCCAGGTAGGCGACCGTGTACTGGGCGAGGTCCCAGTGCAGGCCCTGCTCCTGGTTGGCCTCGACGAGCAGCAGCGCAACTGTGGTGATCACGGCGGCGAAGCCGAGCAGGAACAGCTCGGCGTTGCGCCGGTTCGGCAGCGGGGGTGCCACCGCAACCGGAGATTGCGGTTGGGTGCTCATGGCACTTCCCGGCAGTTGGTTCCCGGCTCGGGTGGTGGGGGCGGCAGCGCGGTCACCGTTGGCGACGGGCTGGACGGGGCCGGAGCCCCGGTGACGGTGCGAGGCGTCTCCGGCGACGGACCGGGGGCCGGGCCGCGGGTGGGGCTGGGCGGCGTCGTGGTGGGCGGCGTCGTGGTGGCCGGTGCCCTGGTGCCGTTGGTCGGGGCGGGGGCCGGACGGGGCGTGGCGGGGGCCCTGCTCGTGGTCGTGGGGGCCGGCGGCGCGCAGATCGGCAGCACGGAGCTGCGGGACAGCTCCTCGATCTGGCGGATCGCGTCGTCGAGGGTGCCCGAGGGCAGCCCCGCGGTCACCTGGGCGCGCTCGGAGGGCCGCATGTCGCTGACGCCGAGCAGCCGGCAGTTCAGGTTCTGTTGAGATTGGTCGGCGCTGATCAACGACAGTTCGTTGCGCGAGTTCAGACAGCCGAGAAGATAAGGCTCCTGCAGCGAGAGTCCGAGAAAGGAACCCTGCACGCCCCGCAGGATGGAGACGGTGCCCTCGTGTTCGCCGACGTAGTAGTTACTGCGCACGATTTCACGGGCTACGGCCAGGCCTGCGAGCACCACCAGGACCAGCACGGCCGCTGCGATGTACATGCGGCGCCGTGACTTGGGGCGCGGCGGCGGCTCCTCGGGTTGCTGCACCACGCGTTTGGCGGCTGTGCGTTTCGGGTTGAACGCCGACGCGCGACCCGCGGCGGTGTCCGGCGGCGCGCTCTGGTCGTCGACGCCGGAGACAGCGCCGGCCAGGATGGGCTGCGTCTGGCCGTAGTCGTAGTCGACCACGTCGGCCACGACCACGGTGACGTTGTCGGGGCCGCCGCCGCGCAGCGCCAGCTCGATGAGCCGGTCGGCGCTTTCGGCGGTGTCCTCGATCTGGAGTGCGTCGAGGATCGTCTCCTGGCTCACCGGGTCGGACAGTCCGTCGGTGCACAGCATGTAACGGTCCCCGGCGCGCGCCTCCCGCATGATCAGCGCCGGCTCGACCTCGTGGCCGGTCAGCGCTTTCATGATCAGCGACCGCTGCGGGTGGCTGTGCGCCTCCTCGGCGGTGATGCGGCCCTCGTCGACGAGGGTCTGCACGAACGAGTCGTCCTTGGTGATCTGGGTGAGCTCGCCGTCGCGCAGCAGATAACCCCGCGAGTCGCCGATGTGCACCAGGCCCAGGCGGTTGCCTGCGAACAGGATCGCCGTCAGCGTGGTGCCCATGCCGTCGAGCTCGGGGTCGGCGTCGATGTGCGCGGCGATCGCCGAGTTGCCCTCCCGGACGGCGGCGTCGAGCTTGCTGAGCAGGTCTCCGCCGGGCTCGTCGTCATCGAGGTGGGCCAGCGCGGCGATGACGAGTTGGGAGGCGATCTCACCGGCGGCGTGCCCGCCCATCCCGTCGGCCAGCGCCAGCAGCCTGGCCCCGGCATATACCGAGTCCTCGTTGTTGGCGCGCACCAGCCCGCGATCGCTGCGCGCGGCGTATCGAAGCACGAGCGTCACGGGCGCAGCTCTATCACCGTCTTGCCGATCCGCACGGGGGTGCCCATCGGAACTCGTACCGCCGTCGTCACCTTCGCCCTGTCGAGGTATGTACCGTTGGTTGATCCTAGGTCCTCTACATACCACTCCGGACCTCGTGGCGAGAGTCGGGCGTGGCGGGTGGAAGCGTAGTCGTCGGTCAGCACCAGTGTGGAGTCGTCAGCCCGCCCGATCAGGACCGGCTGGGTGCCCAGCGGAATCCGGGTGCCCTTGAGCGCGCCCTCGATGACCACCAGCTGGCGGGGTACGTTGCGTCCGCCGCGGCTGGGCAGGATGGACCCCCGCAGCGCCAGGCCACGACGCACCATCACCGCGCCGGTCGGTGCGTAGATGTCCGTGCGCAGGATCCGCAGCACCGACCAGATGAACAGCCACAGCAGCAACAGGAAGCCGACACGGGTCAGCTGCAGTACCAGCCCCTGCATCTGACGTCCTCTCCGTCCCGGTGACAAACCCCGCGCAAGCGCTCCGCCCGGTGACACCGCTCGTCGGCCTGGTGAGACCCCCCGCGCAAGCGCTCCCTGGCGTGCTTCCGGCACCGCCACCATACTGTGGTGTCGATCGACGCGAAGGTCACACCGACCGCTTTCCCAGCGATGCCGGGCGGTCCGACCCTCAGTGAACGCGGACGATGATCTCGGAGTGTCCCAGCCGGATGACGTCGCCGTCGGCCAGCTGCCACTCCTGGACCGGGGCGTTGTTCACCGTCGTGCCGTTGGTGGAGTTGAGGTCAGACAATAGCGCGACCTGACCGTCCCAGCGGATTTCCAGGTGCCGACGCGACACACCCGTGTCGGGCAGCCGGAACTGAGCGTCCTGACCGCGGCCGATCACGTTGGCGCCCTCGCGGAGCTGGTAGGTGCGGCCGCTGCCGTCGTCCAACTGCAGGGTCACCGTGGCGCCGGCGGCCGAGTAGTCGCCCTGGCCCGCCCCGTAGCCCTGGCCGTAGCCGGCGGGAGCCCCGTAACCGCCGTCGCCGTAGCCCTGCTCGGGATAGCCACCCGGCGCCTCGCCGTAGCGGCCGTAATCCGGCTGGGCGTAGTCCTGGCGGCCGCCGTAACCCTGGCCGCCGTAACCGCCCTGGTCGGGATAGCCACCCTGATCCGGATATCCGCCGTGGTCGGGGTAGCCGCCCTGATCCGGGTAGCCGGGACGGCCCTGGTGCGGGTAGCCGCCGTCGTCGGGGCGCCCGGGGGGACGGCCGTAGTCGTAGTCGTTGGACGGCGGGCCGTACCCGGGGGGCGGTCCGTAACCGCCCGGCGCCTGCCGGTAGCCCTGGTCCGGGTAGCCCGGAGGCGGGCCGTACCCGGCCGGGGGGCGCTGCTCGTAGGACGGGGGCGGGTAGCCCTGGTCCGGGTAGCCGCCCTGCTCGGGGTAGCCGCCCTGGTCCGGGTAGCCCCCGCGCGGCGGGTAGTTCGGCTCGCCCTGCGGGGGATAGCCACCCTGCTCCGACGGCGGGTAGTGACCGCGCTGATCCTCGGGCCGGTTGTAGCGCTCGTCGTAATACTCGTCGGCGGGCCGGCCCTGGCCGGGACCCTGGCCGCCGCGGTAGGTCGGGTTGTCGCTCATCGGTGGTACTCCTGGTTCTGCGGGGGACGAGAGTTCTCGAGGTGGAGGGGCGGGCACGTCGTTGGTCGTGTCGGGATTGACCGCCCCGCGCGCGCGAAACTGTCCGGTGTGCAGGCTCGGTGACTGCTCGAATCTGACGACCACATCACCATACGTTTGCCACCCCTGCTCATGGATGTATCCCTCCAGGTGCTTGGCGAACGTGGTCGCGGTGATGTCCGGATCGGCACTCACCTTGTGGTAGTCGGGCACACTGAGGGTAATGACGTAGTCGTTCGGGGCCAAAATGCGCCCGCGACCCACTTCGCGGGCTTGGCTCTCGGCTTCGCGCCGCAGCAGCGTCTCGACCTCGGCCGGAACGATCGACCCACCGAACACCCGGGCGAAGGCGTCGCCGACCTTGTCCTCGAGTTTTCGCTCGAAGCGGTCGACCAACCCCATCTACCCGCCCGCCTCCTCCGTGTCGTGAGCTGTTCGTGCACATACTGTTGACGCCCCCAGCGTGTCGACTGGCAGCGACGCTCAGATGCATGGTATCGGCCATGTCTGGCACTGCGGGACCAACGGAACTCTGAGAATCACATCGCCGCAGGTCAAGCAGGTGTGACAAGCCGTTTTGGCGTTCCGGGTGCTCGCCCAGTACGGTTGGGCCCCGGGGTTGCCTGCGTGATAGGCTCCCCCGGTTGTTCGGGCGAGTGGCGGAATGGCAGACGCGCTGGCTTCAGGTGCCAGTGTCCTTCGGGACGTGGGGGTTCAAGTCCCCCTTCGCCCACATTTGAGCGGTTCCACGAACTGCGACGCATGAGGTCACGAATCAGAAATGGTTCGTGACCTTTGTGTTTGAGGGGTCCCGAGTTCGAGTTCGCCCTGCTCGGCGGAACCGGAGAAGTCCAGCGTCGACTGCGTGTGTTCGGTAGCGTCAAGCGCGCGAACCTGTGGTTGTGAACCGAGCGGACAGGGTCGCGTCGCCGATCACGCGCCGTGCCGAAGTGACACGGTGGCCGGCCTCGACCCGACCCGGGGGACGGGGGTGGGATGACGTGGAGCGAGTGATCCAGGCCCTGGTCGGTTCGATGGAACCGGCGTCGTTGATGAGCCGAGTCGCCGAGCAGGCGTGCGTGTTTGCGCACAAGGCCGACGGCGCTGCGGTCACGCTCCTGCGCGCCACCGACAATGCCTACGTCACCGTGTCCGCCCACGGCGTGCTCGCCACGGCGGTCGGCTTCGTGGTACCCAAGCGCGGCAGCTTGCAGGGACGCGCCGCCCGAGAGAGACGTCCCCAGCTGATCGAGGACGCGATGGTGGACTCGCGCCTGACCGCGCGCGTGCGCTCGATGAACCAGCAGTGGGGAACTCGTTCCTGGGCGGCGATTCCGTTGACCTACAACCACCACGCCATCGGCTCCCTGTTGTTGGCTGCCGCGGAGCCGGGTGCGTTCACGGAGGCGGACGTCGATTCGATGCTCGCGATCAGCGAGTTCGTCTCCGCGTTGATCGGCGCGCAGTCTCAGATCTGGACCCTGCTGACCCAGGTGATGACGGACAGCGAGGAGCGTGGACAGCGTGCGCTCACCGCCCGGTTCGTGGCTTCGGTGATGTTGCCTGAGGCCGCCGAGGTCGGTGAACTCCAGGAGGAATTGGAAGCGCTGCTGGCGCAATCGGACGGCCTGAGTGCGGTCTTCCAACCCATGGTCCATCTCGCCAGCGGTGAGCCCATTGCCTACGAGGGGCTGACGCGCTTTCCCACCAACGCTTCGCTGACGCCGCAGAAGTGGTTCATCACCGCTCGCCGCCTGGGCCGGGGTGTCGCGTTCGAGCACGCGGCGCTGCGAGAGGTGCTGACCGCGGCCGAGCGCATTCCCGACCGCTATCCGGTAGCCGTCAACCTCAGTCCGAGTGCTGTTCTGGACCCCTCGATCCAGGAGCTGTTGGTCAGCGTCGACCGACCGTTGATCGTGGAGGTCACCGAGCACGAACCATTTCCCGAGTCACTGGGACCTGATCTCGAGAAGCTGCGTGGCGCCGGGATCGCAGTAGCGGTCGACGATGCAGGTGCGGGGTACGCCAGCTTCGTTCAGCTGCTGCGGCTGCGTCCCGACATCATCAAGATCGACGGGGAGTTGATCGACGGCATCGACGAGAATCCTGTGAAACGCGCATTCGCGACGGCGTTGAAGGCGTTGGGTGCAGAGCTCGGAGCCAAGATCGTTGCCGAAGCCGTGGAAACACCGGCCCAGCTCGACACCTTGACCGGTCTGGGCATCGAATACGGTCAGGGCTTCCTGCTGGGGCGCCCCGTGGCGGAGCCGTTCCCACCGTAGGACCGCCGGGCGGACAGGGTGTCTGTCTGCATCGTCGGGCTCACCGCCCCTGCCAGCGCAGCACGTCCAGCGCCACCGCGACGTCGACGACGTTGTCGGCCAGCGGTCGGGGCAGCAACTCGTCGGCGCGGGCGAGTCGGCGCAGCAGGGTGTTGCGGTGGGTGTAGAGCCGTGCCGCCGCGCGAGAGGCGTTGCACTGCACAGCAATGAATGTCCGCACGCTGTCCTGTATGTCGGGCTCGGCGGTCGCGAAGTCACCCAGGACCCGGTCGACGAAACTGGCGGCGCGGTCGGTGTCCGCGGTCACCAGCGCGACCAGTTCGATGTCGGCGAAGAACGCGAGCTGCTGCGGTGAGCGCAACCGAGCCATCATCTGCTGGGTGGTCAACGCGTCGAAGTGGCTGCGGCGGAAGCCTTCCGGCCCGGCCGCGGTCGAGCCCACGGCGATCCGGATACCCTCGGGCGGGTGCACCGCGCCAAGGACCGCGGCCCCGTCGGCCGGGATGACACCCGGCACCCACAGCCAGCGCGTCGCGGTGCTGGCCAGCACGCTGAGGTGGTGCGCCACTCCGGCGGCCTGCGCGATCGCCTCGGCGGTCCGATCGAGCCGTGCGACCGCGTCTGAGTCGTCGCTCCACATCACCGCGGCGGTGTGCGGCCCGGTCAGCGCGTAGCCCAGACGGTCCTCGGCCCGTCGGCGGGGGATGGGCGCGCCGTCGAGCAGCAGTGCCACCGTCTCGCGCCGTTCGGCGTGCGTGCCCCGGGTGAGTTCGTCGCGCTCGGCGTCGATCTGCGCGGCTATCCCAGCCAGCGTGGCGTCGATGAACGAACTGATCGATCGCGAGCACACCTCGAGTAGCTCGTGGAGTTCGGCCGGGTCGGAGGTCAGCTCGAAGGCGATGTCCATCAACCGCCGCCACGCCACCGCTTCCCCCACCCGGTAGGCGTCGAGTGAGTACGCGTCCAAGCCTCTGCGCACCACTTCCCGGGCGATGGTCAGCGGTTCGGGACCGGTGTTGGGCGGCACCGGCGCCCCGGGGTCGCGGACGTTGGCGGTGCCCCAGAAGAACAGGTTGGCGCGGTTGCTGCGGCTGACCGCCGCGGCGAGTTCGGGATCGGCAGCGATCGTCGGGCTGGCCGCCAGTACGGATGCGTCCAGTTCGTCGAGCCACTCGGCGCGGGCGTTGACGACGATCTGCGCGCACTGCCGGATCAGCTCCCGAACCGCTGGTGAGGGGCGTGGCCAGGACATCTGACGACCGTAGCCCTGTGGTGCACTCTGCACCACAGGAACCCCGGATCGGGGGCGTAGTGACCTTGGCTGGCCGCGGCGGGCGCGCGACGATCGACACATCGCTCGATCACCCGCACAGGAGCCACCACCATGGACCATCCCGAACACCTCGACGTCCTGATCGTCGGCGCCGGAATCTCCGGCATCGGCGCCGCCTACTACCTGCAGCAGCACCATCCCGACCGGCAGTACGCCATCGTCGAGGCGCGCGGTGCCACCGGCGGCACCTGGGACCTCTTCCGCTATCCCGGGATCCGCTCGGACTCCGATCTGCACACCTTCGGTTACGAGTTCAAGCCGTGGCGCGACGACCACGCCATCGCCAACGCCGACAAGATCCTGGCCTATCTGCGGGAAACCGCCGCCGAGAACGGCATCGACGACAAGGTCCGGTTCCACCACAAGGTGCTCGGCGCCGAATGGAGCAGCGAAAAGGGCCGCTGGGTCGTCGACATCGAGCGGACCGATACCGCAGAACTCCTCCAGATCAGCGCGAACTGGCTGTTCTGCGCGGGCGGCTACTACCGCTACGACGAGGGCTACACACCGCACTTCGAAGGCCGCGAGCGGTTCACCGGCCGCATCGTCCATCCCCAGCACTGGCCGGAGGACCTCGACTACACCGGCAAGAAGGTCGTCATCATCGGCAGCGGCGCCACAGCCGTCACCCTCGTGCCGGCGATGGCCGACAAGGCGGAGCACGTCACCATGCTGCAGCGCTCACCGACCTACGTCCTGCCGGTGTCGTCGAAGGACCGGTTCGCCAACATCGCCAAGACCGTGCTCGGCGACAAGCGGGGATACGCGCTGGCACGTCGCAAGAACATCGCCAAACAGCGCTTCGTGTACCAGTTCTGCCAGCAGCACCCCGCCGCCGCGCGGCGGCTGATCCGACGGCTGAACGCCAAGCAGCTGCCCGCCGGCTACCCGGTCGACGAGCACTTCAGCCCGACCTACGACCCATGGGATCAGCGCCTGTGCGCGGTACCCGACGCCGACCTGTTCGCCGCGATCGGCAACGGCAGCGCCTCGGTGGTCACCGACCGGATCGCCACGTTCACCGAGACCGGGATCCTGCTGGAGTCCGGACGCGAACTGGACGCCGACATCATCGTCACCGCAACGGGTTTGACCATGCAGGCCTTCGGAGGCATGGTGCTGACCGTCGACGGTGCCGCCGTGCACCTGCCCGACACCGTCGCCTACAAGGGCATGATGCTCTCGGGCGTGCCGAATTTCGCCTACGCCATCGGCTACACCAACTCGTCGTGGACGTTGAAGGTCGGCCTGCTGTGCGAGCATTTCTGCCGGCTGCTGGCCCACATGGACGCCCACGGCTACGACACCGCGTGCCCCGTGCCCGACGATCCGCACATGCAGACCCGTCCGTTCATCGACTTCTCCGCCGGATACGTCCAGCGCGCCGTCGACCAGCTGCCGCGTCAGGGTGCCGGTCAGCCCTGGGTGACGTCGATGAGCTACCACTCCGATGTGCGGTTGCTGCGCGACGACGCCGTCGCCGATCCGAACTTGAAGCTCACATGCTCGGCCGACGTGACCGCCGGGCTGGTGGCCCGGTAGGTCGCGGTCGAGGTTTGGTCGCGGGGCACCGGGGAAGCCCGGGGCCATGAAAGCCTCCGACCTTGTCGGCGTACCGATCGAATGGGGCGCCGCGCTGCGCGACCGCCGCCTTTTCCACCCGCGCGGAGTCCTGGCCGACGGGCGCATCGAGCGGGTGGCCCCGCCTGACGACGGGCTTCCGGTGCCGTCAGGGCCGGTGGTGGGGCGACTGTCCAAGGCGGTGGGAGTACCCGGCTCGCTACCCGACGCCGCCGGTCTGGCCTGGCGGATGTTCGCGGGTCCGTCGGGGGACTCTCCGTGGGACGTACTGCTGGTGACAGCGGGCATCGGTGATGCCTCGGCGGTGCCGAACCGGCTGCTGCTGCATCCGGTCACCGCCTGGGCGGACACCCGGTACTCGAGCCTGATGCCGCTGGCCTACCGCGGTCAGCTGTGGTGGGTGCGGGCCCGTTTGGTCACCGACATCGCCGCCGACGGCCTGGCCCTGGACGCCGTCGCCGACACGCTGGCCCACGGGGACATCGACTTCGACATCGAGCAGGCCTGCGGCAGCGGCGATTTTCATCCGCTGGCCAGGCTGCGCCTGAGCGAAATCCGACCCGTCACCGGACCGGAGCAGGACGTGTCCTTCGACCCGGTGCGCAACACCGCGCCAGGGGTCTGCGTGTGGCCGCAGTGGTTGCGCACCTTCCGCCGCCTGGCGTATCGACGCAGCCGGGAAGGGCGTGACGGGCGGGCCACTCCGTGAGATCAGGAGGCGCGGTGGTGGCCGTTGCTGTGAGGTCTGATTTCCGAGCGCGCGCTCCAGCGTCGATGGTGACGGCTGTGGCTGATGCGGTCGAGCCGCCTCAGCGCCGCACGCAGGTTGTCCGCCAGCGGTAGTTCGCCGCCGGGGTCGCAGATCGACAGCAGTCGGCGCACGTGGCGGCTGCCCACGATCGCCCAGTCCACGTCGGTGCGGGCGCAGTGCACGCTGATGTAGTAGAGCGCGGTGAAACCCTGGGTGCCGAAGAAGTCGACCGAGCGCAGGTCCAGCACCAGCTGCCGCGAGGCCCGCGTGTGGTGCACCACGTAGCGGGCCAGCTCCCGTCCGTTGACCGCGTCGATGTCGCCGCGGACTCCGACGGCGATCCGGTCGCGTGAACACCGCCGCACGGCGAACGTGGCGTTGCTGAACTGTTTTCGGTCGTCGCCCGGCACCGGCGGATAGACCAACGTGTTGTCGACGTCGACCGTTCTCATGCTTCGCGTCCTGTCGCTACGGCCTTGTAGGGGACTGCGACGGCCTCCCCGCGTCGGTGAAGCCGTCGCGGGCTGGAAGCTCAACCCGACGCCAGGATAGTACGGAATCCGAAGGTTGCCCACCAGTTCGTTGAACTGCCTCGAAACAGTTCGCTTACCGGCCCTTCTGCGAGATCCGCACCCAATGAAGCCGGCCCCGCGACGGGGCAATCAGACAGAAGGGCGACGGAATCCGCAGCGGAATTTCATGGGCCCGACCCGAACGGCTCGAGCAGTTGATCGACGGGAGCGTGGTCGTCGGTCAGCACCTGGGCGTCGCCGATCCAAGTGGCGAGCTCGTTCCCGGCGATCGCCGTCCACCCGGTGTCGCGGGCAGTGAGTGCGTCGTCGAGGGCCGGCACCGACAGGGGCCGGTCGGAGGCGACGACGACGAGGTTGCCGCCACGTGCGGACGCCGGGTTGGCGACCAGATCGGTGGGTTCGCCGAGCAGCGCGACGTGGTCGAACACCTCGGCCACCGTGGCGACCTCGGCCCGGGCGAACGCCAGCTCGCCATGGTCGATCAGATTGGCCGCGTAGACACCGCCGGGCGTCAGCACTCGCTGGATCTCCGACAGTGCCTCGACGGTGGTCAGGTGCCACGGCACGCTGACACCGCCGAACGCATCACCGACGACGAGATCCCGGGTGTCGGTGTCGAGGCGCTGCAGACCCAGTCGGCCGTCCTCGACGCGGATGTCGATGCCGGTGCCGGCCAGGTCGCCGAACTCGTCGCGGTCGAGTCCGACCACCCCACCGTCGATCTCGGAGACCAGGCTGCGCGTGCCGGGCCGGACCTCGGCGAGATAGCGGGGAAAGGTCAGCCCGCCGCCACCGAGGTGGTACGCCGCGAGGGCGTTCCGGTCGGGAAACGCCACATCGACGACGGCGGCGAGGGCGCGTACGTAGTCGTACTGCAGAACGGTGGGGTCGGCGGTGTCGACGTAGGAGTGCCGCAATCCATCGAGCACCAAGGTGCGGCCGCTGTCCCGGTCCGGGTCGGCGACGACCTCCGCGCAGTGGTACTTGGTCTCGGCGTCGCAGCCGCCGGGGGCGACGGCGCTGGCCAGAGCGGCGACCGTCAGCGCAATGACCAGCACGGCGGCGCGCGACCGCACCCACCCGTGTGCCCGCCACTCCACCACGGCGGCTCCGATCACCAGCAGCACGCCGAGGCCGACCAGGATGGCGCTGACCGGCAGCCGCGAGATCAGCACGAAACCGGTGATCACGGTTCCGGCGATGGCGCCGACGGTGCCGACGCCGGAGAGCTTGCCGACCACGGTGCCGGTGTCGGCCAGGTCGAACAACCGGATCTTGGTCACCATCGGCGTCACCGCCGACAACAGCGCACCCGGAACGAGAATGGCCGCCGACGCGACCAGGATCAGCAGCGGCGGAGCCCATTCCGCGGCCATCCGGACCACCGCTGGGCTCAACGCCACCACCACGCCGGAGACACCCATCGCCGGGGCGATGAGTCGACGCGGATCGACGCGGTCGGCTGCCCGACCGCCGGCCCAGGAGCCGAGCGCGATCGCCGCCAGCGCGATGCCGATCACCAGTGTGCTGGTCTCCAGCGTGAGCCCGAGGTAGGGCGCGAGCAGGCGCAGCGCGGTGATCTCGACAACCAGCACCGCCGCCGACGACCCGAACACCAGTGCCGCGGCGGCGCGTGGACCCATGGCCGGTGGCGGGTGCGGCGGTGGCGGCGGTTCGGTCACAGGGTCAATCCTGCCAATTGCTTGCGTCTTGTCTCCCGCGCCGCGGTGTCCGCCGGGATCACGCCTCAACGCGCCGAGCGTGAACTGCTTGCGATTTTTGAGCCCGGTTTTTCGTAAAGGATTCACAACCGGCGAAACGTCTGGCGAGAGGATCGGCGCGTCGCCGAGCGTGAACTGCTTGCGATTTTTGAGCCGATTTTTCGCAGAGGATTCACGATCGGTGAAAGCAGGCAGCCGATAGCGGGGAAAGCCAGCTGCAGCGCCAGCGCCAGCGGGCGCGGGAGGCTGGCGGCAGCAGCGCGGGAGGCAGCCGGCAGGTGCCAGAGCCGGTCGCCGCTTGCCGGGCGCTTACTGCTCGGTGGGCTTTTCGACTTCGTCGTCGGGCAACGGCAGGGCTTCGGCGCCCGGTGTCGCCGGCGCCAACACCTGATCTTCTTCGGTCGTCTGATCCGACGTTACATTCTGCTCGGGGTTTGTCATGCCCGGGTGGTACCCCGACGGGCTCGGCGCTAATCGGGCGTCATGTCGAAAACGAGGCAGAACGGATGCCCCGACGGGTCGCGGAAGACACGGAAGTTTTCCTCGCCAGGCGCGTCGGTCACCCGGGTGGCGCCCAGTTTGAGCACATCGGATTCGGCCCGGTCGATGTCGTCGACCTCGACGTCGAGGTGGAACTGCTGGGAGCCGTGCGGATCCGGGAACGCGGGCGGCTCATGGTCGGGGGAGAGCTGGAAGGCGAGCCGGCGCCCCGTCGGATCATCGAGGGTCACCCACGTCTCGTCGTCGGCCTCGACGTGCCCGCCCAGCACCTCGGCCCAGAATTCAGCGAGCCCTCGCGGGTCGGTGCTGTCCATGACGACGGCGTGCAGTTTTCCGATCATCCCCACCAGATTGCCGGGTCGGCGGCGGTCGAAACGAGCGCCGTCTGCGACCGGTTTGATGTCCGCGGTGTTACCGCCGTGGGCGGGCCCGTTAAATCTGGCCGACCAGCAGCTGACGCGGTGTGGAACTGGGAAGCCTGACGCATCCGGTTTGGCCTTTCCCAGGGAGGACGCATGTCAGCTTCAGCAGTCGAGCCCGAGCGGCGGAAGCTCTCACTGACCGCAAAAGTCGCGATCGGCATGATCGCCGGACTGGCGGTGGGGGTCGCCTTCAACGTCCTCGGCAATCAGTGGATCAGTGACAACGTCGTCAATGGCTTCCTCGACATGGTCGGCACGGCCTTCCTGAACGCACTCAAGCTGCTTGTCGTGCCGCTGGTGATCTTCTCGTTGATCACCGGCGTCACCGGGATCGGCGACGTCCGGATGCTGGGTCGCGTCGGCGGCAAGGCGCTCGGGCTCTACTTGATGACCACCGCGCTGGCGATCAGCGTAGCCATCGGCATCGCCCAGTTGATCGGTCCGGGCCGGGGATTCGACATGACCGGCGTCGACACGTCTGGCATCGAAACCGAAGAGGCGCCCTCGTTTTGGGAGGTCATCTCCGGCATCATCCCCACCAACCCGATCGAGGCCTTCGCCGAGGGCGAGATGCTGCAGATCATCTTCTACTCGATTCTCGTCGGGGTTGCCGCGCTGATGCTCGGTGAGCGCTCCGAGGGCTTCGTCAGGGCCTGCGGATTCATGAACGAGCTAATGATGAAGATCGTCAGCATCGTGATGGCGGTCGCTCCCTACGGCGTCTTCGCACTCATCGCCCGGGTGTTCGCCGAAGAGGGAATCGATCTGTTCAAACCGGTGATGGCCTATGTGGTGACGCTGGTGGGCTCGTTGCTGTTCCACCTGTTCGTCACGCTCATGGTGCTGTACTGGGCGCTGACCCGACTCAACATCCGGACGTTCATGCGCAAGATCCGCGCCGCGCAGGTGTTCGCGTTCTCGACCGCCAGCTCGAACGCCACCATTCCGATCACGCTGCGCGCCGTGACCCAGCGGATGGGCGCCGGCAATTCCGTTGCCTCCTTCACTGTTCCGTTCGGCGCCACCATCAACATGGATGGCACCGCGATCATGCAGGGCGTCGCCACGGTGTTCCTGGCCAACGTGTACGGCGTCGACCTGGGCATCGCCGGTTACCTCACCGTCATCGCGATGGCGGTGCTGGCGTCCATCGGCACGGCCGGGGTGCCCGGGGTGGGCATGGTGATGCTCACGATGGTCCTCACCCAGGTGGGTCTGCCGATCGAAGGTGTGGCGATCATCCTCGGCGTGGACCGGCTTATGGACATGATCCGCACCGCGGTCAACATCACCGGCGACGCGGCCGTCACCTGCATCGTGGCCAAGAGCGAGAACAAGCTGGACCGCGATGTCTACGACGATCCCGACGCAGGGCTGCGCGGCGACGACGACATCGAGTTCGACCCGGAGGCCGAAGAAGATCTCGCGCACACTCTCGAAGGAGCCAGGCGGTAGCCGATATCCTGCCCGGTATGGGCAGCCAACCGGTTCCAGGTGGAGTGGTGCACGAACTGCCTGCCGATCTGCGGGCCGCGTTGAGCGGCAACGACACCGCGCTGGCGGCGTGGCAGGACATCACACCGCTGGCCCGCAACGAGTTCATCTGCTGGGTGGAGGACGCCAAGCAGCAGAAGACGCGCGAACGGCGCATCCGCCGCACCCAGGAGGAACTCGAGGAGGGCAAGCGCCGGCCGTGCTGCTGGCCGGGGTGCAAGCACCGGGAGCGAAACGGCCGCTGAGCACGGGTGCACGACCCGATGTGGCAGCACCGCGCGACCAGTGGCCCGGTTGACGGGTGACGCCGCTGTGCCACCGCGTCATTCGGGAATCCGACGGCAATGTCGCGCGGCCCCGGCGCCGGGATGACACGATGGCACGACTGATTCACCGACGAGACACCGGGAGCGGTCGTGGAGTTCATCCAGGAGCACCTGATCAACCCTGTCAGCGACCTGCTGTACAGCTACATCCTCGTCTACCTTCTGGTCGGCGTTGGCCTCTACTTCACGATCCGCACCCGCTTCATCCAGCTGCGCTACTTCCGGCGGATGATCGGCCAGCTCTTCCACTCCCGCACCCACTGTGACGGGGTGTCACCATTCCAAGCGTTCTGCGTCGGCCTGGCCTCCCGCGTCGGCACCGGCAACATCGCCGGGGTCGCCATCGCGCTGACGGTCGGCGGGCCGGGTGCGATCTTCTGGATGTGGGTCGTCGCCGCGATCGGCATGGCCACCGCGCTGATCGAGGCCACCCTCGGCCAGATCTTCAAGGTCCGCGCCGACGACGGATCGTTCCGCGGCGGCCCGGCCTATTACATCCAGCGCGGACTCGGCTCACGGGCCGGCGGCGTCGTCTTCGCGATCCTGCTGATCTTCACGTTCGGGATCGCGTTCAACATGGTGCAGGCCAACGCGATCAGCGACGTCGTCAACGGCGCCTACGCCATCGACGTCCGGTGGATCACCGCCGGGCTGGTCATCCTGGCCGCACCGGTGCTGTTCGGCGGGGTGCGTCGGGTGGCCCAGGTCGCCGAGATCGTGCTGCCGCTGATGGCGGTGGTGTATGCGCTGCTGGCACTGGTGATCGTCGCTCTCAACATCAGCTACCTGCCGGAGGTGCTGGTCCAGATCGTCGGTGGCGCCTTCGGGTTGACCGAACTGGCCGGCGGTTTCGCGGGCGGCATCGCCGCAGCACTGCTCAACGGTGTCAAACGCGGGCTGTTCTCCAACGAGGCCGGAATGGGCAGCGTGCCCAACGTGGCAGCCACGGCGACGGTGTCGCACCCGGTGAAGCAGGGTCTGATCCAGTCGCTGGGCGTGTTCGTCGACACGATGATCATCTGCACCGCCACCGCGTTCATCATCCTGGTGTCCGGGCCCAGCATCTACGACCCGGCGACGCCGACCCGGGTGGAAGGCGCCACCCTCACCCAGGCGGCGATCGCCGACAGCCTCGGCACGTGGACGGTGTCGTTGATGACGGTGCTGGTGTTCGTCTTCGCGTTCTCGTCGGTGCTGGGCAATTACGTCTACGCCGAGATCAATCTGTTCTTCCTCGGCGCCGGCCGCAAGACCATCAACGTGTTCCGGGTTTTCGTGTTGATGGCGATCGGCGTGGGCGGGGTGTCGAAGCTGACCGCGGTGTGGGCGCTGGCCGATGTGGCGATGGGGTTGATGGCGCTGGTCAACCTGGTCGCGATCGTGCTGCTGGGCAAGTGGGCGTTCGCCGCGATCAAGGATTTCCACCAGCAGTCCGACGCGGGCGCCGACCCGGTCTTCATCGCCGAAGAAGCAGACCTTCCCGGGCATCTGTTCGGCGACATCTGGAGCCGGCCTGCGCCGGTCGGCAGCAAGACCTGAGTCACCGCAGCGCGGCGCGCCCCCGGATGCGGCCGAGCACGATCAGGGCCAGCAGCGTCACCGCGAGCAGCAGCGTGGTGCCGGCGGCGGCCTGGAACACCTGGCCGCGGTCGGTGAGCCCGAAGATGGTCACCGGCAACGTCTTCCATGTCGCCGGGTACACCATCACCGTCGCGCCGAGTTCACCCATGGACAGGGCCACCGCCAGCCCGGCCGCCGCACCGAGCGCGGGTAGCAGCAGCGGCAGCGTGATCCGCGTCAGCACCCGGACCGGGCCGGCGCCCAGCGACTCGGCGGCCTGCCGGTAGGCCGGGTCGAGGCGGTCGAGCGCCGCCGAGACCGCGCTGAACGCGAACGCCAACACCAGCACGGTGTGGGCGAGGATGACGATCCAGCGGGTGCCGCCCAGCAGCAGCGGCCGCGAGTTGAACGCGATCAGCAGCCCCAGCCCGATCGCCACCGAGGGCACCGCGATGGGCAGGTGGAAGACGGCATCGGTGATGCGGCGCAACCAATCCGGTGCTTCGCGGGCCGCCAGCGCCGCCCACGTCCCGACGATCAGCGCGATGCCGCCGGCCAGGAACGCGGTCTGCAGGCTCACCGACAGACTCGCCAGATCCTCACCGGACAGCGCGGTGCCGAACCGGGTCAAGCCCAGGTTCGACGGCAGCGGACCGGTCCAGGACCCGGCCAGCCCGGCCAGCACCACGGTGCCCAGCGGCAGCACGAACACCACGGCGACGACGAGCGCGAACACCGTGAGCACGACCGCGCGACTGCGGGGACTCCACAGCAACATTCGGAACCCCTATCTCGCCGTCAGCCGGGCGAAGATCACCCGGTAGAGGCCGTAGAGCAGCAGCGAGAGCACCACCTGCACGGTCGCGATCACCGCTGCGCCGGGCAGGTCGAAGGTGACGATGCCGCGGGTGTAGATCAGCACCGGCAGCGTGATCACCCCTTTGGCGCCGGTGAACAGCACGATGCCGAACTCGTTGAGCGTCAACAACAGCACCAGGCTGCCGCCGGCTGCGAGGGCGGGCCAGGCCTCGGGCATGATGACACTGCGCAGCACCGTCAGCGGTGACGCGCCGAGGCTGGCCGCGACGTCGAGCTGGGCCCGGGGGATCAGCGCGAACGCCGCGAGCAGGGGACGCACGACGAACGGGGTGAAGAACGTGATTTCGGCGGTGATGACCCCGGCCGGCGTATAGAGGAAATCCAGGAGGGGAGAGGACGATCCGGTGATCGCTGAGATCGCCGCGTTGACCGCCCCGGCGCTGCCGTAGAGAAACGTGAACGCGAGCGTGATCAAGAACGACGGTAGCGCCAGCACGGTGTCGATGAGGCGGCCCACCAGGGCTGAACCGGGGAACGGCACGAACGCCAGCACGATCGCCAGGAAGGTTCCGAGCACCAGGCACCCGGCGGTGGACGTCGCCGCGATCGCCACGGTGCGCCACAATGCGTCGCGGAACACCTGGGAGCCGAGCACGTCGCCCCACGAGTTGCCGGTCGAGGATTCCCAGAAGACGCGTAGCAGCGGGTAGAGCACCACCAGCAGCACCAGCGCCAACGGTGGCAGCACCCACAACCACGCGGTCGACCGGGGCGGGACCGGATCGGCCGGTGTCGTCAGATCACGGTCGAGAACCGTTGTCACGGCGCGTTTCCCGTGGAGACCAGCACCCCGGCCGGTTCAGGCAGGCGCAGCCCGACGACGCTGCCCACCTCGAACGGGGTGTGGCCGGGCACGTCGACGTCGACGAGCACATCGGGCAGCGACTGCACCGACAGCACCAGCCGGGTCACCGCGCCGCGCCACACCGCGGCGTTGACCGTGGCGGTGAACGCGTCCTTCTCCCGGGTGGAGACGATCTGCAGGGCGTGTGGACGCACGCACAGCAGCGCCGCCGATCCCGGTCCCCAGTCGTCGTGTCCCAACGCCGGTGCGGGGGCATCGGCGTTGACGGTGCGCGAGCCGACGGTGACCAGCGCCGAGCCGCTGATCACCCGGCCCACCGTGCACGGCAACAGATTAGCCCCGCCGAGGAAGGCCGCGGTGAAGCTGGTGGGTGGACGCTTCCACAGGTTCTCGGCCGTGTCGACGTCCATCAGCCGCGCGTCGTTCATCACCACGATCCGGTCCGCCAGCGCCAGCGCCTCGGCCTGGTCGTGGGTGACGTAGAGCATCGCGGTGTCGGGCAGGGCCTCCTTGAGCAGCTGCAGTTCGGCGAGCATGGATTGGCGCAGGGCCGCGTCGAGTGCGGCGAGCGGCTCGTCGAGGAGCAGCACCGCGGGCCTGATGGCCAGGGCGCGGGCGATCGCGACGCGCTGTTGCTGGCCGCCGGACAGCTCGCGGGGCAGCCGCTTCAGGTACCCGGACATGCCAACCATGTCGAGGGCTTCGGCGACCCGCGAGGTGATCTCGTTGCGTGGGGTCTTCTGTGCCCGCAATCCGAACGCGACGTTGTCGGCAACCGTCATGTGCGGGAACAGCGCATAGGACTGCAGCACGACACCGATGCCGCGGCGAGCGGGAGGCAGCTCGGTGACGTCGCGCCCGGCCAGCCGGACCCGCCCCGAGGTGGGACGGACGAACCCGGCCAGCGCGTTGAGCGCGGTGGACTTGCCGGACCCGCTGGGCCCGAGCAGCGCCACCGTCTCTCCGGCCGCGACCCGCAGGTTGAAGTCGATCAGCGCGTGGGTCTGCTTGCGGCCGCGGCCGTAGGAGACGCCGACCCGGTCGAAAAGGATTGCGGGACTGCCGGGTTCGACAGGCGCCGAGCGCTGACGCAGGCCGGCCTGGCTGACGCGGGTGTCGGCCATCTCAGCTGCCGGTGGCCTGCTGGTAGGCGGCCAGGTCGGCGTCGAGGTCGGCCAGCACGGCGTTCCAGTCCGGCACCCAGACGTCCACACCGTTGAGGACTGCTGCGGGGGTGTTGGGTTCGGCGGCACCGTTGGACTTCAGCGACTCCAGCACCGGCATCCCCAGCGCTTCGGGTTCGACCGTCTTCTGGGTTTCCTCGGAGATCAGGAACGCCAGCAGCTGCCTGGCTTCCTCGGCGTGCGGTGCGCCGGAGGTGACCCCGGCGACGTAGGGCAGTGAGACGCTGGTGCGGGTCCCGTCGGCCTCGGCGGGGATGAAGATGGTGAAGGTGGAGCCGTCGTCTTTGATCGAGGCCAGGTTCATCTGGACGTCGCCGTTGGCGACCAGCAGCTCACCGTTGCTGACCTTGGGCTGCAGCTTGCCGGTCGACGAGGACGGTCCGACGTTGTTGGCCTGCAGCGCTTTCAGGTACTCCATGGCGCCCTCTTTGCCGCGCAGGTGCTGCAGCAGCACCAGCACCGCGGTGCCGTCGCCGGCCTGACCGGGGGTGGAGTACTGCAGCTTGCCCTTGAACTCGGGCTTGAGCAGGTCGTCCCACGTCACCGGCGGGGGGTTGGCGCCCGGGTTGGCGATGAAGCTCAGCGCGTTGTCCACGATCGGCACGAACGTCGCATCCGGGCCCACCTGGCCACTCTCGATACCGCTGGTGTCGGCGCCGCTGGGTTGCAGCAGTTCGAGCTGCGCGGCCTTCTGGATGAACGGCGGCAGCGTGACCAGCAGGTCGGCTTGCGGGTTGGACTGTTCCTTCTCCACGCGTGACACCACCTCACCGGATCCGGCTTCCACCAGGTTGACGTTGATGCCGGTTTCGTCGGTGAACCGCCGGAACGTGCTCTCGTACCAGGTGGCCAGGCCGTCGGCGCTGTACACCGTCAGCGTGGTGCCGTCGCCCGAGCCGGATGTCCCGGTGCCGCCGCAGGCGGCGGTGAGGGTTGCCAGAGCCGCGACCGAGAAGGTCGCGAGGGCGGTGCGTAGGTTCATGTTCAGCCTTTCAGGAGGAGGTCGGCGAAGTCGGTGACGGAGGAGACGACGTGGGTGGCGCCGGCGGCGACGAGCTGGCGTTCGTCGTGTGCGCCGGTGAGAGTGCCTGCCGCGACGGAACATCCGGCCCGCAGCGCGCTCTCGATGTCGTTGGCGGTGTCGCCGAGCGCGCCGACGGCGTGCACGCTGTCGGCGCCGAGGCGCAGCAGCGCGGTGAGGATCAGGTCGGGGTAGGGGCGCCCGCGGACCCCGGGCCCGGGCGCCAGGACCAGGTCGGCGAGGTCGTGCCAGCCCAGCGCCGCGATCAGCTTGGCCTGGGTGTCGGGGGAGAAGCCGGTGGTCAGCGCGACGCGGATGCCGCCGTCACGCAGCCGTGAGAGCGATTCGGCAGCACCGGGTATCGGGACCGCGCGGCCGTCGGCGATGAGCGCGGCGTAGGCGTCCTCGAACGCGGCGTTGGCGCGCTGGGCGAGGCCCTCGTCGCGGAACAGCGCCCGGAAGACCACGATCTTGGACTGGCCCATCGTGTCGAGCACGTATTGGCGGGCCTGCTCGCGCTCGGGACCCGCGTCCGGCATCCCGACCGCGGTGGCCGCCGCGTCGAACGCCTCGACCACGAGGCCGTCGTCGGCGACCGTGGTGCCGGCCATGTCGATGACGGCGAGCTGAATGGTGTTGTGCTGCATCAGTTACAGTCCGATCTCGTCTGCGGTGTGTTCCCCGATCACCGGCCCGAGGGTCATGCCGCGCCCGCCGGGGCCGGTCACCACCCACACGCCGTCGCTCACCTGGGCGCGGTAGACCAGGCGGCCAGGGTCCACGCACTGGCTGTACACGCCGGCCCACCGCTGCCGGATGGGTGGCAACGGGCGGCCGAGAAGTTCCTCGACCACGCCCGTGAGGTAGGTGTAGGGCGCCTCGGCGACGTCGAACGGGAACGGTTCGCGGTACTCGTGGGTGTCGCCGATGGTCAGCCCGCCGTGCCGGCGCTGCACGCACAGCAGCTGCATGCGGTGCTCGGCGGCGATCGGATCCTGGTGTTCGCTGCGCCGCAACTCCTCCAGGGCGTTGCCCGCGTAGGCGGGGTAGTAGCGCAGGCTGTCCCCGTCGGCGATCGCCGTGGTCAGTGGCTCGTCGAGCGGCGCGGTCTGCATCATCTGCAGGCGGACCCGGCGCACCGGCAGCGGGCCGGCGAGTTCGGCGACCAGACCGCCGTGGGCGGCGCCGGCGCAGACGACCACCACGTCGGCGTCGTGACTGTCGCCGCGGTCGTCGACGACGCGGGTGCCGGTCACGGTGCGGGCCTGGGCGCCGGGGACGAACGTGTAGCGTCCACTGCCGTGCAGTACCGCGCGGATCGCGGGCAGCGCCTGGCGGGACTCGACCGCGCCGTCGCGCGAACAGTGCAGCGCAGCAACGAATTTGCCGCGCAGCGCCGGGTTGATGCGCCGCGCCTCGCCCGGTTCGAGCAGCCGGAATCCGCGGCGGCCGGTGTCGGCGCGGGTGCACACCTCCTCGGCGACCGCCACCTCGGCGGGGGTGCGCAGCAGCGTCAGCGACCCGCAGGGACGGAACCCGATCCCGGGCACCTCGGCGCCGAGTTCCTCCCACAACGTGCGCGAGCGCAGGCTGGCGTCGAGTTCTCCCGACGAGCGCCCGGACACCCAGACCAGCCCGAAGTTGCGCACGGTCGCTCCGCGCGCCTCGACCTCGCGGTCGAGCTGGGTGACCTCGTGGCCGCGGCGCACCGCCTGCCAGGCGTGGGCGGTGCCGAGGATTCCGCCGCCGATGATGGTGACCCGCATGGGGGTTGAGACAACCGGGCGTGAGCGTCGGCACCGCAATGGTGCGATGTGGGCAGGCGGAACACCCGGTGAACAATTGGTATAGACCAATCAGGGGTATGGTTGGCGCCATGCGAACCAGAGCCGAATACGTGCGGGCCGAAACCGCGGCCCTGCTGGACTCGTTGCGCGGGGTGTGGGACGAGACCGCCGTCGACGAATGGGACCACGCGCTGCAGGCCGCGGCGTGCGCCATCGCCGACGGCGCCGACGACGAACTGATCCTGGCCGCGGCGCTACACGACATCGGGCACAGCCCGCTGCTGGGCGGACCCGGCGTCGCCGACCACTCCGGGATCGCCCGCGACTGGATCACCGCCCGGTTCGGCGCACGGGCCGGTTGGCTTGCCGGCGCGCATGTCGCCGCCAAACGCCACCTCGCCGCCGTCGACCCCGCCTACGCCGCGGCACTGAGCGCCACCTCGGTGGTGTCGCTGGCCGCGCAGGGCGGTGCCGTGGTGGACCCCGACTTCGCCGGGCATCCCTGGCATTCGGACGCGCTGCGACTGCGCCGCTACGACGACGCCGCCAAGGACCCCGCAGCACCGGGAGCGCCGGTGCAGATCGTCCTCGACCTGGCGCAGCGCCTGGCCCGATGAGCCTGCCGAAGCCGTACCTGGTGCGCACCGGGCTCGACGAGATCCTCGACGGACTGCACGAAGGCGATGCGTTCCCGCCCGAGCGGGAACTGGCCGCCCGGTTCCAGGTGGCCCGGGAGACGGTGCGTCAGGCGGTGCACGAGCTGCTGGTGGAAGGTCGCATCGAACGGCGCGGCCGCGGGACGGTGGTCTCGCGCCCCAAGCTGGTGCAGCCGTTGTCGTTGCAGTCGTACACCGAGGGCGCCCAGCGGATGGGCCGCACCCCGGGCCGGTTGCTGGTGACGTGGGAGGACACTACCGTAGAGCCGGAAACGGCTGCGGCACTGGATGTTTCGCCCTGGGACCGGGTGATGCACCTGGAGCGGGTGCTGCTGGCCGACGGCGTGCGGATCGGGTTGGAGAGTACGTATCTGCCGCGGCACCGGTTCGCCGACCTGGCCGACGACTTCGACCCGACGACGTCGTTGTACGCCGCGCTGCGCGCCCGCGGGGTGGTGTTCGGCCACGCCACCGAGCGCATCGAGACGGTGCTGCCGTCGCCGCGGGAGGCGGCTCTGCTCGAATCGACCACGGCGATGCCGATGCTGCTGCTCAACCGCCGCTCCGTGGACACCGGTGGAGCCCCGATCGAGGTGGTGCGCGCGCTGTACCGCGGCGACCGGGTGGCCTTCGAGGCGACGCTCACCGACCGCTGACCGTGTGACCGGGTGACGGACGCCCCCGCCCGCGGGTATGAACGAAAGCATGCGTATCGCAGAAGGAGTCACCCTGGGCAGCGGGCTGCAGGCGGTGCAGGCGACCGCCGGCGCTCTGATCGCCCAGACCGGTGACCTGTTCGCCGCCGGCGACACGTTCACCGCGACGTTGACCATCGATGACCGCGCCGATGTGCCGGATTCGGCGACGCTGCTGAGTCCGGGGACGTCCCATGACGCCGTTGTGCAGGTCGGCCCCGACACCCCGGAACCGGCTCCGCGCGGGTTGTGCATCAAGATTGCGGACGCCTACGGGCCGGGAAAAGACCAGGACTTCCTGCTGGCGTCGTCCGGGGACGGTGCGCCCCTGCATCACGCGGTGCTGCCGGCTGATCCGGTCGCCCCGCTCTACTCGTCGCTGTGGCTCTACCTCGTCGGGTTCACGCCGCTGCTGTTCGGGGTCCGCCCGCCCACCACCGGCCCGGATGTCCGCTTCGGAACCGGTGACCGGCTCAGTTTCCAGGTCAGTGCGCCGGTCGGCCAGTTCCGCCCGGTGGGTGAGCTGACGCTGGGCCCGCCGCACGATGGGCCGGTGCGGTTTTCGGCCCGGCACAGCGGCGGCAACATCCGGGCGCTGCCGCCGGTGTCGTTCTACTGAGCGGGCGCGGCATGCTGGTGGTCACCGGGCCCTCGGGCAACGTCGGCGCCGAGCTGGTGCAGCTACTCGCCCGTGACGACGCCCCCCGTGCGTGGCGGGTGGCCAGCCGGCACCCGGTTCACGTGAACGGGGCCGAGGCGGTGCGCTTCGACTTCTTCGACCGTGACACCTGGGCGGCGGCCCTCGACAGGGTGCAGTCGCTGTTTCTGCTGTTCCCGCTGCCGGGCAACAAGGCTGCCCGGGCGGCGCTGGTGCCGTTCGTGCAGGCCGCGCAGCAGGCGGGCTGCCGGCACGTGGTGTACGTGTCGGTGTTCGGTGCGGACCGGGCCCGCTTCATCCCGCACCACACGGTCGAAAAGGCGCTGCGGGAGAGCCGAATGGCGTGGACCGTGCTGCGGTGTGGGTTCTTCATGCAGAACCTGCACCGCGCCATCTCCACCCACGGCACCGACATCACCGAGCACCACGAACTGTTCATCCCGGCCGGCCGCGGCGCCACCGCGTTTCTGGACGCCCGCGACGCTGCGGCGGTGGCCGCCGCCGTCCTCGACGATCCGGACCGGCACCGCAACGTGGTGCACCATCTCAGTGGTCCGCGCCGGTGGCGCATGGCCGAGGTGGCCGACGAACTCAGCGCCGCGCTGGGGTATCGGGTCCGCTACACCGACCCCAACCTGATCGCGTTCGCGCGCCGGCTACGTGCCCGCGGCGTCGGGTGGGACACCGTCGGGTTCATGGCCGCGGTCTACACGCTGACCCGATTCGGGGCCAACCAGCAGATCACCGCCGACGTGCAGCGCCTGCTGGGCCGGCCGCCGGGAACGCTGGAACAGTTTCTGCGCGACAGCGCCTGGCGGTTCCGCGATCAGGTGTGGACCTAAGGGTCGCTCGCCGCGGTCGGACGTGAAGCCCCGAGCCCGGCACTGTCCGGATCAGGTGTAGATGCAGCGGGTCACTCTCCGCGCCCGGTCTGCTGCTGCAGATCGTCGATCATCTCGGAGGCCTGCGCCTTGGTCAGGTCGTCGGACACTTCCGCACCGGCTTCCTGGGCAAGAGTGTGCAGGTAGCTGCGCTGTGCTCCCGTCATCGGCTCGTCGCCGGTCACCCACTGCGAGGTGTCCTTCGCGGCGTTCTCCTGCGGGGCCTGGGTGATGTCTTCGCTCATGTCCACCCGAATGCCCATCGCAAGTGTGTTCGAAACCCGGGCCTCGGTGACGGGCGGGTTGGCGGCACTGCCAGTATCGACGGGTGGGCAAGAACGAACGCGCCAAGATCGTCATGACCGACGGCGAGATCGCCGAATTCATCGAACGCACCCGCACCGCCACGATGGCCACCGTGCTTCCCAGCGGCCGGCCGCACCTGGTGGCCATGTGGTACGCCGTGATCGACGGCGAGATCTGGTTCGAAACCAAGGCCAAGTCGCAGAAGGCGGTCAATCTGCGTCGCGACCCGACCATCACCGTGATGATCGAGGACGGCTTGTCCTACGACACGCTGCGCGGGGTGTCGATCGACGGGACGGCCGAGATCCACGACGATCCGGAGACGAATCTGCGGGTGGGCATCAGCGTGTGGGAGCGCTACACCGGCCCCTACTCCGAGGAGATGCGGCCCTTCGTGGATCAGATGATGAACAACCGCATCTGTGTGCGCGTGGTCCCGTCGCGGATGCGCAGCTGGGATCACCGCAAGCTGGGCATGGACGGCATGCCGATCTCGGGCAGCACGGCCCAGTACCTCTAGCCGACCGTCAGCTCGGCGACCTCGTCGTCGGTCAACTCGAGGTCGAGCGCCGCGAGATCGAGTTCGTACCGCTTCTGCTCTGCGCTGCCGGGCAGCGGAAGCACCCAGGGGGAGCGGGCCAACAGCCAGGCCAGCGCCACCTGACTCGCCGGGACGTCGCGCCGGGTAGAGATCCGCTGGAGTGCCGATCCGGCCGGGGCGTTTTCTGCGGTGCTTGGCGGAAACCACGGCAAGAACACGATCCCGTTGCGGGCGCAGGCGTCGAGAACAGCTTCGCGCTCGCGGGTGAGCACGTCGAACCGGTCCTGGACCGACACGATCGGCGCGCAGGTGCGTGCGACCTCGAGTTCATCCTCGTCGACGTTGCACACGCCGATCTCGCGGATCTTGCCGGCATCGCGCAACTCGACCAGGGCGCCGAGGGATTCCGGCAGCGGGACATCCGGGTCGACGGCATTGAGCTGGTAGAGCGCGATGCTGTCCGCCCGAAGTCGGCGCAGACTGGCTTCGCAGGCCACCTTCAGATGCTCGGGGCGCCCGTCCGCACGCCACCGGTTGTCGCCCAGCGCGAACCGACCGCCTTTGGTCGAGACGACGATGTCGTCGGAGTAGGGGTGCAAAGCCTCGGCCACGAGCTCCTCGATGACCGCGGGCCCGTAGCAGTCCGCGGTGTCGAACAGCTGCACTCCGGCGTCGGCGGCCCGGCGCAGCACGGAGATTGCGGCGTCCGGGTCGGGGGGCGGTCCGAAGGTTCCCGGGCCGGTCAGCCAGGCGGTACCGAACCCGCAACGCCGGATCGGCCCACTCGACCCCAGCGTCAGCGTGCCGATTCGCGTCCACTCCACGAAGTGCCCTGCTCCCCGGTCGACGATCGTTCCGGCCATTCACACATCAGTTGTCCAATCGACGAGGCCCTTGGTCGCCCAGTAAAACGCCTTCTTCCTGCGGTGATGCGAATCCGCATGATATCATGCGCCAATGCCTAAGACGGTGCAGATACGTGACATCGATGACGAGGTGTACGCGGGTCTGCTGCGTCGCGCCGCCGAGGAGGGGGTTACCGTTCCGGAGTTGTTGCGTAGGGAGGCCGCGAAGCTGGCGGCTCGGCCCTCGATCGCGGAGTGGTTACGTCGAACGGGCCGGCGTCCTTCCGAAGTGACGACCGAGCAGGTGCTGCGAAACCTCGACGAGTGGCGCGGCGAGTGGCCTGATGCTGGTCGTTGACGCGTCGTGTCTTTTCGAAGTGGTGGCTGACACGCCGCGCTCGCGGACGATCGCCGAACGCCTCGCGTCTGACACCGATCATGCCGCGCCCGAGGTGATCGATGTCGAGGTTCTCGGTGTGATCCGTGCGCAGTACCTGCGCGGCGCGCTGGACGAGACGGCAGCAGGCCAAGCGGTCACGGATCTGCGGGACTGGCCGGGCGAGCGGTTCGCCCACCGGTGGATGCTCGATCGAGTCTGGCAGTTGCGGGCATCCGTGCGCGGCTGGGATGCGTTCTATGTGACTCTCGCCGAGGCCATGGACGCCACGTTGGTCACGATGGACACAAGGTTGGCCCGCGCGCCCGGCCCGCAATGCCGCATCGAGGTCCTCGGGTAGCACGCTCACCCGAACGAAGCAGAACGTAGTCGACGAACACACCGGTCAGCCGACGCCCAAGGTCCGCTAGCGCTGCGACGCCACCTGCTTGGCCTCGTCGGTCACCGGGTCGGTGATGTCGCCGAACTCGGTGTTTTTGTCGATGAACGCGGCGACCATCGGGCACACCGGCACGATCCGCAGCCCGGCGTTGCGGGTGGCTTCCAGCGCCTGACGCACCAGGATGGTGCCCAAACCCCGCCCTTCGAACTTGTCGTCGACTTCGGTGTGCGGGAAGATGCGCTGACCGTCGCGGTCCACGAACTCGGTGAAGCCGGCCTGCTCGCCGTCAACACTGATGGTGAACCGGTCGGACTGCTGGGTGACTTCGGTGGGAGCACCGGTCTTGTCGGTCGTCGTCATGGTCCCTGGCTACCCACTCGAGCGGTCGAGCAGATCAGCGAATTCCGGATTCTTGTCGATGAACTCCGCGACCATCCAGCAGTGCGGCACCACCCGCAACCCGGTGGGGCGGGTGGCCTCCAGCGCTGCACGCACCAGGATGGTGGCCAGACCGCGTCCCTGGAACTGCGGGTTGACCTCGGTGTGCGGGAAGAGGCGCCGGCCGTCGCGGTCGATGAAGTCGGCGACGCCGACGATGCGGCCGTCGACCGAGATGGTGAAGCGGTCGCCCTGCTCGCTGACCTGGGTGGGCGCACCGGTCCGGTCGGTGGTGGTCATCTGTTCTCTATACCCCCGGGTTGGCGCGCGATACCCCCGGATTGGCCCGCGGACGCAGCCTGCCGTTGGGCAGCGGGGGCGCGGGCAACCGATCCGGCGATCCGCGGTAGCCGTCGACGGCGCCGAACCGGGCGTCGTGGCTCTGCCATTGGTCGCGGTAGGCGGCGATGTCGTCGTGGCTGCGGCCGACGAAGTTCCACCACATGACCAGCTCCTCGCCGAACGGGGTGCCGCCCAGCACCATGACCCGCGCCGGCGTCGAACCGCGGTTGGCCAGGTGCAGCCGTTGGCGGCTCGGCTCCTGGTAGGCCAGGTCGGCCACCTGTAGCCGCGCTCCGCACGCCTCGACCTCCCCCTGGTCGACGAGCACGCCGTGTTCGAAGCCGGGGTCGACGTCGAGGTCCGCCTGCGCGCCCGCCTCGAGGTCCAGCTGCGCACCGAGCAGCGGAGTGAACGTGTGCACCGGGGAGCGCTGCCCGGCGAGCTCGCCGAGGAACACCCGCGCGGTCACCCCGTCGCCCGCCGCGCCGGGATCGGGTGCGTAGTGCGCGAAATCGCGCGCGGTGTCGCGGTCGGCGTGCGGCAGCGCAACCCAGAGCTGCACGCCGTGCAGCACCTCGTCACCCGGCGCGGTCGTCACCGACACCTCGGAGTGGCAGATGCCGGCCCCGGCCGTCATCAGGTTCAGCTCACCCGGTCGCACCATCGCGTGCACGCCGGCGGAGTCGCGGTGCTCGACCAGGCCGCTGAACAACCAGCTGACCGTCTGCAGACCGGTGTGCGGATGGGGCGGCACGTCCATGCCGGCGCCGCCGCTCTGGTCGTGCGGGCCGTAGTGGTCGACGAAGCACCAGGCCCCGATCAGTGACCGTTCCCGCTGGGGCAGGGTTCGGCGCACCCGGATGGCACGCGGCCCGCCCAGCGGCACGTCGCGGGGATGCAGGACACCGGTGAATGACGATGGCGCACAGTCGACTTCGTCAGGCACGGTGTCGGTGTTGCTCACGTGTCCACAGTAGCCTCCCCGATGGGTACCAGCATGGCCGATCGCAGCACGTCGAGGTCGTGGTCGTCGATGCGGAACACCCCGAACCGGAACTTGAAGCCCCACCGGGACTTGTCCTCGATGAAGTCCAGCCGCTCGAGCAGCGGCCGGATCGGGGTTTCCACGCAGTCGAGGAAGTCGACTTTGCGCCGCCACGGCGTGAAGTCCGGGGACACCTCGGCCTGGTACGGCTCGTCGTCGGTGATCTGCCCGATCGCGGTGAACGCCTGCAGCGGCGGGCCGTCGGGGTAGACCGTGCGCGGTGAGTAGAAGGCGATCCAGTCGCCGCGGGCCATCCTGGCCAGCATGTGGGGCTTGCCGTGGTTGGCCTGGGTGAACCCGCCCTGCACGCCGCGTTCGACATGGTCGCGGCTGACCGTGTTGATCCAGTTCGTCATGGACTCACGCTAGAACCGGGCACCGACGATAAGCGGCCCTCGCGAGACCGCCTGTGGATAACTTCCTCAGGGGGATGTGCTGGCGGCCGTGATGTCGGCGACGGCGTGTGCCACCGCGGCCGGGTTGTCCAGCGCGACGAACGTCGTCGCGTCGGGCACGGCGACGAGCGTCGCCGCGGAGAACGCCTCGGCCAGCCGACGCCCGAGTTCCGGGGTGAAGCACCGGTCGCGTTGACCCCACACCAGCGTGACCGGCTTGGTGAACCGGTTCAACCGCGTCCCGACGTCGGTGAGGTCGGTGGCCGCGACCGCGCGCAGCAGCGTGGCCAGGTCGAGCCGGATGCGGACGTCGCGACGCGCCGGCGCCAACCACGAGTCGGTCAAGCGCGGGTCGGGGCGGGTCATCAGCAGGCCGTAGCCCAGCGGAGAGTGGCGCAGCGGACGCAGCCGCAGCTGCTCGGCCAGTACTTTGATCGACCGGGGGCCGCGCAGCAGCGCGAACACCAGCGTGAACGGGAACGGCGGAAACTGTTCGAACGCATCGCAATTGGTCAGCACCATGCGGCCGATGCGTTCGGGGTGTGCGTCGACGACCAGCTGGCAGATGCCGCCGCCGGTGTCGTTGCCGACCAGCGTCACGTCCTGCAGGCCCAGCTCGGTGATGAAGTCGTGGACCAGGTCGGCCATCCGCGTCGGTGACAGCACCGCGGCGTCGGTGACCGGGATCGTGTGGGAGCCCAACGGCAGGTTCGGCAGGTAGCAGCGGTAGCCCTGCTCGGCGAGCTGTTGCGCGGCGGCCGTCCACAGTCGGTTGTCGACGAGGATGCCGTGAACGAACACCACCGGCGGGTGGGGCGAAGTGTCTGGCCCGATCACTCGGTAGTCGATCGTGGCCTGGGGGAGCACGAGCTGCGGCATGGCCGCTATCCTTTCCGGGAAACTTACAAACACTGTGTATGAAAGTTACGTGCAGACTGTATGGAAGTCAATGGTCGTCGCACCCGTCGGACGCAGGCCGAGCGCACCGCCGCCACCCGCGCCGTCCTGATCGACGCGGCACGGGCGCTGTTCGCCGAGCAGGGTTTCGCCAATGTGTCCACCCAGGCCATCGCCGCCGCGGCGGGTGTCACTCGGGGAGCGCTGTATCACCAATTCGCCGACAAGACAGCGCTGTTCACCGCGGTGTACGAGGACGTCGAGCGCACAGTGGTGGCCGAGGTCGCCGAGCGCATCGCTGCCGCGCAGCCGCCCGATTCGCTCGCCGCGATGCGGTTGGGGGCACGGCTCTTCCTGGAGGTGTGCTCGGCGCCCGACGTCCAGCAGATCGTGCTGATCGACGCGCCGGCGGCCCTGGGCTGGAACACCTGGCGCGCAGTGGGGGCGAAGTACGGACTGGGGGTGATCGAGGCGATGCTCGCCCAGGCCGTCGCCGAGGGCGCGATTCCCGAGCAGCCGCTGCGTTCGACCGCGCACGTGCTGCTCGGTGCCCTCGACGAGGCCGCGTTGTTCGTCTCCCGCGCGGAGGATCAGCAGCAGGCCCGCGCGGAGATGGACGCGGTGTGCGCGCGGCTCATCGACGGCATCGCCGGGCGACCGGGGTGATCCGTCGTCCCACCAGAGCCTCAGCGAAGGTAAGTCGTAGCCAGTGGGGCGCGAACCCAAGGAGGCCGCTCATCGACGGGGCTAGAGTCAGGCGCCATGGGCGACGGCGTTCTGCGAGCTGAGGATCTGCGCAACATCACCTTCGAGAAGCCGGCGTTCGGCAAACGCGGCTACGACGAGAAGTCCGTGAACGACTTCCTGGCGCTGGCCGCCCGCCGCCTCGACGGGCGCGGGCACCTGTCGGCCGACGACGTGCGCGGCATGCGGTTCAACAAACCCAAGCTCGGCAAGCGTGGCTACGAACCCGCCCAGGTCGACCAGCTCGTCGCCGAGATCGCCACCGCCATCGCGCATCTCGATGGCTGAGCGCGACGACCTCATCGAGCTGCGGCGCCGCCGGGCGCTGACCGAGGACGCCGCCCGCCCGGACGCGGTGACCCGACGGCACGAGCGCGGCGGGCGGACCGCGCGGGAGAACGTCGCCGACCTCGTCGATCCCGGCTCGTTCGTCGAATACGGCCGCTTCGCCATCGCCCCGCAGCGGATGCGCCGCGACGTCGACGACCTCATCGCGCGCACCCCGGCCGACGGGCTGGTCGCCGGCACCGCCCGCATCAACGGCGATCTGTTCGGCGCCGAATCCAGCGCCTGCGCGGTGCTGTCGTATGACTACACGGTGCTGGCCGGCACCCAGGGCGCGCTGGGGCACCGCAAGAAGGACCGGTTGTTCGAGCTGATCGAGCGGATGCGGCTGCCCACGGTGTTCTTCGCCGAGGGCGGCGGCGGCCGGCCGGGCGACACCGACTACCCGGTGGTGTCCGCGCTGGACACGCGGGCCTTCGCGCTGTGGGCCAAGCTGTCCGGGGTGGTGCCGCGCATCGCCGTGGTGCACGGCCGCTGTTTCGCCGGCAATGCCGTCATCGCCGGCGCGTCGGATCTGATCGTCGCGACGAAGAACGCGTCGCTGGGCATGGGTGGGCCGGCGATGATCGCCGGTGGCGGGCTCGGTGAGGTGGCGCCCGACGACGTCGGGCCGATGTCGGTGCAGGAACCCAACGGCAACGTCGACGTCGTGGTCGCCGACGAGGCTGAGGCGGTCGCGGTGACGAAGACCGTGCTGGGTTACTTCCAGGGTCCGGTGACCGAATGGACCGCCCCGGATCAGACGATGCTGCGCGACGCGGTGCCCGAGCGGGCGCGCCGCGCCTACGACGTCGCCCCGATCATCGAGACGCTGGCCGACGAGGGGTCGGTGACGTTCCTGCGGCCCCGGTTCGCCCGGGAGATGGTGACCGCGTTGGCGCGCATCGAGGGCCGCGCCGTGGGCATCATCGCCAACGACACCCGCTTCACCGCCGGTGCGATCACCGCGGCCGCCTCCGACAAGGCCGCGCGGCTGCTGCAGTTGTGCGACGCGTTCGGGTTGCCGGTCGTGTCGCTGATCGACTGCCCCGGATACATGGTCGGCCCGGCCGCCGAGGCTGAGTCGCTGGTGCGCCGGGCATCACGGATGCTGGTGGCCGGCGCGGCATTACGGGTGCCGCTGGTCGCGGTGATCCTGCGGCGCGGGTACGGGTTGGGTGCGCAGGCGATGGCCGGCGGCAGCCTGCACGAACCAGTGTTGACGGTGGCGTGGCCGGGCGCGCACCTGGGCCCGATGGGCTTGGAGGGCGCGGTGCGCCTGGGCATGCGCAAGGAACTCGAGGCGATCGCCGACGACGCCGAACGCGAGCAGCGGGTCGCTGCGGCGACGGCCGCGGCACAGGACAACGCCAAGGCCCTCAATGCGGCGATGCTCTTCGAGATCGACGACGTGATCGACCCGGCCGAGACTCGTGGCGTCATCGCTGCGACGTTGGCGGCGACGCGTACCGGAGACTGGCGCGCCAGGTTCGTCGACACCTGGTGAGAGAAGTTTGGGGGACGGTGCCGGCTCCGCCTCTCGGCAAGTGGTCGCTCGAAGCGACGGTTCTGAGTTGGGGCCCGGGGCATGCCCGGCACCGTCGCAGGGTGTAACCGCGCGGTGCAGTGCCCTATTCCACCCAGTCCGTACGCCGCCGAACCCCTCGTTACCGGCAGCGGACGGGCGCGGCATCAGGCGATGTCGGCGTAGTAGACACGCCGCTCGCGGACCGGGTAGCCGTTGCGCTCGGCGAGTGACTTGAGCTGGCGCATAGCAAAGGTGCGGCCACGACCGGCCTCGGGGACGTAGATGCCGGCCCACAGGCCTTCGGCGCGCGGCAACTCGCAAGCGTCCCGGGCGCACAGCCAGCGCCGTGGGCACGACCGGCACAGCGCCTTGGCCTCGTCGTCGGCCGTCGTGGTCCACCTCTCCGGATCGCGGGTGCAGACGCCGACCGGTGTCTCGTCGAAGGGATTGGCGGTCATCGGCTTGCTCCTCACGTGCACTGGGCGGCGCTGTCGCCGCGGTGAAGTGAAACTATCGCACCAAACCGTAGCGACGCAACAGTTCTACCGACTAGAAGTGCAGCGTCAGCCGTGCCACTGTCGCGTGGCGGAGCCACGCGGCGAAGTTGATATCCGCGATGAACTGGTAAAACAACCAGACAAGCCGCGTTGAGAAGGCCCTCGGTGCGTCTTCGCAAATGCAGCGTCAAACCAGGTCGGTGTCGTGCTCAAGGTGTAGCTTCGACATGGAACCGTCGCAGAGCGCAGCACCAAGTCGTAGCGGTGCGCATAGCAATCGCTACGATGAATTCCGCCGATCCCAGCCCGATCCGGAGGACCCCGGTAGATGACCAACCCCGAGCCGGTCGATCAGTCGACCGGCGCTCCGGATCCCGGGATGGTCCGGGCGGGGGCCGCCGCGGCGGCGCGGCGCCGTGAGCTGAACATCAGCCAGCGCAGCCTGGCCAGCAGCGGCATCATCAACGCCGGGGCGTTGATCGCCTTCGAGAAGGGCCGAAGTTGGCCCCGAGAACGGACGCGGGCAAAGCTCGAAGAGGTGCTGAAGTGGCCGCCGGGAACCATCGCCCGATTGCGTCGCGGCGAGGTGGTGCGGCCCGTGGCGCCACCCGAGACCACATCGGCACCCTCCGATGGTGACGAGGTGTCCCTGCTCGCCCAGGCGGTCGTCACCGCGGTCGGGGGTTTCGGCTCGACCGTCGCCTCGCTGCCCCCGGTCGAGGACCCGGCGTTCACCCCCCGCGTCACCGCGGTCCTGTCCGACTTGCGTCAACTCGAAGCGGTGGCCGCCCGCGCCGCACGCATCGGCAGGGTCACCCCGGCGTTGATCAAGGCGCTCGGCACGGTGCGCCGGCTCTACGACGACGTGATGCTGAGGGCCGCCACCGCGCCGCAGGCCACCCTCGGGCAGCGGCTCTACGCTGCACGACGCGAGGCCAACCTGACGGTGGAAGAGACCGCCCAAGCCGCGGGCGTCGGCGAGGCCGCGATACAGCAGGCGGAGTCCGAACAGTCGGTGCCTGCCGCCGACGCCGAGGCCATCGAGGCGCTCGTCGCTCAGCTCAGGTGAGCTCGGTTCGGCTCAGCGCCGATCGCGGCTGCGGTCGTCCTGGCGGGGGAAGTGCTCGGCCAGCGCCGCACACACTTCGAGCAAGCGCGTGCGGGTGGGCCGAGACATCTCCGCGGTCCCGTCGATCACCCCGCCGGGGCGCAGGTGACCGTCGAACGGCACCTCGATGACCCGTTGGCCCTGCTTCGAGAATTGCTGCGCCAACGTCGACTTGGTGCGCTTGTCCGCGTGACCGTCGGAGTCGTTGAGCACCACGACGGTGCGGCGCAGCAGCCCGGTCATGCCGCGCGCGGACAACCAGTCCAGTGTCTGGCCGGCCGCGGCGGCGCCGTCCACCCACGGCGACGACACCACCACCAGCGCGTCCAGGTCGCGCAGCACTTCCTGCGTGACCGGCGAATCCATCGTCGAGCTGCAGTCGATGACCGAGACCGAGAAATGGCGGTCCAGGCGGGCAGCGGCTTCCCGGTAGATGGCCGGGTCGAGAACTCGCCGACGGGCCGGCGTGGCCTCCCCGGCCAGAACGAACAGACCGGCGGCGTTGCTGCCGACGCGGTGACGGATGTCGGCGAACGTCTCCAGATGTTGATCGGCGGTCAGTTCCCAGAACGACCCTTGGGCTCGCGGGTCCACCCGGCTGCCGAGCTTGCCGAACGCGGTGTCGGCGTCGACGGCGATGACGCGGTCGTCCTGACGGAGCTCGGCGAGCACCGAGCCGATGCTTGCCGAGACGGTGGTCTTGCCAACCCCGCCCTTGCCCATCACGCCGACTTTGAAGTGCCCGCGCAGCGGGCCTCGGATCGTCTTCTCCAGCTCTGCGATCCGGCGTTCCTCGGGGGAGGGGCCGAGGTTGATCAGGCCGAACGTGGCGGTGTACAGCGCCCGTCGCCAACCCCGGCCCGGGGCGGGCTTGCGGGGCGGAACGAGGTCGTCGCCGCGGATCAGCTCGGCATAGGAGTTGGGCTGGGGTGGTGCGGGGGGCTGCGGAGCGCCACCGAACATCGGTGCCGGCTGCCCGGGTTGGATCGGCCGGGTCGGCGGGGACCAGGTCTGCGGCCCCGGTGCGGCGCCCCAACCGCCCGGACGTCCCGGCGGCGCACCGTGGACCGGCTGCCGAAACGAGTTGCCGGGGCGCTCGGCCTCGAACGGCTGCGGGTGAGCGCCGGCAGGTGGCCGAGGGGGAACGGGTGGCCGCGGCGAAGGCCCCGGTTCCTGGTGCGGCGCCGACTCGGTATCGGGGCCCCCGGGTCCGGTCCAGCCCGGCTCGTTCCGCAATGTCTCATCGCGGTCGGTCACAGCACGTCTCCTCCAGGTTGGTCGGTCGCCGAGACTAAGCGAACTCACACCACGAGCATCCGCCAGGCTAGCGGGCGACCGGTCCGAGCAAATCGACGCTGCGGTCAGTGTTCGCAGGACGGCACGGCACGTGACACCCAACCGCAGTCGCCGTCTTCGAGGTCGAGGGGTTGAGTCCGGCTGCGGCCTCCAAAATTTGCTGACACATCTACAATCCAGATCAGAGGAGAGATAGAAGTTGCTGAGCGACACTCCATGTTCTGACAGCATCCCCTCCTGGGCGCCGATATTGGCGTCTTGAGGACCCTGGCTCCACTGGTAGTCTGCCCTGGGGAAGGGGAGGTTCAGCATGCGCGGAATCGATGGGGTCAGCAGTTCCGGCAAAGGTGCCGGTACGTCGGTTCTCGAAGCCGGCCTCGATGTGATCGACGGAATGCGCAGAACCATCGGGTCGGGTGAGCCGGAGCGCGGCGAAGCGTTCCGGCAGGGCGCGCAGCGGTTCCGGGAGGCCGGCGACCACATCACGGCCGCACAGCCGCAGGACTGGACGGGCCCCGGCGCGCAGGCGTACGGGATGGCCAACCGCCGCCACGCTCGCCGCGTCGCCGCTGTCGCAGCACTCGACGATGCCGCGCATGCCGTCCTGGCCCGCCAGGCCGACCAGATCATCCTTCGTCGGCACGCGATCGATGACCAAGCCGACCGCCTGGCCCGCTTCAGCAGCACCTCGCGCGACATCGCCACGACGCCTGGCGTCGGCGCTGCGTTGAAGGCCACGTTCGAGATGGCGGCGGTGGCCACCGCCCTCGACACCTGCCGCGATGCCCTTCACGGGCTGATGCAACAGGTCAATGACAACGTTGACGACCTGCGCGGTATCGCGGTCGAGTACGCCGTCCTGACCGACGATCCGCCAGACCCGTCTGACGCGCCGGCGGAGCTGAGCGACCCCCTACCGGGCGACCGCGAGGAGGATGACGCTGAGCCCGAGGCCGCCACACCTGCCGGATTGGTCGGCACTGGCCTATCCGTCAACCCGGCTGGCGCATCTGACCCGGTCGACACCGCGCCGCAATCGGCCCAACCCGAAGCGGTGCCCGCCGAGGCGATGTCGGCTCTCACCTCCTCGATGAGCGCCGCCGGCGGAATGATCGGTGCCATGGTCGCTCCGATGGCAGCGGCGCTCGCGGGTGTTGCCGGTGCGGTGACGCAGGCGCTGCCGACCCTTTCGGAGTCCACGGCAGCGCTCGGCGACGAAGCAACGACCGACGAAGTACCCCACGAGGAGCCAGCTGACGTCGAGGACGAGAAACCCGAGCACGGCGAACACGACGAGGTCGAGGACCGGGACGCGACCGCGGCGCCCGCCGAGGGTGCCGGCTCCACCGCGGCTCCGGCAGAACTGCCGACACCGCTGCTGCCACCAACTGTGCCGAGTCCCGCCGCGCCCATCAGGCCGCCGACATGACCGAGCAGGAAACCGCTGTGCCCGCCGACGGTGTGCAGGTGACGACGACGCACCTGCGGGCTCTAGGCAACCACCACGCCCGCGCCGCCGACGCGATCGACGCGGCCGCAGGCCTGATGGCGGACGCCGACCGGTCGATCACGTCCTCGCACGGGGTCATCGCCGCATCGACGGTCCGGGTCATGGAGGAACTCCTGAACGCCCGGCGGCGGTGCAGCTCCGCGGCGGCCCACGCCGTGCGCGTTGTCAGCGAGGATCTGGCGGCCGTGGCGCAGCGCTACGAGGGGACCGACGAGTCGGCCGGCGTCGACCTCGACCGTCAGATCGGATCGCCGTGATGGCCAGCCCGTTCCTCGGAGACGGGGAACCCACCCACTACGACGATGTCGTCGGCGTCGAGGTGACGATCGACGGAATGCTGGTGATCGCCGACCTGCTGCACCTGGTCGACTTTCCCCAGTCGCTGGGCATCCGCCCCAACATCCCCTACGAAGACCAGCGCAAGATCGTCTGGGACCAGGTCACCCGGGATCTGACCGCTCAGGGGATCCTGACCGCCTTCGGCGACCCGCACCCCGAGGTGGCTGCCATGGTCGACACCCTGAGCAGGCCCGATAGGCTCCTGGACTGCCGGTGGTGGCGCCGCGATGTCGGCGGCAAGATGGTGCGCTTCGTGGTCTGTCGTAAAGGGGATCGACATGTCGTGGCCGCGCGGGACGAGGACATGCTGGTGCTGCAGCGGGTGGCACCGCAGGTGGGGCTGTCCGCGATGGTGAACGTCGTGATCGGCGACGCCGCCCCTGCCGATGTCGAACCCCTGACGGGGATCGCTGCGAAACTGGCCGAGGTCCGCACCGCAGAACAACTCGCCGGCTACGGCATGCCGCCGTCGTCCGCCCGCATCTACGCCGAGGCGACCGGCAACCCCGACAGCTGGGTGGAGATCACCGCCTCCGAACGTCATCCCGGCGGCACGTTCTCCGGGGCCGGGGTGGGCGCGGGAGTGCTCGACTCGCCGCACGGCAGAATCGTTTCGATTCCGCGGCGGGTGAGCGGCGACCTGTACGGCAGCTTCCTGCCCGGCACCCCCGAGAACTTCCAGCGTGCGCTCGACGGCCTGATGGAGTTCCTGCCCTCCAAGAGCTGGTTCGAGCACAAGGACGTGCTCGATACCGACAACGTGCTCGATACCGACCTGTCGTAACCCGACTGAGAAAGGCGATCCACGGTGGCCCACCCCCCGCCCGGTGATCCCGGGGACGACGGGAATCCCGACGGTGACCTGGCGGCGCTCGACTTCGGTGCCGCCGCAGACGGCGACGCCTCCGAGACCGACCTCGGCGTCATCCTCGGCGACTACTCCAGTGACGGCGACGGCATCGATGCGGCGACGGACGACGACCCCATCGCCGCGTTCCCGTCACCCGGGTTCGGAGCTGGGGACGGGCACGTCGACGATGCCGCCGCACCGCTGTTCACCGTGGCCAACCCGCCCGGCACCGTCACCGTGACGACGTTCCTGGACGGCCGCGTGCACCGGGTGGACCTCGCACCGGCGACCACGACGATGGCCGAGTCGGTCCTTGCCGACGAGATCGTCGTCATCGCGGCGCTGGCGACCCAGGATGCCCGGTCGGCCCAGTACACGGTCATGCTGGACGGCATGCGTGAACACGGCCACGACAATGCCGCCACCCGCGACTTCCTCAATCGCGACCTGAATCTGCCCACCCCGGAACAAGCTGCGGCCGCACGGATCGAGCTGTTCACGAACCGCTACGCAGGTGAGGCATGACTGAACAACTGGCCGGCCTCTTCGGCACCGCGGTCGGCATGCTGCCCAGCGCTCCGGCGCGCTCGCTCGAGCTGTTCACCGAGATCACCGACGCCGACGACACCGCCTGTGACGCGTGGGTGGGACGCATCCGCTGCGGTGACCGGGACCGGGCGACGATGTTCCGAGCATGGTTCTCGCGCACCAGTTTCGGCCAGCTCGCCGGTGCCGCCGAGATGTCAATGAACAGCCTGGGCACCCGCGTCCCGATCGGCGGCATGTTCGGTGACATCACCTATCCGGTGAACTCGCCGCTGGCCATCACCATGGGATTCGCAGTCAGTGAGGCCGCCGAGGGTAACTACGCCGACGCGATGGAGGCGATCGAGGACGTCCCCGCGGCCGGCGCCGAACACCTGGTGGCGTGGGTCAAGGCCGTCATCTATGCGGCGGCGCAACGATGGACCGACGTCATCGAGGAGGTACGCAGCGCCGCGGCGTGGCCGGACAAGTTCCTCGCGGCCGCAGCCGGGGTGGCCCACGGTGTCGCCGCCGCCAACCTGGGCCTGTTCACCGAAGCTGAGCGCCGGCTGACCGAAGCCAATGCCTCACCCGCCGGGGAGGCCTGCAACCAGGCCATCGCCTGGTTCCTGGCGATGACCTATCGAAGCCAGGGCAACGAGGAGGGCGCCCTGGCCCTGCTGGAATGGCTGCAGGCCAGCCACCCGACGCCTGTGGTCACCACCGCATTGCGCGACCCGGCCTATCGGCTGCAGACCACCACGGCTGAGCAGATCAGCGCGCGACGCGACCCCTGGGACGTCGACAGCGCCGAAGCCGACACGTCGGTGCGCGATCGGCTGCTGGCCGACGCGCAGGCCGAACTGGACCGCCAGATCGGGCTCAGCCGGGTCAAGGAACAGATCGAGCGCTACCGCGCGGCGACACAGATGGCCAAGGTGCGGGCCGCCCGAGGAATGAAGGTTGCGCAGGCGTCCAAGCACATGATCTTCACCGGCCCGCCCGGAACCGGGAAGACCACGATCGCGCGGGTGGTCGCCAACATCTTGGCGGGCCTCGGAGTGATCGCCGAACCCAAACTCGTCGAAACCTCCCGCAAGGACTTCGTCGCCGAATACGAAGGGCAGTCGGCGGTCAAGACCGCGCGCACCATCGACCGGGCCGTGGGCGGCGTGCTGTTCATCGACGAGGCCTACACCCTGGTCCAGGAGCGGGACGGGCGCGCCGACCCGTTCGGCACCGAGGCGCTGGACACCTTGTTGGCCAGGATGGAGAACGACCGCGACCGGCTCGTCGTGATCATCGCCGGTTACAGCAACGACATCGACCGACTGCTGGAGACCAACGACGGACTGCGCTCGCGGTTCTCCACCCGCATCGAATTCGACTCCTACTCGCCGCGCGAGATCGTCGAAATCGCCGAAGTCATCGCCGCGGGAACGGATTCGAGCCTCAGCACGGAGGCCGCCACCGCAGTGCTCGAGGCCGCGACGCTGCTGGTCCAGAGCAGCGCCAACGGTAAGCCCGCGATCGACGTCGCCGGAAACGGGCGCTACGCCCGCCAGCTGGTCGAGGCCGGGGAGCAGACCCGGGACATGAGGCTGGCCCGTTCCACGGACATCGAGAGCCTCGACGTCGCCCAGCTCAGCGAGATCAGCGGGGCGGACATGGCCGCGGCGATCACGTCGGTGCACAGCAGACTGAACATCAGCGGGTAGACGATGGCAGGTTTTCGGCTCACCACCAAGGTTCAGGTCAGCGGCTGGCGCTTCCTGCTGCGCCGCGTCGAGCACGCCATCGTGCGACGCGACACCCGCATGTTCGACGACCCGCTGCAGTTCTACAGCCGCGCGGTGAGCGCAGGCATCATCATCGCGGTGCTGATCTGCCTCGGCGCTGCGCTGCTCGCCTATTTCAAACCGCTCGGGAAGCGCGGCGGGGACAGCCTTCTGGTCGACCGCACCACCAATCAGCTTTACGTCGTGCTGCCCGACACCGGCCAGTTGCGCCCCGTCTACAACCTCAGCTCGGCGCGATTGATCCTGGGCAACAGCAACAACCCGGTCGCGGTTAAGTCCGAGGAACTCGACAACATGCCCAAGGGGCAACCGCTCGGCATCCCCGGAGCCCCGTACGCCACCCCCGTCTCGTCGTCGCCCGTCTCGCAATGGTCGTTGTGCGACACGGTGATCCAACCGGAGACGGTGGCGCCGACCGTCGACACCTCCGTGCTGATCACCCCCCTGGCGGTGGACGGTTCGGTGGGCGCGCTGAAAGCCGGGCAGGGCATGCTGGTGTCCTACGAGGGACAGGACTGGCTGATCACCGACACCGGCCGCCACTCGATCGACCTCGCCGACCGGGCGGTAACTTCCGCGGTGGGCATCCCCGTCACGGCGCGCTCGGCACCGATCTCCGAGGGGCTGTTCAACGCCCTGCCCGACGCCGGGCCGTGGCGGCTTCCCGCGATCCCGGGCAGCGGTGCGCCCAACACCGTCGGGCTACCACCGGAACTGGTCATCGGAACGGTGTTCACCACCGACACCGAATCCGACGAACAGCATTACGTGGTGCTGCCCAACGGCGTCGCGAAGGTCAACGGCACCACCGCCGCGGCACTGCGGGCCACCAACTCCTACGGCCTGGTCGCAGCCCCGTCGATGGCACCGAGTGCGGTGGCCGCGATCGTCGAGCAGGTCTACGACTCGCCGCTGCCCGACGAACCGATGGACATCCTTGCGCGGGAGGAACTCCCGGCGCTGTGCTGGACGTGGCAGCGCGAGACCGGCGACCAGGCGCCGCAGACGACCGTCATCGCCGGGCGCCACCTGCCACTGCCTGCCGCCGACATGGCCACCGGAATCAAACAGATCAGCGGTGACGCCACTGTGCACATCAGCGGCGGTCAGTACATTCGGCTGCAATCCCCGGATCCGCGCTTCGGGGAGAGCCTCTACTACATCGACCCGCAGGGCGTCCGGTACGGGCTGCCCGACGAGGACACGGCAGCCAAACTGGGGCTGACGTCGCCGCGCACCGCGCCATGGCAGGTGGTCAGCCTTCTCGTCGACGGCCCCGTGCTGTCCAAAGAGGCTGCACTGATCGAACACGACACACTGCCGCCGAACCCGAACCCGCGCAAGGTCGGAGCCGGGGACGCCCAGCCCGCCGGAAGCAACGGAGGTGGCGGATGACGACCCGCAAATTCACACCCATCATGAAGCGCGGCCCGCGGCTCAGCCCCGGGGAGATCAACGTGGTCCCGCCCGACGACCTCGGCGTCGACATCCCCCCGTCCGGCATGCAGAAGGCCCTGCCCTGGGTGCTGGGCGGCTGCATGCTCGGCATGATCGCGATCATGATCTTCAGTGGGGTGCGCCAACTCTCGCCCTACATGTTCATGATGCCGCTGATGATGGTGATGGGCGCGGTCGGTCTGGTGGCCAGCGGCGGCAGCGGAGGCAAGAAGGTCCCCGAGATCAACTCCGACCGCAAGGAGTACCTGCGCTATCTCGCCGGACTGCGGACGAGGGTCACGTCGTCGGCGGCGGCGCAGGTGACGTTCTTCAACTATCACGCGCCGCACCCCGACGACCTGCTGTCCGTCATCGGCACCCACCGGCAGTGGTCACGGGCGTCCAACGCCGACTTCTACGCAGCGGCCCGAATCGGCATCGGATCCGAACCCGCGGTGGATCGCCTGCTGAAGCCTGCGGTCGGCGGCGACCTGGCCGGACCCGCGGGTGCCCCGCAGGCGCACCTCGAACCCGTCAGCCACATGTGGGTCACGAAATTCCTACGCACCCACGGCCTGATCCACGACTGCCCGAAACTCGTTCAGCTGCGCACCTTTCCGACTATTGCGGTCGGGGGCGACCCCGACGGCGCGGCCGGACTGTTGACCGCGATGATCTGTCATCTGGCGGTGTTCCATCCGCCGGACCTGTTGCAGATCAGGGTGCTGACCGACGATCCGGAGGATCCACGCTGGGCCTGGCTGAAGTGGCTGCCACACGTGGCGCACCAGTCCGACACCGACGCCGCCGGTCACACCCGGATGATCTTCACCCGGCCCGACGGTCTGAGCGACCTGGCCGCCCGCGGCCCGCACACCGCCGACGCCACGCCCAACGGCCCCTATGTCGTCGTCATCGACCTGTCCGGCGGCAAAGCGGGTTTCCCCGCCGACGGCCGGGCCGGCGTCACCGTCATCACGCTCGGTAACCACCGCTCGGCCTACCGCATCCGCGTCGACGCCGACGGCACAGCCGACGACCGGCTCCCCAACCAGACCTTCCGGCTGGTGGCCAGCCAGGTCGACACGATGACCGCCGGGCAGGCGCAGCGGGTGGCGCGCAAGCTGGCCGGGTGGTCCATCACCGGGACGATCATCGACAAGAGCACCCGGGTGCAGAAGAAGGTCGCCACCGAATGGCACGAGATCGTGGGCGCGCAAACCGTGGAGGAGGTGACCCCCGCCCGCTGGCGGATGTTCACCGACACCGACCGTGACCGGCTCCGTATCCCGTTCGGCCACGAGCTCAAGACCGGCGACGTGATGTATCTCGACATCAAGGAGGGCGCAGAGTTCGGTGCGGGCCCACACGGCATGCTGATCGGCACCACCGGCTCGGGTAAGTCGGAGTTCCTGCGGACGCTGATCCTGTCGCTGGCCGCCACCCACCATCCCGACCAGATCAACCTGCTGCTGACGGACTTCAAAGGCGGATCGACATTCCTGGGCATGGAGAAGCTGCCGCACACCGCGGCGGTGGTGACCAACATGGAAGAGGAGGCGGAGCTGGTCAGCCGGATGGGCGAGGTGCTCAGCGGCGAACTGGACCGCCGGCAGTCGATCCTGCGCCAGGCCGGCATCCAGGTCGGCGCGGCCGGCGCCCTGTCGGGAGTGGCCGAGTACGAGAAACACCGTGAGCGCGGAGCCGATCTCCCGCCGTTGCCCACGCTGTTCGTCGTCGTCGACGAGTTCGCCGAGCTGCTGCAGAACCATCCCGACTTCATCGGACTGTTCGACCGCATCTGCCGGGTGGGCCGTTCGCTGCGGGTACACCTGCTGCTGGCCACGCAGTCGCTGAACACCGGCGGCACCCGCATCGACAAGCTCGAGCCGAACCTGACCTATCGAATCGCGCTGCGCACCACGAGCTCCGCGGAATCCAAGGCGGTGATCGGGACACCTGAGGCGCAGTACATCTCGAACAAGGAGAGCGGCGTCGGGTTCCTGCGGGTCGGCATGGAGGATCCGGTGAAGTTCCAGAGCGTCTATACGGGCAACCCGTACGTGCCCGTCGTCGCCGCCGCCGGTGACGACGACGCACCGCGGGCCCAGGCCGACAAGACGCTGCGGATCCACCGGTTCACCGCGGCCCCGATCATGGATGCGACGGTGGCGCAATGACGATCGAGTCCGGGCAGAAGGTGCTCCGCGAGGTCGTCCTCGACCAGCTGACCACCGGTGAGAACCATGCGTACCGGATGTGGCTGCCCCCGTTGGCCGATCCCACTCCGGTCAACGAACTGATCGCGCGTGACTACGACCGTCGCCCACTGCGGATCGGTCTGGGTGTCATGGACGAACCCCGCCGGCACCGCCAAGAAGTCTGGGGTATCGACATCTCCACCGCCGCGGGCAACATCGCCGTCGGCGGAGCCCCGCAGACCGGCAAGTCGACATTCCTGCAGACGTTCATCCTCTCGGCGTCGGCGTCGCACACCCCGCGGCAGATCCAGTTCTACTGCGTGGACATGGGCGGCGGTGGCCTCATGTACATCGAGGACCTGCCCCACGTGGGCGGTGTCGCCACCCGCGCCGAGCCCGACCGGGTCAACCGCGTCATCGCGGAGGTCAAAGCCGTTCTGCGGCAGCGCGAGCAGACCTTCAAACAGTTCCGGGTCGGATCGATGGCCGACTACCGGCAGATGCGCGAAGACCCGGACAACCCGGCGTCGGCGGATCCGTTCGGCGACGTGTTCCTGGTGATCGATGGCTGGCCGGCCTTCGCCGCGGAGTTCACCGAGCTCGAAGCCGTCGTGCAGGACATCGCCGGGCAGGGGTTGGCCTACGGCGTGCACACGATGATCTCGACCCCGCGATGGACCGAACTCAAGGCGCGGATCCGCGACTACCTGGGCACCAAGGTCGAATTCCGGTTGGGGGATGTCAACGAGACCCAGATCGACCGCATCACCCGAGAGATTCCGCTGAACCGGCCGGGGCGTGCGGTGTCCACCGAGAGGTTCCATCTGATGATCGGCGTGCCGCGCCTGGACGGTGTGCACAGCGCCGAGGCGCTGGTGCCGGCGATGGCCGCGGCCGTGCAGGAGGTGTCTGCGCGCCACACCATGGAAGCGCCGCCCGTGCGGGTGCTGCCCAGCCGGATCCATCTGCACCAGCTCGATGCGAATCCACCCGGCCCGGAGGCCGATTACCGGACCCGGTGGACCGTGCCGGTGGGGGTGCGTGAATCCGATCTCACCGTGGCGCACAGCCACATGCACACCAGCCCGCACCATCTGATCTTCGGAGCGCCCAAATCCGGGAAAACGACCATCGCCCATGCGCTGGCCCGGGCCATCTGCGCGCGCAACAGTCCAGAACAGGTCCGGTTCATGGTGGCCGACTACCGGTCGGGGCTGCTGGAAGCGGTCCCGGAGACCCATCTGCTGGCGGCCGGCGCCATCAACCGCAACCATGCCACCCTCGAACAGTCGGTGAAGGCGCTCGCGGCGAACCTGACCAAGCGGCTGCCTCCGGCGGACCTGACACCGTCACAGCTGCGGGCCCGGTCGTGGTGGACGGGCCCGGACATCGTGCTGTTGGTCGACGACTGGCACATGATCGTCGCCGCCGGCGGGATGATGTCGCCGATGGCCCCGTTGGCGCCGCTGCTTCCGGCGGCGGCGGACATCGGTCTGCACCTGATCGTGACCTGTCAGATGAGTCAGGCCCACCGGGCCACGATGGACAAGTTCGTCGGCGCGGCGTACGGGGCGGGAACTCCGACGATGTTCCTGTCCGGTGAGAAGCAGGACTTCCCGTCCCGCGAGATTCTGGTCAAGAAACGACCACCTGGCCAGGCTTTTTATGTGACGCCGGATGGTAAGGAAGTGATTCAGGCGGCGTATGTGGATCCGCCCGAAGAAGATGTGTTCGCAGCACCCTCGGACGCCGGTTAGTATGGAATAGCGGTTCATTCCAGCAAACGCTGTTTGACCGGATGGCAATTGGGTCGGGGGACTCCAATCTCACCCACAGATAATTGCTGCTGTTTGCGCAAGTAACTAAATACATGCATGTCTTTAGCAAGAGTGAGGAGTACAGCAAATGCAACCACTGAGCCACAATGCAGGTGCTGTGGGGGTCGGCGGTCAGGTCGTCGCAAATGGCGCGCGGGGATTGGCAACGGGAACTGCGGCGACTGCACAAGTAAGTGCACTTACGCCCGCCGGTGCTGACGAGGTGTCCGTGCTGGCCTCGACGGCGTTCATGGCCGAGGGCGTGCAGACGCTCGGCATCAACGCACTGGCTCAGGAAGAGATCTCCCGCGCCGGCGCCACCGTGATCGAGGTGGCCGGCGTCTATCAGGCGGTCGACGGTGAGAACGGCGCCACGCTGATCTGAGCTGACCACCCGATTCGAGTCGAGTGAGCCATGGCCATTCCACCCATCTTCATTCCACCCATCTGGGGAGCGTTTCCTCCCGAGGTGAACACCTCGCGCCTGATGGCAGGCGCGGGCCCCGCGCCGATGTTGCAGGCGGCGGCCGGCTGGGAGGTGCTGGCGGTCTCGTTGGAGACGCAGGCTGACGAACTGGCCGCCAGCCTGGCCTCGTTGGCGCAGATGTGGCAGGGCATGGGCAGCGAGCGGGCGATCACCGCGTCGATGCCCATGGTGGTGTGGCTGCGGATGCTCGCACTGCAGGCGCAGAAGCGCGCGCTGCAGGCCTCGGCGCAGGCCACTTCCTATACGACGGCGTTGGCCACGACGCCCCCGCTGCCGGAGATCGAGCTCAACCATGTCACCCACGCCGTCCTCGAGGCCACCAACTTCCTCGGTGTGAACACCGTGCCGATCGGGCTGAACGAGGCCGACTACGTGCGGATGTGGGACCAGGCCGCGACCGTCATGAGCGCCTACCAGGCCGAGACGACGGCCAATGCCACGTTCGAGCCGGTCGCTCCGCCCCAACCGATCGTGCTGCCCGGGGCAGCGAGCGCAGCGATGTCGATGGGTATGGCCAGCGCCGCCCCGATGGCCGGCAGCGCCGCGGTCCGCAATGCGGCGTTCACCCACGTCAGCGGGCAGGGCAAGATCGAGGAAGCCAACCTCAAGGCCGGCCGCATGGAGCAGGCCGTCAACCAGGCGGCCAATCAGAGCCGCTCGCAGGGCGACCCGGGTCAGATGATGCAGCAGGCGCCCCAGATGGGGATGCAGATGGCCTCGCAACTCGGCTCCACTCTCGGTCAGTTGCCTCAGCAGATGATGCAGGGCGTCACCCAGCCGTTCCAGCAGCTCACCCAGCCGCTGCAGCAGGTGTCGTCGATGTTCGGCCAGATGAGCGGGATGATGGGCGGCGATCGGGGCGCGCAGATCGGAATGCTCGGCGCCACACCCTTTTCCAATCATCCAGCGATCGGTGGCAATGGTGCGGCCAGCGGCGCCGGCCTGGTCCGGGCCGCGTCGCTGCCCGGCGCCGGCGGCACCGCGGCGCGCACCCCGCTGATGTCGAACCTGGTGGGCAAGGAACTGCAGCCCACCATGTCGCCGGTATCGGTCGGCGCCGGTGCGGCTGCGGGTGCGGCCGCGGCCGGCCTGGCCCCCGTCGGTGGTGGCGGCATGGGCGGTGGACCGATGGGAATGCTCGGCCAACGGGGGAAAAGCGGCGGCAGCAGGTCGAGCCTGAACGCGCCGGCCCCACTCGAACACGACCTCAGCGAGGACGACGAGGACGACTGGTGATCGTCCCCCACGACTTGCCGACCGCCTGGGTCGGGAGGGCCCGCCGACTTCGGCGGGAGCACAGGTAAACAGAGAGAAGGTCAGCAATGGCATTGGTGAATGCGGATACCCCGCAGTTGATGGCGGAGGCGGCGAACTTCGACCGGATCTCCGGTGAGCTTCAGTCCGTCCTCGCCCAGGTCGAGTCGACCGCAGCGGCGCTGCAGCAGAGTCTGCACAGCGAAGGTGCGGGTCAGGCCGCGCAGGCCGCGCTGCTGCGTTTCCACGAGGCGTCGAATCAGCAGATCCGTCTGCTCACCGACATCTCGCAGAACATCCACACCAGCGGATCGTCCTACCTCAACACCGACGCGAACAACGCCGACGACCTCGCGTCGCAGATGCAGATCTAGCCAAACCCCGAGACCAAGACTGAGAACGGAGAACACAAGTGGGACAGATCAACTACGAGTTCGGCGCCATCGAGGCCGGCGCGGGCGAGATCCACGCCGCCGTCGGACGCACTGCGGGACTGCTCGACGAGGGCCAGGGGTCGCTCGCCCGTCTGCAGTCGGCATGGGTCGGCGACGGCTCGATGTCGTATCAGGCGGTCCAGCAGCGCTGGGACGCGAACTCCAACGAACTCAACATGGCCCTGCAGAGCCTGGCTCAGGCCATCAGCAACGCCGGTTCGACCATGGGAACCACCGAAGCGGGCGTGATCGGGACCTTTTCCTAAACGCGGTGGAGTGCGCCGGTGGGCGACCGGTTTAGATGGAGGGATCGCCCACCGCGTGCACCGCGTTCCATGCCGAAACACTGAGAGGTACACATGTCGGCCGACTACGACCGGCTCTTCCACTCCCCGGATGCCGTTCGAACGGCCGACGAGGAGATAGAGCACGACACCCCGCCAGCAGGCCGGGACACCGCGTCACCGCATGTGGCCGCGCCGCGCAGCGACGCGACCCCACCACCGATGCCGATCGTGCAGCCGCGCACGCAGGCAGCGGCGGCTCCGCCGCCCCGGCAGTCGGAGATCACCAGCCAGATTCCGGCGACTCAGACGACTGGCCCGCAGCACGTTCCGAACAACGGGATGATGCGGGCGCCCCAGACCTCCGCGCCGCAGGGGGCACGCCACGAACAACAGCGGCCCGCCCCGGCGCCCGGCCCTCGCCACGCGCCCGCGCCGGCACCGTCGCAGCACTTCGCCGACCCGGCCGCCGACTGGCGTCCCGCTCCCCAGCCGGCGCCGACGTCCGCGGCGTCGATGGGCAACCATCGCGCGATCGACGCGCTGTCGCACGTCGGCGTGCGCTCGGCGGTCAAGATGCCCTCCCAGCGTGGGTGGCGGCACTGGATCTACCTGATGACCCGCATCAACCTCGGCCTCTCGCCCAACGAGATGTATGAGATGGATCTGCACGCCAGGATTCGGCGCAACGCGCGGGATTCGTACCAGATCGGTGTGTTCGGCCTCAAAGGCGGAGTCGGAAAGACCGCTGTCACCGTGGCGCTCGGCTCAGCACTGAGCAAGGTGCGCGGCGACCGCATTCTGGCCATTGACGCGGACCCCGACGGCGGGAACCTCGCCGACCGGGCCGGTCGGCAATCCGCGGCGACGATCTCGGATCTGTTGTCCGACAAGGAACTGCACCGCTACAACGACATCCGTGCCTACACCAGCATGAACGGCTCCAACCTGGAGGTGCTCTCCTCCGAGGAGTACAGCGCGGCCCGTCGCGAGTTCAACGACGAGGACTGGCAGGGCGCGACCGACATCGTGTCGCGCTACTACAACCTCGTCCTCGCCGACTGCGGTGCCGGGCTGTTCCAGCCGGCGGCGCGCAGCGTGTTGTCGACGGTGTCCGGCCTGGTGATCGTGGCCAGCGCCTCGATCGACGGTGCGCGGCAGGCGGCGATCACCATGGACTGGTTGCGCCAGAACGGATATCAGGATCTGCTCGGCCGGTCCTGTGTGGTGATCAACCACGTCGTCCCGGGCAAGCCCAACATCGACGTCGACGACCTCGTGCAGCAGTTCGAACGGCATGTGGCCCCCGGTCGGGTGATCGTGTTGCCGTTCGACAAGCACATCGCGGCCGGCACCGAGATCCAGTTGGACCTGCTGGGCAAGACGTTCGAGCGTCGGATCGTCGAGTTGGCGGCCGCGCTGTCGGACGACTTCGACAGGCTCGAGCGGCGTTGACCGCCACGGCGACCCCGGCCAGTTCGCCGAGCGTCACCCCCGGTCAGCCGTCGACCACCCGGGTCACCATCTTGACCGGGCGGCGGATGACCGACCTCGTGCTGCCCTCGACTGCGCCGATCGAGAGCTACGTCGACGAGACGGTGTCGGTGCTGGCCGAGATCCTCGACGACACTCCGCCGGACGTGCTGGCCGGCTTCGACTTCAACGCACAGGGGGTGTGGTCGTTCGCCCGGCCCGGCGCCCCGCCGATGAAGCTCACGGAGTCACTCGACGAGGCCGGGGTGGTCGACGGTTCGCTGTTGACCGTGGTGTCGGTGAGCCGAACTGAGCGGTACCGGCCGCTGGTAGAGGACGTCATCGATGCGATCGCCGTCCTCGACGAGACACCGGAGTTCGACCGGCGCGCGCTCTACCGCTTCATGGGGTGGATGGTGCCGCTGGTGGCGTTGGTCGTCACCGTGGTCACGATGCTGTCCTGGTCGGCGACGGGCCGCGACTGGTGGTGGGCGGCCGCGCTCGGTGCATTCGGGCTGGGCCTTGCGGGCGCAAGCACGTTGGCCCAGAACCGGTTCAACAGCCTCGACATGGCAGAAAGCTTGCTCGTCGCCGCGCTGTTCACGCTCGGCGGTGCGGTGGCCCTGGCGGTACCGCTGCCGAGGGGCGTGGACAGTATCGGTGCACCGCAGATCGCCGGTGCAGGGGCGCTGATCTTCTTGATGGTGCTGGCCTCCCGCGGTGGACCGCGTCGACGGGCCGAGGTCGCCGCGTTCCTCGCGGTGATGGCGCTGGCGGTGACCGTCGCTGCGGTCGCGTTCGGCTACGGCTGGGACAGCTGGGTTCCCGCCGGGGCGATCGCGTTCGGACTGATCGTCGTCACGAACGCGGCCAAACTCACGGTCGCCGTAGCGCGGATCGCGTTGCCGCCAATCCCGGCGCCGGGCGAAACCGTGTCGAACGACGAACTGCTCGACCCCGTCTCCACGACCGACACCTCAGAAGAGTCCGAAACCTGGCAGGCGATCATCGCGTCGGTGCCCGACTCGGCGGCGCGGCTGACCGAGCGCAGCCGCCTCGCCAAGCGGTTGTTGATCGGGTTCCTCACCGCCGGTGCGGTGATCCTGGCGGCCGGTTCGATCGCGGTTGTCGTGCAAGGCCATTTCTTCCTGCACAGTCTGATCGTCGCCGGGCTGGTGACGGTGGTCTGCGGGTTCCGGTCTCGGCTCTATGCCGAACGATGGTGTGCGTGGGCGCTGATCGCTGCCGCCATCGCCATTCCCACAGGCGTGATGGTCCGACTGTGTCTGTGGTACCCGGAGCGGGCCTGGCTGGTGCTGGGGATCTACGTGCTTGTTGCAGTGGTGGCGGTGATCGTCGTCGGCGCCACCGAGAGCGTCCGGCGGGTGTCTCCGGTGACCAAACGCATTCTCGAGCTGTTCGACGGCGCGGCGATCGCCGCGGTGATCCCGATGTTGCTGTGGATCGCCGGGGTGTACGACCTGCTGCGGAACCTGCGGTTCTAGGAGGCTGAGCATGGGCAACCCACCACCGCTGTCGGTCGATCCCGAGCAGCTGGCTGCCGCCGGCAACGAGCTGAAGTACTCGGCCGGCCAATTGCCTGATCCCCCTGGCCCGTTCGGTGTGGTGGGTTCGGATCCGTTGACGCAGGCCATCGACCTGCAGATCCCCGCCATCGAAGATCCGATCGCGACGCAGCTGCCGGCGGTGAAGGCTCAGGCCACCAAGACCGCGCAGAATGTAATCTCCGCGGCCGAGGCGTACCTGACCACCGACCAGCAGCTGGGCGGACAGATCAGCCAGGAGATGCAGAACCTGCCTGCCGCCGAAGGGCTCTCCGGTGGCGCCGGCTCTGCTGGTGGTGCCGCGGCGTCCGCTGCCGGCGGCACGGCCGGCGCGGCGGGTTCGGCAGCGGGCGGCTCCGGGCCGATGAGCCAGATGATGGGCATGCCGATGCAGATGGCCAGCCAGATGTCTCAGATGCCGACCCAGGCGATGGGCGCGGTGACATCGGCTCCGCAGGGTGTGATGCAGGGTGCTCAGCAGGTCGGGCAGCAGGTGCAGCAGATGGTCGGGCAATTCGGCGAGGCCGGCTCATCCAACGTCGGCTCAGGGCCTCACGCTGAGCCTGCAGCGCAGGAGGGCGCGGCGGCCGGTGATACCCGTGCCGAACGCGCGCCGGAGGTGAAGGACGTTCCGGAGGCGAAGGACAAGGTCGAGGGCGAGGACGCCGCCCGGGAGGAGTCCGGCGGGCGGCATCGGCGTGCCGAGGACGACCCGGGCATCGATCTGTAGCCTCGGCGCCGTACTTGCTTCCTGCCGGGCGATGCGTCGTCCAGTCTCCGTCAGCTGTTGATGTACTGGGTGATGGCGTTCATGGCTTTGTCGGCGATCTGGGCCTTGAGAACCGTCACCAGTGCAGTCACCTCGAAAATTGCTGTCTGCAACGCCGCTCCGCCACTTCCGTCGGTGGCCAGGTCGCTGACCACGGCGCCGTCGGTTGCCTCCGCGTCGGCGAGGTTGTCATCACCGAGGGCAATGGCGCTGGCCGAGCCGTTGACGCTGTCGGCCACTGCGGCGCTCATCTCGCCGACGACGGTGGCGTCGGCCCGGCCGGCGTCGGATCCGGCCTGGGCGGCGCTGTCGCTGCCGAGGATGAAGCCTCGGCTGTGGCCGCCGTTGTCCGCCTGACTGGCGATCACGCTGTTCGCGCCGATGTTCGTGGCCGATGCAACGCTGCCAGATCCGTCGGCCTCAGCGACATTGGTCGAACTGCGGCTGACTGTGACGTACGCGCGTGCGCCGTTCTCGGCTGCCGCATTTCCTGAGCTGTTGGTGTCGCTGGTGACCATGGCGCGGCCGTCGTTCTGGGCATAGGCAAGGCCGTCCGAGCTCCTCCGCGCGCTTACGGTGGCTCGGCTGTCGTCGATTGCGACAGCGTTGCTGATGCTGCTGACCTGGGCGACGGAACTGGCGTAACTTCCGTCTGCACCGAACGCGGTGGCGCTACTGGTGTCTCGGGCCACGGAACGGGCCCAACTGTCGTCAAAGGCACTTGAGGTGGCGGAGCTTGTGTTGTTGGCCGAGGAGCTGGCCACACCCGTCTGGCTGGTAGCTTCAGCGGCGCTGCCGTCGGTGGCGACGGCGCTGGCCGAGCCGCGGTCCGCGCTGGCGGACGCGGCGCTGTCGTCATCGGCGAAGGCGTTGGCCAGGCTGCCGTCTGTGCTGTCGGCGCTGGCGACGCTGGAGTCGTAGGCAGCAGCCTTCGCCCAACCGCCATCGGTATCCGCCACCGCCGTGCTCCCGGAGCCAGCCGTGGCGCTGGCCACACCGTCCACCGCGCTCGCTTCCGCGGAACTGTCGGTGCCAACGGCCAGGGCACGGCTGAGTCCGCCGAAAGCGTCGGCGTCGGCGGTGTTGCCGTCGCCGAGAACCCGCGCGTAAGCGGCGCCGCCTTCAGTTGATTCCGCACCACCGACGCTGTCAGTGCCGCGCACGACGACCGCGGCACGTCCATCGGTGGCCGACGCAGTGCCAGCGTTGTCCTCTCCAATTAGAACAACTGTCGCCCCGCGGCCGAGGCCCCCGTCCCCAAATGCTGTGGCGACGGAGGAACTTTCCGCTCCGGAAACGAAACTGACGGCGTCTGCTCCGCCCTGGGCGAACGACAAGCTGTTGATGGCAGACCCCACAATCCGCGCGATCGCGGTTGAGCCCTCATTACCCACCGTGTTGGCGAAACTATCTGAGCCGATGATGACGGCTTTGCTCCGCGACCTTGACTGCGCGAACGCTGTCGCGCTGTTGGACTCACCGACGATGATTGCTTGGCTGAAACCTTCACCGCTTGTGGTGGCTGAGCTGACATCGCTGCGGAGGTAGACCACGCTGTATCCGTCAGTGGCCGTGCCGACGTTGCCGTGTCCGACGATCCGCACCGTGTTGAAGTTGCCGCCGGTGGCGTCGGCGTCGTTGTTGTCTCCGTAGACGCGGGCGGTGTTGAAGTTGCCGCCGGTGGCGTCGGCGGTCGAGTCGTCGCCGCGGACGATGGCACGGCTGAACCAGCCTTCGGCGGTGGCGGTGGTATTGCTGCCGCGCGCGATGGCGATGGAGCCGAAGCCGTCGGAGATCGCGACGGCGGTTCCTTGTTGAATAATCGTGGTGCCGTTGATCGAAACGCTGAAGTCGGCGAAGGACACCCCGATCTGTTGGCCGATCCAGCTGAGCACACCCACCAGCGCGGAGGTCTGCGCCGACGCCGGAGCGGGTTCGGTCATTGCGGCGACCTGCTGCGAGACCAGGGTGGTGGCGACCTGGGTGAAGGTGCCAGGAGCGTATTGGAACGCCACGGTCGGCGCGGGCGGGGCCTCAGCGGTGTCGTCTACCGGCGCAGCGGCAGCGGACTGCGCCGTGGCGGCCGCCGTGGGGGTGAGCACGGAACGTCGAGACGATTCGGTACTCACCGCTACCGGCAAGATGGGGCTCTCGCTGGGCGGTGCCGGCGTCTGTGGAGCGGGGGCTTCGTCGATGCCGACGTCATTGTCTAGACCGCCGGCATCAGCGGCCACGTCGGCAACGTCCACTTCGGCAATGTCGTCATCGAGTTCGCCGGCCAGGTCTTCCTCAACGTCCTTGTCGTCGGCCGCGTCGTCGGTCTCGTCGACGTCAGCGTTGAGCTCGTCGTCGGCGTCATCGAGCTCGTCGGCCTCCGCGTCGAAATCGTCGTCATCGTCATCCGTGTCGGTGTCGGTGTCGGTGTCGGTGTCGGCACCCGACGATCGCTGGCCCGAAGAACTTGAATCGTCGGAGCTGCTGCCTGAGGGAGTCGACGACGAGGACGATGATGCTGAAGAACTGGCGCTGCTGCTCGATGATGAGGACTCGTCGGAGTCAGCGGCCGCGGTCCAGGGCGCGGCGAACAACACAGCCCCCACACCGAGTGCGGCGGCCAGCCCGCCGACCCGGCCGATGTTCTGGGAGTGGGCCCGCACCTGTACGCGGCGGTGGGCACCTTCGTGCGGTGTCTGCAGCCGATGTTTGCCGGTCGAACCCACCTGTGACCCCCTTGAATCGCCTGCCGAGCAGGCCGCCTGAAAACTTGCTGCGAATGCGCTGGCCTTCGACGCTATCGCCGTCGGCGACGTTTGGTATATAGGGAATTCCCTACACTTGACCCTCGCTGTCGTTGCCAGAATCACCATCTAGCGTGAGAGCGCGGGCCGCACCAACCACCCGGCGGCTCTCCACATGTCTGCTTCTGACCCACCACGGAGCCGCGCCGAAGGACTCGACGGCCGGCGCCGGGAAGTCAGGAAGAAGAACCCAACGTTGGTGTGTGGCTCCGATGACAACCTGGAAAGCTGTCGATGCAATTTCAAGGTTGAGGTTCCTCCCGTGAAGTCTCGGGTACCAATTTCAAGGTTAAGAGGATAACCTTGAAATTGGAGTTAGGAATTTCAAGGTTGACGCTTCGGGGTTCGTGCAGTGGACATCGATTCTCTCCGTGATAGCCCGATCGGCCGGTTGGCGCCTATCAAGGGTCATGATCCGCGGATCGGGAAGGAGTACGAGTACGTCGCTTACGTGCCGAACCCACTTCCGGAGACGGTTGAACTGGCCGCAGACACCTATTCAGTCGTCATCGACGCTGCCGCAGCGATGGCTCGCGCTGATCAGTCGGCAGCGTTGTTACCGAACCCGGTTTTGCTCGCACGTCCGGCAACCCGCCGCGAAGCGGTGAGCACGTCGGCCCTTGAGGGAACCTACGCCCTGTTGTCCGATGTGTTCGAAGCCGATTTTCTGGCAGCGGAGGACTTGACGAGTTCTGTCAGTGAGGTGAGGAACTACGTCACTGCTGCGGAATCGGCGTACGACATGATCGCCGACGGTCAACCGATCTCTGTTCGGATGCTCGAGAGTTTGCAGGGCGTACTTCTGCGGGGGACGCCGAGCGACGGCCCGCAGGCTGGCAGCGTCCGGACCACGCAGGTCTTTATCGGCGTCGGCAATCGCAACGTGAGTTCGGCACGTTTCGTTCCACCGCCAGCTGATCACCGACTGCTGGACGGTCTGCTGCAATGGCAAGAGTGGATTCGTGAACCGAGTCCAGTGCCGACGATCGTGCGAGTTGCGTTGGCCCACTATCAGTTCGAGGCGCTGCATCCCTTCCACGACGGTAACGGCCGCCTCGGCAGGCTGGTCATGGTGCTGCAGCTGATGGCTGCTGGGGACCTGCGCTATCCCGTCCTGAATATCGCGCCGTGGTTGGAGCAACGCCGCACCGAGTATCAAGACGGGCTGCTGCGTGTTTCGCAGACGGGACGTTGGGACGACTGGGTGAGCTTTATCGCGGCAGCCATCCATGCTGAGGCGTTGGAGGTCATTGACCGTGTGGAAAAGCTTCTGGCGCTCCGGGAGAGCTTCCGAGAAACGTTGCGAGGCGCGAAGGGGGTATCGCGGCGGATCGCCGACGATCTCATCGGTTACCCGATGATCACTGTATCGCTGGCAGCATCGATGTACGGGGTCTCCTACCAGGCGGCGAATACTGCGATCGCGAAGCTCGTTGAGAAAGGAATCCTTCGGCAGCGGACAGCGGGCCGCTATGGCCGAATCTTCCAAAGCGACAGTGTTCTTGCCGTACTGGAACAATGACGGCTGCACGCCCGGCTCAGGCAGGTGCCTCCGAGCCGAATCTTCCAAAGCGACAGTGTTCTTGCCGTACTGGAACAATGACGGCTGCCCGCCCGGCTCAGGCAGGTGCCTCCGAGGCGACGGCGTCGTTCATGAGGACGCCGAGGTGTTGCCAGTAGATCCAGTCGGTGATGGCGTGACGCTGTGCATCCGACTCGGAAGCGGTCTGCGCTCGGTGCAGCGCCAATTCTTGGGCGTGGTCGGCGTAGGCGACGAACGCGTGCAGGTGCGCTGCGCCGCGTTGGGGACTGGTGCTCATCAAGGGCTTCGCAACGTCGAACCACAGCTTGGCGCTCTGATCGGCCGGCGGTTCGAGATCTGTCGCTGCCGGAGGGAGCAATTCGGTCAGTCCGGTGTCGGCGATTGAGGTGAGGCGCTGTGCAGCGTCCGGGGCGATGACCTCTAACCGGCTGTGGCCGTTCATTGTTCCGTCGTCGGGAATGTCCTCGGTGGTCAGGATGATCTTCGCGACCCCGGGATTCCAAAGCGACAGTGTTCTTGCCGTACTGGAACAATGACGGCTGCACGCCCGGCTCAGGCAGGTGCCTCCGAGCCGAATCTTCCAAAGCGACAGTGTTCTTGCCGTACTGGAACAATGACGGCTGCACGCCCGGCTCAGGCAGGTGCCTCCGAGGCGACGGCGTCGTTCATGAGGACGCCGAGGTGTTGCCAGTAGATCCAGTCGGTGATGGCGTGACGCTGTGCATCCGACTCGGAAGCGGTCTGCGCTCGGTGCAGCGCCAATTCTTGGGCGTGGTCGGCGTAGGCGACGAACGCGTGCAGGTGCGCTGCGCCGCGTTGGGGACTGGTGCTCATCAAGGGCTTCGCAACGTCGAACCACAGCTTGGCGCTCTGATCGGCCGGCGGTTCGAGATCTGTCGCTGCCGGAGGGAGCAATTCGGTCAGTCCGGTGTCGGCGATTGAGGTGAGGCGCTGTGCAGCGTCCGGGGCGATGACCTCTAACCGGCTGTGGCCGTTCATTGTTCCGTCGTCGGGAATGTCCTCGGTGGTCAGGATGATCTTCGCGACCCCGGGATCGAAGTTCGCGAACTGCTCTTCAGTGGCGACGACGGCGCGCAGCTGCTTGTCGTGGTGGCGGCACCAACCCTGGACAGCCAAGATCGGATAGGTCGCCCAGGTGGCGCGTTCAGCAGGAGCGATCGACTCGTCGGCGGTCGCCATCTTCACGTGTTCGGGCAAGTGCACCCCGTCGGGGATGTAGGCCAGTCCGTAGGAGTTGGCGACGACGATCGTGCCGTCGGCGGTGACGCCGGTGACCCAGAAGAAGCCGAAGTCCATCACGCCGACGTTGAGGGCGGCGCCGATGTGGCGTGCCCGCTGGAGCGGATCGCTGTCGCCGGTCCTACGCCGTCCCCCCGGAGTGGAGGCGGCCAAGATGGCGTCGCGCTCCGCGCGGGCAGTCGACACGGGAACCGGCGCAGGGGCTGCCGCGGCGCCACTGGCGCTGGCCGCTGACATCGGGGCGACGCCGGGCCCCGCAGCGGCAGGAGCGTTGCCGGCGGGTGGAGGTGCCGCCGGGGCGGGAGTTGTTGGAGGACCTAAAGGAACCGGGGGAGGAGCAGCCGTCGAGCCGCCCACAGGGGCAGCGCCGACCGGGGCCGTGCCGCTGGGGGCGGCTCCGGAGGCAGAGCTACTTGCGCCCGCGGTTGATCCACTCGTTGAGGCGGTTGGCGCAGCGGACTGACTCGTTGGAGCGGACGCAGGTGACGGTGACGTTGCCGAGGCGGGAGACGCGAGTGGCGTTGGCGGTTGCCTGGTCGAGCTCTGGATCGGCGAACCCGCCGTGCTAGATCTTGTGGCTGCTCCTCCGTCCGGAGCTGACTTGGCCGGTTGCCCAGTGGGTCCGCCAGCCGCGCTAGCGCCTGCGTCGGAACTTACAGAAGTTGCGGGAGAGTTGGATGCCTGGCCGCTCGACGCTGATGAAGATGGTGTGGAACTGCCGATCGACGAAGACGCGCCACCAGTTGAAGATGAAGCATTCCCACCGGTACCCATGCCAGCGGGCGGGTTGCCGGTGTTGCCTGGCCGCAAAGGATTGACCGTTGCGCCCGGCTGACCCGTCGGGGGCGGTCCTGAAGCTGAGTTGTCCAGACCGTGTTTGGCCGGTACCGCAGGGCCAGGATTTGCGCGGCTAACAGAGGGCGCTGACTGGGTGAAATGGTCTACGGCTGTCTTTCCGCGGGGCGCCGCCGCTGGCGCGCCGGCCGGCCGAGTCGCTGGGGCGGGCGTGCGAATTGGCGGCGGAGGCGGATGCCACGCAGCGAATGGGGGAATGTTCGTCGTCGCTCCGGCGACAATAGCTCTGTTGAGCGCCTTACGCGTCAACACCCATGTCTGGATCGCATCTTCCTTCTCAGCCGGAGTAAGCGTTGGAGAGCTACGGATGGTGTGGAAATACTCCTGAGCCGACGTCAAGTTCTCATTAATAAGAACTTTCGCTTCGAAGATCACGTCTGCCGCCAGCGAATACCATGCGGCGGCCTTTTCCACGTGAAGGTATAAGCCTGCAATCTCTTCGATGCGAGCTCGAATCGACGCACTCCCTATATCGGCCCCGGCGCCCGCCCATATTCCACCCCCGCTTATGGCAGATTGCTGACGTTTCCATGAGTCTGCAACGCCAACAATTTGCGTCGCCACCGAAATCATTGCGGCAGCACGTTCGCGTAAAAGGTCTTCGTCTACATCCGGCCAGCCAGATGGAACCGTCATCGCTTCGATGTACTCGCCATTGGCCTTCGCGACCCCCATTCGCTTAAACCCCAGCGGCTCTGCACGCCGCACTTATAGCTCCAGCGGCGGACGCTGCAACGATCTGCAGATCGTTGTCCGCTGGTGAATACGAAGGCAGCGCACTCGCATACGCCAAACGGTACTGTGCGCTCAGTGCGGAAATATCGGCCCATACGGGATTGTCACTGGCCCTACCCAGTAGAATCGAGTACCTAGCGAAGTCGTCCATGACTGATATCGCAGCATCGTTGATTGCCCGTTGCTCAGGGCTCAGTTCCGGTGCTGGAATGTTTGGATCAACAGTTCTCCACGCGGCGGTACTGTCAGTGAACTCTTTTGTGGCGTTGAGCCATTCGGCGCATTGCGGATTCGGTGATGCAAGGAACATCGATGGATCATCTGGCTGAGGTTTAGCGATATTTCCGGACGGCGGAAGTCCATCGGTGACTAGAGGAGACCTTGCCGCGGCCGCACCGAATGTGATCGAGTCGCAGATCGCGTTCAACGTTGCGGAAAGGCTGTTCGAGGCTCGAACAAACTGATCATCGTCAGCTGCGTAGTCAGGTATTCGACTAGCGTACTCCCGCGAGTATGCGATGAATTGCTCGTAGAGCACCCGAACTTCACGGTGGGGTGTTTCCTTGGCGAGTGCGGCAGCTTTGTCTGACGCCTCACGAAATGCTGCCGACATCGCGCCATATTGCCGGCGCTGTTCCGGAGTCCAGTTCGCGGCTGGGATGGCAGGATCGCGCCGATCCCAGCCGTTAGAAGCCGAGTGAGCTATCGAGGCGGAGATCGTCGTCCAACTCTGACAGGTCGGCTCTTCGAGGATTACGCCGACAGGCCCCCGATCATCAGCACTGGCGATATCCGACGTGTCTGCTGAGCTACTCGGCGGCGCCGATGCGGTGGGCTCACCAGAACCAGAACCGTCCCTTGTCACCAACAACGTCGCGACGACGGTCAGACCGACCACAACCACCAGCGCGATCCCGCCCAGAATCCACTTCGCACGGTTCCCGCCGCGCTGCGGCGGCGGTCCCCACGGAGGCTGCGAACCCCACGAGGGAGGCTGCTGACCAGGCCCGGGCGGCGGTGGCGGCCATGGACCCGGAGGCGGCGTCGTCACTTGAACTGCCCCCTGTCACGCCTGACCATCCGATTCCTCCCAGATCAGCCGCACGGAGCACGCGCGGCATGGCTCAAACCAGCTTACGAGAGGCTCGAGACCACCCGGGACACCGATTTGACGCGAGACGCCTCTACGACTCGCCCGGCATCTCCGCCGTGATCTCGGCAACCACCGCGTCGATCCGCTCCCGATCGGCGTCGATCGAGGCGGACGCAGCCTCGTTGGCCTTCTGCAGCGCTTCGTTCACCCGCTGCTCGACGACTTCGGCGCCCAGCCGCAGTAGCCCGTCCTGGATGTAGACGCCCTTGAGCAAGTGATGTCCATCGAGCGTCACCTCGACCGTCTCGGTGTCATCCGAGGCGGTGAAGGTCTCATTGGCCATCTTGTCCAGCTGCTCGTCCATCAACGACTGCAGCCGCTTCGCCTGCCGCAACACAGCCGCCACCTCGGGGTGCATGTCGTCGATCATTGCGACTCCCTCTTCGACTCATCCGTACCGCGGCGCCGCGGCCGATGCCCGATCACCGGCTCGGTGTGCGGCCGCTCCTCGGTGTAGATCTCTTCGTCCTCCGACAACTGCGGGTTGCGCTTCTTGTCGCCGCTCTCACCGCCACGCGCTCCGCCCATCATCGGAGCCATGCCGCCCATGCCACCGCCGGCCATCGCCCCGCCACCTGAGGTTCCGCCGGCCGCCGTGGTCGAGGCACCCGCCGCAGTCACCGGCGTCGGGGCCACTGTTTCGGCCCCCACCGCCGGCTGCAGCGGCGACGACGGCATGCCACCGCCACCTGCTCCACCCCCGGAGCCGCCCCCACCTCCGGCAGCCGCCGGCCGCAGGCTCGGATCGGTGGGCAGCTTCGGATCGCCCTTACCCAATCCCGGCATTCCCGATGGCACTCCACCCGGCGCACCCCCGCTGGGCGCCCCACCCTGCCCACCGCTCGGAGACCCTCCTTGGGAGGCGCCCTGGGACGCGGCCTGACCGGCCTGCTCGGCCGCGGACATCGGCGACACGGGGGCTTCGTGGGGCATCCCTTCGGGCGGGGCCTGTCCGGCGCCACCGGGCTGTCCACCACCGGCGCCGGCACCCGCCTGACGCGCATCAGCGGCATCAGGAGCGGGCCGTCTGGCACGTCGGTGGTCCTCCGCCGTCACCGGCGTTCCGGACACCACCGGATTCGGCGGGTCATCCGGCTCGAACTGGCGGGTCGTGGCACCTGCGGCATAGGAGGTCCGGATCTCTTCGGACGACGCTTGAAGTTCCGCCATGCGCTCGAGGTTCGCCATGACCTGTGGTGTCAGCGGCTTGCCCATGGTCTGTTCTTCGAGCTGCTTGTACTCCTCGGCGATGGGCTGGTGCGCATCGCGCGCCTTGTCGTGCTCAGAGGCGATCCGGTCGGCCTCGTCGGCCAGGTTCTTCCACGACTCAGCAAGGCTGATCAACCAGTCGCGGTAGGCGTTGAACTTGCCGTAGGCCGCGTTGGCGGCCTCACCCTCCCAGTCAAGGCTGTTCACTTCGAACGCCTCTGCCGACGTCGCCAGCGACTGCCCGTTGGCCCGCCACATCGCCGCGGCGGCGCGCAACGACTCGCCGTCGTCTCCGGCGTCCAGTGCGACCTCGGCCGCGCTGACGTCCATGAAACCCTGATCAGAGGCTAACTGGCCCTTGGGGATCGGCATCGCCTCAGGCGACGGCAGTGCCGGGATGTCCACGGGTTTCGGATAGACCGTTGCACCGGGACCGGTCGGTGCTGGCCCGCCCACCGTGGCGCCAATGTCCTCCCCGGACATCTGATCGATCTGGGCGTAGGCGTCGCCGACATTGCGCAACGTCTGCGCCAACCGCTCACCTTCCTTCTGCCCGTACGCCTGCCGAGCCCACAATCCGTCGGCGTTCACGCGAAGGTTCGTCACAGCAACACTGGCGATGACCAAAGCGTCGGCTGATATCAGCGGCGGTTGGGCAGCCTGGCTCGGCCACGCCAACGCGTCGATCTGGGCGGCCTTGCCGTGCAGATCCCGCGGATCGACCTGCAGTTCCTCACCACTCATGTGCGTCCCCCGACCTCACGAGTTCTCAGCTCTCCAAAACCATTTGATACCGGCTCTCCTCACGCGGATTGATCAGCCGGATCGGCAACTGCTTGTGCCGCGGGGTGGCGATGTAGTTCTGCCGCAACATCACCTGCCCCACCCCGGCATGCGCACCGAGATAGGTGGTGGCGTTCGGCCAGACCACCTTGGGCACCTGGCCGACCCGTGCGTTGATGTAGCCGGCGAACTCGCGGAACTGCGGCGCCAGCGTGACGACCGCGCCGGCTGCCGCGGAGCGCACGACGAACTGCGTGAACAACCGCGCATCACCGAGATTGATGCTGACGTCGACGTCGTCGAACGGCATGTACACCGGATAGCGGTCCGCGGTCTCACCGACCAGTACCCCAGCCGAACCCACTGGCAACTCGTAGTGCCGATCGGTCACGGGGCTCTCGCCGAGCAGCGCCGCGCGTTGCCCGCCGTACAGACAGGAAAAGCCGCGCGGGGTCGACGGATTGGCCAGCGTCGTCAGCAGGACCGTCGCGGTGGGTGCCTCGCCGGGGGCGACCCGTACCCGGGTCAACGTGTGGTCGGCACGCGCCGACCACCACACGTCCGGACCGCCCGGCGCGACATAGGCTGCGGTGAACGTGCTGCGCCCCTTGATCATCGACCATGTCTCGCGTTCGAAACTGATCTCGGTGGCCCGGTCGTAGTCGTCGAAGCTGCGCGCAGGCCGCGCGTCGACACCGTGGCTGGCCAGATGGTCGGCGATGCGCGTCGTCGACGCCACCAGATACTGTGCCAGCCCCGATAACCCGGCGTCGCGGCGCAACGCCGACCTGCGGGTTCGCTCCGGATCGGCGCGCAGCACGATCCAGGTGCGACGGTTCGCCGGAGCCGGGTAGGGGCCGACCACCTGCTCGTAGAGCGCCACCAGCGCGGCGGGCGCGGTCTTCCCGACGCGATAGCCGGACGACACCACGTCGGCTTCCAGGTCCGGGCAGTAGGCGCTGAGCAACTCCTCGACGAACCGGGTGTGCACGACGTCGTCGGTGAACGCCTCCCCGTTGACGATCACCGTGGGAGTGAAGGGCCGCGGTATAAGCTCGATGGCCGACACCAGGTGGTCACCCTGCCAGCGCAACGCGACGTGATCACCGGGGATGACCGTCGCCCCGACGGCGGGCTCGGAGGGCGTGGCCGGGGGTTGACGGTGGCGGCGCCGCCAGGCGAACAGTGCTGCCACCCAGCCGGTGAGCCGGCGTCCGCGGACGGTGACCACCGCCGCCAGACCGATGATGACCGCCAGCGTGATGCCCAGCCACAGCATGTCCATCGCCGCGAACACCAGCACACACGCCGGGATCAGCACGGCCGCCCACAGCGCATGGCCGGTGGTGAAGCGCAGCCCGAACAGAGCCAAGACCCGGTTCATCGGCGCCTCAACGCCCGTCGTGCCAGCGCCCCGACCCCCAGCGCCAGAGCCACCCCACCACCGACGACGACCACCCAGGTGATCGGCGCCCGGTCGGGCGGCGGCACATAGGCCGGCGGCGGAACTTCGTTGACCTGGTACGGAATCCGCTCCGGGCCGGCCGGGACATCCCACGTGAGCGCCGCTACCGGATCGATCACGCCGGCGCCCACCACGTTGTTGACCCCGCCGCCGGGGTGGCGCGCGGTCGCGGTGATGCGGTTGATGATCTGCGCCGGGGTGTACTCGGGGAACCGCTGCCGCAGCAGCGCCGCCAGCCCGGAGACGTACGCGGCCGAGAAGGACGTGCCGCTGATCGGGATCGGACCGTCCTCCCCTTGCAGCGCGTTCACCGGGTTGCCGTCGTAGCCGAGGGCCACCAGGTTCTCGCCCGGCGCGGCGGCCCCGACCCAGGGACCGTGCATCGAGAATCCGCTCGGCTGGCCGTCGGGGGCGATCGCCCCGACCGTCAGCACCAGCGGTGAGTACCAGGCCGGCGACACGATCAACTGCACCTGCTGCCAGCCCCGCGGGTCGGCGGGGACGGCAGGATCGGGTGGCGGGTTCTGGGTGCAGTCGCCGCCGGTGTTGCCTGCGGCGGCCACGACCACCGCGCCCTTGACGTTGACGGCGAAGTTGATCGCCGCGCCGACCACGCGTTCGTCGATGCGCCGGGTCGGCTTGTAACACGCGGCTTCGCTGATGTTGATGACCTGTGCACCCAGGTTGGCGGCATGCACGATGGCGCGGGCCAGGCTGCGCAGCGATCCCGCGGTCTGGGTGGTGTTGGGGTTGTTGGGGTCGGTACGCGCCCCCACGGGCGAGAAACTGTCGGAGGTCTGGCGCAGCGACAGGATGCGCGCATCCGGCGCGACGCCGACGAAGGCATCGGTCGGGGCGGGACGTCCCGCGATGACCGATGCGGTCAGTGTGCCGTGCGCGTCGCAGTCCGACATTCCGGTTCCGCCCGCGTCGACGAAGTCTCCGCCGGGTTCGGCCGGTACCCGTGGGGAGCCGTTCACGCCGGTGTCGATGACCGCGACCGTGACACCGGCGCCGGTAGCGAACTTCTGCGCCTCGGCCAGTCGCAGGTAGTCATTGGCCCATGGCTGGTCGGCGAAGTTCGAGTCCGGGAACACCGTCGGAGCGGCACAGATGCGGCGCTGCTCCATGGGTTGGTCCGGGCCTGTTTCGTCAGGCGGCACCGCCCCGGCATCGATGACGGGCGGTTCGATCGCACCCGCAGGTGGAGCCAGCAACAGGACCATGGCCAGCGCGGCAACCAGCGCACCTATTCGGCGCACGCGGCGTCACCCCCCGATTCACCCGACCGGCGCCCACTGCTCTGGTGCGCCACCAGCAAACTCGCCACCCAGCTGAGTGTGGCAGAGAAGCCGGTGTTGAGGGTACGTGGCGTAGGCACCAGGAAATCCTATGGGGCCCGCGCCGGGGGTCCTTCCGCTTTCTTCGCCGCCCAGTGTGATGACGGCCGCGCGCCCCCTACGCGTCGAGGTCCTTCTCGACCAGGTCGGCGACGGTGTTCATGGCGCCCTCGTCCTCGGATTCCACGGTGACCTCGGCGCCCTTGCCGGCGCCCAGCGTCATGATCATCAACGCCGAGCCGGCATCGACGGGCTCACCGCCGTCCATCGACAGCGTGACCGGCACTCCGGCGTTGACGACGGCCTCGGCGATGATCGCGGCGGGGCGGGCGTGCAGGCCGATGGCCGAACCGACGACGACGTTCTTGCTGGGCATGGATTCTCCTTCGTGTTGGTGAAACTTTGTGTTGGTGAAAACGGTGACACGAGGTCGGGTGGATCAGGCGTTGACGAGTTCAGACTCGGACTTGTCGGCGGGCTTGATGAATTGCTTGGCAACAATCACCGAGGCCGCGGCGGCGGCCATGCCGGCCAGGATCGCGATGACGAAGCCGATCTTGTTCTCGATGGCGAACAGCACGAAGATGCCGCCGTGCGGGGCGCGCGAGGTGGCGCCGAACGCCATCGACAGACCACCGGTGACCGCGCCACCGATCATCATCGACGGGATCACCCGCAGCGGGTCGGCCGCGGCGAACGGGATGGCGCCCTCGGAGATGAACGACGCACCCAGCAGCCAGGCCGCGCGGCCGTTCTCCCGCTCCGGCTCGCTGAACAGCTTGGGCCGCAACACGGTGGCCAACGCCATCGCCAGCGGCGGCACCATGCCCGCCGACATCACCGCGGCCATGATCTCGAACGACGCGGTGGTGGAGGCGGCCAGACCGGCGGTGGCGAACGCGTAGGCCGCCTTGTTCACCGGGCCGCCCAGGTCGAAGCACATCATCAGACCGAGGATGATGCCCAGGAAGATCGCCGACGTGCCGGACAGGCCGTTGAGCCAGTCGGTGAGGCTGGTGTTCACCCAGGCCAGCGGGCGTCCGACGAAGAAGAACATGATCAGACCGACGGCCAGCGAGGCGAACAGCGGCACGATCACCACCGGCATCAGACCCCGGAACCATTGCGGCACCTTGAGATTGCTGATCCACAGCGCCGCGAAACCGGCGATCACACCGCCGACGATGCCGCCGATGAAGCCGCCGCCGATGAACACCGCGAGTGCACCGGCGGTGAAACCCGGTGCGATACCGGGCCGGTCGGCGATCGCGAAGGAGATGTAGCCGGCCAGCGCGGGCACCAGGAAGCCGAACGCCAGCCCGCCGAGCGCGAACAGCACCGCGCCCAGGTATTGCAGGAACCCACCTGGAGGCAGGTCGGTCAGCGAGTTGTTCAGCGCGATGTCGTTGCCGGTGTCGGCGATCTCGTAACCGCCGAACAGGAAGCCCAGCGCGATCAGCAGACCGCCCGCGGCGACGAACGGGATCATGTAGCTGACACCGGTCAACAGGATCTGGCGGGTGCGGGTGCCCCAGCCGACCTTACCGGCGGGCGCCCCGGCGGTGCCGGCGTCGGCGCCGGAGCCCTCGACCTTGGCGGCGTTCGGATTGTCCGCGGCGGCAACGGCTTCGGCGACCATCTTGGCCGGCTCGTTGATGGCGCGCTTGACGCCGGAGGCGACGACGGGCTTGCCGGCGAAGCGGCCCTTGTCCTTGACCCCGACGTCGGTGGCGAAGATGACGGCGTCGGCGTTGGCGATGGTCTCGGCGGGAAGCGGGGTGCTGCCCGAGGAGCCCTGAGTCTCGACGGTCAGCTCGACCCCGGCCTCCTTGGCCGCGGCGGCCAGCGCGTCGGCGGCCATGTAGGTGTGTGCGATGCCGGTCGGGCACGCGGTGATCGCGACCAGGTGCTTGGCCCGCTTCTCCTCGGCGGGCTTGTCGGCGGCAGCGGGTGCGGCATCAGCCGCCGGCTTCGGATTCACGACACCGTCGACCAGTTCGACCACCTCGTCGGCGCTGCCTGCATTGCGCAGCGACTCGACGAAGTCCTTGCGCACCAACGCCCGCGCCAGCGCAGTCAGCAGCTTCATGTGGTCCTGGCCGCCCGACTCGGGTGCGGCGATCAGGAACGCCAGATCGGCCGGGCCGTCCGGGGCGCCGAAGTCGACCTTGGGGGACAGCCGGGCGAAGCCGATGGTCGGGGTGTCGACGTAGGGGGAGCGGCAGTGCGGGATCGCGATGCCGCCGGGGAGCCCGGTGGCCGACTGCTCCTCGCGGGCCATCGCGGCGCCGATCAGGCCGTCGGGGTCGGAGGTGCGCCCGGCGTCGGCCAGCGCGCCGACGAGCTTGGCGATCGCGGCCTGTTTGTCGCCCTCGACGTCGGTGTCGAGCAGCACCAGATCACGGGTGATGATCGGCGGTGAGGTGGTGGAGCTGGTCATGGGAACTACTCTCGTCTCTCGGGGTCAGCGGGTGGCGGGAATCGGTGAGATCGGCGCGACCTGAACGGCATTCAGGTCCACCTGGGCGGGGGTGGGCAACGTGGTGCCCGGCAGGGCGGCGGCGGCGCTGCCGTAGGCGACGGCCATCTGCAGCCGCTGCGGCGGGACGGCGCCACCGACCTCGGCGCGCACGTACCCGGCCAGCGACGAGTCACCGGCGCCGACGGTGCTGCGCGGCGTGATGGGCGGCGGGGTGGCCAGCCAGGCGCCGTTGCGGTCGACCAGCACCGCGCCGGCCGCGCCGAGGGTGGCCAGCACCGCGCCGATCCCGCGGTCGATCAGCTGGCGGGCCGCCGCCACCACCGGCTCCGGATCACCCTGGGCGACAGCGGCTTCCAGCGATTCCGCGGGCAGGCCCAGCACGCTGGCCAGCTCCTCGCCGTTGGGTTTGATCAGGTCCGGGGCGCCGCGGTCCAGCGACGCGCACAGCGCGGCCAGCGGCGCGTCGGAGGTGTCGACGGCGATGCGGCAGCGGTGTCCCGCGAGCTGGGCGACGACGTCGCCGTACCAGGAGACCGGCATCCCCGGCGGCAGCGACCCCGACATCACCACCCAGTCCGCGGCGTCGGCGGCGGCCAGCACGGCGTCGGTCAGCGCGGTCACGGTCGCCGCGTCCAGCGTCGCCCCCGGCTCGTTGACCTTTGTGGTGGTGCCGTCGGGTTCGGTGATCGTCAGGTTGATGCGCGCCGGCTCCAGCGTCGGCACCACTTGGAACGGGACGGCGATGGCCTGCAGCGCGGTGGTCAGGGGGTCGTTGGCCACGGCGGGCAGCACGGCCAGCGTGTCGACGCCGGCCAGGGTCAGTGCGCGGGCGACGTTGACGCCCTTGCCGCCGGCCTGGTTGGTGACCGAGGTGACCCGGTGCACGGCGCCGCGGGTCAGCTGCGCGGGCAGCGTGACCGTGCGGTCGATGCTCGGGTTGGGGGTGACGGTGACGATCACGGAGTTCCTCCTGCGCAGATGACTTCGACGCCCTGTTCGGTCAGCTCCCGGCTGGCCTCGGCGCTGATCTCGGGATCGGTGATGAGGGTGTCCACACACGAGATGGGGGCGAAGCTGACGAAATCCTCGCGGCCCACCTTCGATGAGTCGGCGGCGACGACCACGTAGTTGGCGGCGCGCACCATGGCCCGCTTGACGGCGGCCTCGTCGCTGTCGGGAGTGGACAACCCGTGGCGCACGCTGATGCCGTTGGTGCCGAGGAACGCGATGTCGACGCGCAGCGTGTCCAGTACGCGCAGCGCCTGCTCGCCGACGGCGGCCTGCGTGACCCCGCGCACCCGTCCGCCCAGCAGCTGCAGCGACACGGTCGGCATGGTGGCCAGCCGCGCGGCGATCGGCACCGAATTGGTGACCACGACCAGGGACCGGTCGGTGGGCACCTGCGCGGCGATCCGCATGGTGGTGGTGCCGGCGTCGAGCAGCACGCTCGCCCCGGACAGCGGGAAGAACTCGGCGGCGGCCGCGGCGATGGCGTCCTTGTATTCGGCGCGGGTGACGTCGCGTTCCCCGACGCCCGGCTCGACGAGGTGCAGCGCGCGGACCGGGACGGCGCCGCCGTGCACACGCCGGACGACACCCGCCTTGTCCAGGACGGCAAGGTCGCGGCGCACAGTCTCGGTGGTGACCTCGTAGGCCTGCGCCAGCTCGGTGACCGAGGCGCGGCCCTTGGCCATCACCAGCGACGCGATCGCCTGCTGCCGTTCCTCGGGGTACATGGAGCTCCGTTTATGTGGTAATCGATCCGTTTGGCTGTGGATATCTTTGGTTTTACTCCTGAACATGTTGACTTGTCAACGCTTTCTTGTAACCTGGTTCACATGACTGCGACGTCTTCGCCTACATCACCGACCGCGGCCGGCACCGTCCTGCACGGGGTGCCCGTCGTCGCCGGAGTCCAGTACGCCCCGGTGATCCGCCCCGGTACGCCGCCGGATCTGAGCGCCGACACCACCGCCGAGCTCGCCGAGGGGGAGCGCGCCGACGAGGTGCAGCGCTTCACCGACGCCGCCGCCACTGTCGCCGCCCGGCTGCGCGAACGCGCCGGCAACGCCAGCGGCGCTGCCTCGGAGGTGCTGGCCGCAACGGCCACGCTGGCCCAGGACCGCGGCTGGCTGGGTGCGGCCGAGAAGCGCATCAAAGACGGCGCGCCGGCGGTCGGCGCGGTCAACGCCGCGATCGACCAGTTCGTGGAGATGTTCACCAAGATGGGTGGGTTGATGGCCGAGCGGGTCACCGACCTGCGCGACATCCGCTCCCGCGTCGTCGCTCAGCTCAAAGGCCTGCCCGAACCCGGCGTGCCGGTGCCCGACGAGCCGTCGATCCTGTGCGCCGAAGACCTCGCCCCGGCCGACACCGCTGGCCTGGACCCGACGCTGGTCGTCGCGCTGGCTACCACGCTGGGCGGGCCGACCAGCCACACCGCCATCATCGCCCGCCAGCTCGGCATCCCGTGCGTCGTCGCGGTCACCGGCCTCGACGACGTCGCCTCCGGGACGATGGTCATGGTCGACGGCACGCTGGGCACCGTGACCGTCGCCCCGGAGGAAGCTGCGGCGCGCGACGCGGTCGCCGCGGCAGAACGGGCCGCCGCCGAGGCCGCCAACTGGTCCGGCCCGGGTGCCACCGCCGACGGGCACGCCGTCGCGGTGCTGGCCAACGTGCAGGACGGCGCGGCCGCGCGCTCAGCGCGGGAGACCCCGGCCGAGGGTGTCGGGCTGTTCCGCACCGAGCTGTGCTTCCTCAACACCGACGCCGAGCCGACCGTCGACGAACAGGCCACCATCTACGCCGAGGTGCTCGAGGCGTTCGACGGCAAGAAGGTCGTGGTGCGCACCCTCGACGCCGGCTCGGACAAACCGCTGAAGTTCGCCGGGCACCCCGACGAGGCCAACCCGGCGCTCGGGGTGCGCGGTATCCGCATCGCCGAGAACAACCCGAACCTGCTGGCTCATCAACTCGACGCGATCGCCGAGGCGGCCGGCCGCACCGGGAACCAGCCGTGGGTGATGGCCCCGATGATCGCCACCGCCGACGAGGCGGAACGATTCGCCGCGAAGTGCCGGGAACGGGGTCTGACGCCGGGGGTGATGATCGAGGTGCCCGCGGCCGCGCTGCTGGCCGAGAAGATCCTCGAGCACGTCGACTTCCTGTCCATCGGCACCAACGACCTGGCGCAGTACACGATGGCCGCCGACCGGATGTCGGCCGATCTGGCCACACTGACCGATCCGTGGCAGCCGGCCGTGCTGGCGCTGGTGGCGATGACGATCCGCGCGGGTCAGGCGGCCGGTAAGCCGGTGGGGGTGTGCGGGGAGGCCGCCGCCGATCCGCTGCTGGCCTGCGTGCTGACCGGGATGGGTGTGACGTCGTTGTCCGCGGCTGCGGCGGCGGTGCGCGGGGTGGGCGCCAAGCTCGCCCAGGTCACGCTGAAGCAGTGTTCCGAGGCGGCTGCGGCGGTGTTGGCGACGGGAAGCGCTGCGGAGGCGCGGGCGGCGGCGCTGGCGGTACTGGGTTAGACGGGCGGCGCCGGGTCAGGTCGTCAGGCACGGCCGGGCCACGAGGAGCAGTGTCCGCGAGCGTGCTGCCTCGGTAGTGAAAACTCGAAATCCGCTACAGGGAATGCACGTTCGCGGCCAGGGATTGGACGGGCCCGGCCAAAGCTCAGACCAGCGACGCTGGGTCAGACGGTCCAGCCGGTCGCCTGCGGCCATTTCTCGGCGTCGCGGCCGTCGCATCGCAGCGTCACGAAGTCGTATCCGGCCTCGGCGGCCCGGCCCGTCGTGTCGGCGAAGACACGACGGGCCTCCTCCTCAGCGCCTCGGGTCACAGTGACCTCATCGACGCCTTGGGCGGGGTCGCCGCGGTCGAGCAGTGTGGCGGCCACGACCTCCCACTGCTCTGTGTTCTCGGGTGGTGTTGCGTGCGCTCCGGAAATCGTCATCGCCTCCTTCCTGCCGGGGGTACCCGGCGAGGAGGTCGGCTACCGGAGTGCTCTCGGCTGGGTCAGAACCAGACTTTTCGGCCACCGACCGGCTTGCCGACGGCGCCGAGGATCCACAGCACCACGCCGACGACGACGAGAATGCCGCCGATGGTGGTCAGGATCGACAGGCTGGTGAAGTAGCCGATCAGCAGAAGGATGATGCCCAGGATGATCACGGTTGCTCCAGATTCGTTGTACGGATGCTGACTGTCGGCGGACGAATTACCTCTCACGTCAGTTCCCAAACACAGCCAGCGGCGCCGCGCCACGCTGGTTAGGGTTGGTCGGTGACGACAGTGGCCGTCCTGGGTGGGGGCATCGGCGGACTGAGCGCGGCACATGAGCTGGCCGAACGCGGGTTCGACGTGACGGTGTACGAGACGCGCGGCGCCTTCGGCGGGAAGGCGCGGTCGATGCCCGTGCCGGGGTCGGGGACCGACGGCCGGGTGGATCTGCCCGGCGAACACGGCTTCCGGTTCTTCCCCGGCTTCTACCGCCACGTCACCGACACCATGAAGCGAATCCCCAGCGGCACCGGCACGGTCTACGACCACCTGACCCGGTGCAGTGAGGTGCTGATGGCCCAGGGCGGCGGGCGCTCGGAGATCGTCACCCCGCTGGGCATCCCCCGCTCCTTCGACGAGCTCGTCACCGGGTTGCGCGGCCTGCGGGAGATCGTGTTCGACGCCGGTGTCCCGCTGCCGGAGTTCGCGTTCTTCGTCGACCGCATCCTGACGTTCATGGCGTCCTGCGACGAACGCCGCCTGCATCAGTTCGAGGCGATGAGTTGGTGGGATTTCGTTGCCGCCGAGGGGAAGTCACCGGCCTACCAGAAGTTCCTGGCCACCGGCATGACCCGCACGCTGGTGGCGGCCAAGGCCGAGGACATGTCCGCGCGCACCGGCGGGTCGATCCTGTCCCAGCTGATCTACGACATGCTGCAACTCAACAGCCGCGTCGACAACGTGCTCGACGCACCCACCAGCGAAGTGTGGATCGATCCGTGGCTCGAGCATCTGCGTGGCCTGGGGGTCACGCTACGGCCGGGTTGCGACGTCTCCGGCATCCACTGCCGAGGCCGCCGACTGACCGGCGTCACCGTGACCACCGCCGACGGCCCCGAGGAGGTCGTCGCCGACTACTACCTCGCCGCGCTGCCGGTGGAGCGCCTGCGCGAGCTGGTGTCCCCGGCGATGCGCGCGGCCGACCCGGCGCTGGCACGCATGTTCGGGCTGCGCTGGGACTGGATGACCGGCGTGATGTTCTACCTGGACACCGACGTGCCGCTCGAGCACGGCCACGCCATCTTCATCGACTCCGAATGGGCGCTGACCGCGATCTCGCAACGCCAGTTCTGGCCGGCGGTGGATCTGGAACAGCGCGGCGACGGGCGCGTCGAGGGCATCCTGTCGGTCGACGTCTCGGCGTGGGATGTGCCCGGGCGGGTCACCGGCAAGGTCGCCAAAGCGTGCACCAAGGACGAGATCAGGCAGGAGGTGTGGGCGCAGCTGGTCGACCACATCGACGACGGCTCACTGACCGAGTCCAACGTCGTGACGTGGTTCCTGGACCCGGCGATCGAGTTCCCCAACCCCGGTGAGGCCACCAACGCCGAACCGTTGCTGATCAACACCGCCGGGTCGTGGGCCAACCGCCCAGGCGCGCGCACCGCCATCGAAAACCTTTTCCTTGCCGCCGATTTCGTGCGCACCCACACCGACCTGGCCACCATGGAGGGCGCCAACGAAGCCGCGCGGGCCGCCGTCAACGGCATCCTCGACGCGCTGGGCTCCGACCAGCCACGCTGCGACGTGCACCCGCTCGAAGAGCCGTGGGTGCTGTGGCCGTTCCGCCAACTCGACCGGCTGCGCTGGAGATTGGGCCGCGACGTGGCGCGGCCGCCGTTCCGGCTGACCGACGCCGGCACGCTGGAACCGACCAGCGCGATGGCGCGCGCCGCGCTACGGGTGCTGCGCCGACGGTCGAACCGGCCGATGCTGGTCGAACCCGCGAAACGCTAGCGGACGTCGTCGATGCGACGGCCGAGCTCGGCGCGGGAGCGGATGCCCAGCTTGCGGTACACCCGACTGAGGTTGGACTCCACCGTCTTCGGGCTGATGAACAACGCCGACGCGATGTCGCGGTTGGTCATCCCGGTGGCGGCGAGCTCGGCGACCCGCTGCTCGGTGGGGGACAGCTGCGCCGCCGCGGACCGTCTGACGTTGGTGCGGGCCAACTCGTGGCGCACCCGCTCGACCCACAGCTGCGCACCCATGGCCTCGAAGCAGACCAATGCCTCGGCCAGCGTCGCCGACGCCGCCTCCTTGGCTTTCTGTCGCCGCTGCAGCTGACCCAGCAGCAGCTGCGTGCGGGCCCGTTCGAACGGCATCGGCACGCGATCGTGCGCAGCCATCGCTGCGCGCGCGCAATCCAGCGCGGCGTCGAGCGACCCCCGCGCGGCCAGGACCATCGCGCGGCACCGGTTGCCGGCGGCCAGCATCCATGCCCGGTCGAACTGCTGTCCCTGCGACAGCAGCAGAGCGCAGAGCTGCTCGGCCTCGTCGAGGCGGTTCAGCGACACCAACGCCTCGGCGGCGTCCGGCAGGAACCAGCCCTGCATCAGCTCGATGCCCGGCACCAGTGGCAACCGGTCGACCAGGGGTTGCAGCGCCTCGATCGCCGCGTCGAAGTCGCGGCGGGACACCGCGAGGAACCCGGCCGTCATGAGCGCCCAGTCGGCCATCCGCACCGAACCCGACTTCTGCACGGCTTCCAACACGGCGGCGCAATCCGCCTCGGCCGCCGCCTGCTGCCCCCGGTAGGCGGCCACCGCGGCGCGCACCGTCAACGGGATGACGTCGACGTGTTCACCGCCGAGCTGCTGGGCCCGGTGCACCGCCTCCTCGGCCTGCAGCGCGGCCTGCCCCAGATCCCCGCTCCACAGCGCGATCAGCGCGCTGTACGACTCGACGGCCATCATGTTGCGGTCATCGCCGCGCTGCAGGCAGTGCCGGCGCACAGCGTCGATCTGCGTGCGCGCGGCGTCCAGGTCGCCGGTCCAGGCCGACAGCAGCGCCTGCACGAAGCCGGCCCGCGACGGTGACGGCACGTCGTCGTCGGGCTCCTCGAGGGCCAGCGCGCGCTGCAGCGCCTCCTCGTCGACGCCGTGGCCGTGGATGAATGCCGTGTGCACCCACATCGTCTGCGCCTGCGAGATCAGCGACGGCACCCCGAGTTCTTCGGCGACCGACACGGCGCGGCGCGCGGTGGCCATCATCTCCTCCACCCACCCGGTGTCGTCGGTCCCGTCGGCAAAGGCGCCCATGCCCCGCGCGAACGTCAGCGACATCAGCGTCTGCACCAGCACCGGCGGTGCGTCGGCGGCGTCCTCGACGGCCTGGTTGAGCAGCTCGGCGGCGCGGGTGAAGTGATTGTCGTAGATATGCACCGCGGCAAGCAGATTCAACGCGATCGCGCGCAGCCACCCCGGTCGCAGCTGCTCGAGTGCGTCGTCGAGCAGGGCGCGGGCGCGGGCGGCGTCGCCGGCCTGGAAGTGGTCGCCGGCGGCGCGCACCCGGCGCATCGGTTTGTCCCCGCCCAGCCCGATCGCGAGCTCGAGCAGTTCGGCCGCGGCCGCCGGGGCGCCACGCTCGCGGGCGCTCTGCGCGGCGGCGTCGAGCTCCGCCAGGGTGGCCTCATCGGAGGTGGTGGCTGCCAGCGCGAGGTGGCGGGCGCGCAGCTCCGGTGCCTGCTCGACGGCGGCCAGCGCACGGTGCGCCGCACGCCGTCGCGCCGGGGTGGCCTCGGCGTAGGTGCCGCGGGCCAGCAGCGGATGGGTGAAAACGACGCGGTTGCCGTCGATGGCGACCACACCGTCGGTTTCGACGTCCTCGAGCAGCTCGACGATGCGTCCGGCCGTGGCACCGGCCGCGCGGGCCAGCAGATCCACCGTCGCGGCCGACACACACGACAGCGTCAGGAGCACGTCGGCGGTGTCACCGCGGTAGCGGCCCGTTCGTTCGCGCACCACCTCGGCCAGCGTCGGGGGCAGGGCCGGTTGGGCGGCAGGCTCCCGGCTGCCGTCGAGCACACGGGCGAGCTCGATCGCATAGAACGGATTGCCGCCACTGATCTCGGCGATGCGGACCAGTTCGGCGCGCGGGAATCCGTGGCCGAACCGGTCGACCAGCACGCTGTGCAAGGCGCCGATCGACAACGGCTGCAAGCGCATCCGCGTCACGTCGTCGGGCAGCGACAGATCCAGCCATGCCGTGGCGGTCAGCCCGTCGGTGTCGCGGCGCTCGGTGGCCAGCACGCCGACGCGGCCCCGCAGCCGGCGGGTGGCGAATGCCAGCACCGCCCGGCTCGACGGGTCCAACCACTGGGTGTCGTCGATGGCCAGGATGGTCGGCGCGGTCGCGGCCGCCGCTTCGACGAGTGTGGCGAACGCGGCCGCGGTCACCCGCTGGTCGGTCACGGGCCCGTCGCCCCCGGCGCGGAACAGCACCCGGTCGATCGCGAGCCGCTGCAGATCGGGCAGCTGCGCGATCACCGCGGCGTCCACGTCGGCGAGCAGGTCCGCCACCGCCGCATAGGCCAGCACCGACTCGGCCTGACCGACACGTGCCGTCAGAACCCGGAACCCGCTCTGCCGGACCGCGGCGATCGCGGCCAGCCAGGCGGTTGTTTTGCCGATACCGGCCTCGCCGTCGAAAACCAGTGCGGCAGGACCGCGTTGCACCGCCGTCACGAAATCGGTGACCGCCTGGTGTTGCGGTTGATGTCCCGCCCCCTGGCTGGTCACCGCAGCATCATCGCAGCCTGCGGTGCGGTCTGCTTCCCGTACGGCGAAACTGTTTGCCGAAATCGCGGCGCCCGGCGCGGTTATGTCCGGGGCGTGATAGAACGACGAAGACTGGCCGGCCGGGGGGAGTGCAGATGAACGGCGACGGGGTGCAGGCCGTGCGCGGCGACACCGAGGCCGCATTGAGGGAGCTCTGCGGCCTGGTGGACGCGGCCCTCGACGAGTCGACCCCGGGCCTCGACGGGCTGGCCGAGGTGGCCGCGGGCCTGAAGGCGGTGTACACCGCCGCGGTCGGGGCCGCGGAGCTAACGCGGGTGCGCACCGAGGACATCCTGGCCACTCTGGCGCCGGCACCGGAGGAGACGGCCGCCGTCGACGCGTCGCTGCTGACCGAGCGGGGCGCCTGGACGCTGGAGAGAATGCGGCGGCGCGAGTCGGTGGAACCGTCGGCGGTGGCGCCGAAGCCGGGCCCGGCCCTGTCGGCGTTGCCCGCGGCCAAGCTGCCCTACCTGGAGCAGGCGCGCACCATCGACGACGTGATCGCACGGTTCGACCAGATCATCGACTGGGCCATCGAATTCGGCACGAGCCTCGGGGGCCTCGGATATTTCGCCACCGTGTACCGGCGGGCCACCGTCGCCATCCGCGAGAAGATCCGCGCCGGAGACTACTTCGACGACAATGCGCGCATGGCGCGCTTCGACGTCATCTTCGCCCAGCGGTACTTCGACGCGCTCAACGCGTACTTCCATCCCCGCGACTACCAGGCGCCCAGCCACGTCTGGCAGTGGTCGTTCGACGGCCACGAACACGACGCGCCGATCCTGTTGCAGCACATGCTGACCGCGGTGAACTCCCACGTGAATCTGGACCTGGGCATCGCGGCGATGCTGGCCGCCGAGGGGAATCTGGCGTCGCTCGAAGACGACTTCGACCGGATCAACATGCTGCTGGCCGACGAGGTGTCGATATTCCTGGACACCGCCGGGCAACTCTCGCCGCGCGTCACGGTGCTGCGCCGGCTGGTGCCGTGCCAGGACCGCGCGCTGAACCTGCTGTTGCGCGTCTTCCGCAACCTGGCCTGGTCGTTCGCCAACCAGCTCGACGCGCACACGAAACGGCGCCCCGACGACATCGCCGTGCACGACGCGTGGGCCGGGGTGCTGGGCTCCTACTACCTGCACACCACCGAGACGATCGACCGGCTGGTGCGGTGGATCGCCGACAAGGAGAGCCGAGACGTGGCCTACAACGTGCGGGTGCTGGCCGGGCGCGGGAATTGATCCGAATCAGTCCGTTCTCGGTCCGAGCGGCACATAGGCACCCCCATGTGATCTAGTTCACACGGCGGTAGCATGGTGTCTCAGACTTACACCCCCTGCACCCAGATCGGAGCGACATGAACTCCGTCGTCCTCGCCGTGGTCGGCGTGGCCATGATGGTCCTCGGGTACGTGCTGTACTCGAGATTCCTGGCCCGCCGCGTCTACAAGCTCCAGGACTCCTTCGTCACCCCCGCCCACGAGCTCGATGACGGCGTGGACTACGTGCCCACCAACAAGTACGTGCTGTGGGGCCACCACTTCACCTCCGTCGCGGGCGCGGCACCCATCGTGGGGCCCGCGATCGCCGTGATCTGGGGGTGGGTGCCGGCCTTCCTGTGGGTGACCATCGGCACCGTCTTCTTCGCCGGCGTCCACGACCTCGGCGCCCTGTGGGCCTCCAGCCGGCACAAGGGCAAGTCCATCGGGTCGCTGTCCGGGCAGTACATCGGCCACCGCGGTCGCAACCTGTTCCTCGTCGTGATCTTCCTGGTCCTGCTCATGGTCAACGCCGCGTTCGCCGTGGTCATATCCGGGCTCCTCGTCAACACGCCCACCGCGGTGATCCCCACCTGGGGCGCCATCGTCGTCGCGTTGCTCATCGGTCAGGCCATCTACCGGCTCAAGTGGAGCCTGCCCCTCGTGTCCGTCATCGGCGTCGCCGCCCTCTACGCCCTGATCCTGGTCGGCGACCGCTTCCCGGTGGTGCTGCCGGAGACGGTCCTCGGACTGTCGGCGAACGCGTTCTGGATCGTGGTGCTCTTCCTCTACGCCGGCGTGGCCTCGGTGCTTCCCGTCTGGTTGCTGCTGCAACCGCGCGACTACATCAACGGTCTGCAGTTGTTCATCGCCCTGGGCATCCTCTACGGGGCGGTGCTGATCTCCGCTCCGACCGTGGTGGCGCCCGCGTTCAACGACTCCCTGCCCGAGGGCACGCCCAGCATCGTGCCGCTGCTGTTCGTGACGATCGCCTGCGGTGCGATCTCCGGGTTCCACGGGATCGTGGCGTCGGGCACGTCCTCCAAGCAACTGGACAAGGAGCCGGACGCCCGCTTCGTCGGCTACTTCGGTGCGGTCGGCGAGGGGCTCCTCGCGCTGGGCGCGATCATCGCGACCACCGCCGGGTTCCGGACCATCGCCGACTGGGAGGCCGTCTACTCCGCGTTCGGCCAGGGCGGGGTGTCCGCGTTCATCGAGGGCGGCGCCGCCATCGTCAACCAGGGCCTGGGCATCCCCGACGGGCTCAGCGCCACCATCCTGGCGACCATGGCCATCCTCTTCGCGGCCACCACCATGGACACCGGCATCCGCCTGCAGCGGTTCGTGGTGCAGGAGGCGGCCCACATCATCGGCTTCTCCCTCAACAAGGCCCTGGCCACCGTGATCGTCCTCGCCGTAGCCATGGGCCTCACCTTCGGCGCAGGCGGGGACGGATCGGGCGGAATGCTCATCTGGCCGCTGTTCGGCACCACCAACCAGCTGCTGGCCGGCCTCACCCTGTCGATCATCGCCGTGATCCTGCTGCGCAAGGGCCGCCCCGTGCTCCCGGTTCTGGTCCCGCTGGTGTTCCTGCTCGTGATGTCGGTCTACGCCCTGATCGTCCAGATGGGTGAGTTCTGGGCAGCCGAGAACTGGCTGCTGCTCGTGCTCGACGTCATCATCCTCATCGCCGCGGTGTGGGTCATCTTCGAGTCCGCGATCGTGATGTCCCGCGCGAAGAAGAGCCCGCCCGACCTCGACGAGGACGTCATGGAGGGCGCGGCGCCGGGGAAGCGGTCCTCCCCGTGAGCCGGTGACGGTTCTCTACCGGCTGCGCTGCCTGCAGGCCCGACTCGGTGCGGGCCTGCACGAGTTCTACGTAGCCCCTTACCGGCGCACCTTCGCCCGTGCCCAGCGCGACGAGGAGGACCTGTTCATGATGCTCGTCCTCTCCGAGGCGCTGGGCGTGCCGAATCCCGCCAGCTACTACACCGTGGAGCTGCTGCCCGTGGTCTATGACCGGTTCCACGAGTGGCACCGGCGGATGGGCATGGAACGCTCGCCCCTGGAGCACGTCTCGTGCTGCTAGACCTCGCCACCGCGCGCCGGGTCCTGTTCGTCGGCGGCAAAGGGGGTGTCGGCAAGACCGCGGTCGCCTCCGCCACCGCTCTCGCCCAGGCCCGCGCCGGCCGGCGGGTGCTCGTCGTCTCGACCGACCCGGCCCATAACCTCGGGCACCTGTGGGAGCGCCCGATCGGGGACCGGATCACCCCGCTCGCCTGGGACCTCGGCGGCCCCGGAGGCGGCTCCACGGGTGGCGTCCTCGACGGCCTCGAGGTGGACCCGGCCGCCACGGCCGACGCGCACCTCGCCGCCGTGGGCGCCACGATCCGGGGGCTCATGCCCGAGCACCTCGCGTCCGAGGTCGACAAGCACATGGAACTCGCCCGCGACTCGCCAGGCACGCACGAGTCGGCGGTGCTGGAGCGGATCGCCGAGCTTGTCAACACCGGCCCGGCCGACTACGACCTCATCGTCTTCGACACCGCCCCGTCCGGGCACACCGCCCGGCTCATGGCGCTGCCCGAGATCATGTCCGCCTGGACGGAGGGGCTGCTGCGCCGCCGCGGCAGGGCGGAGAAGTTCGGGGCCGCCCTGCGGGGCCTCGAGGACCGGGATCCCGCGGGCGAGAGCACCGTGGGTACCGACAGGCCCCGGGACCCCCGCGAAGAGCGCGACCTGGAGATCCGGCGGATCCTGCTGCGCCGCCGCAAGCGGTTCGAGGTGCTACGGGAGACCCTGGTGGACGCCGCGCGCTGCAGCTTCGTCATCGTCCTCGCAGCCGAGCGGCTACCCGTCCTCGAGACCGTCGAACTGCACGAGCAGCTGGTCCGCGCCGGCGTGTCCGTGGGGGCGCTCGTGGTCAACAAGCGCTCGCCGGCCGACGCCGGAAACTTCCTCGCCGAGCGCCGCGCCCTGGAGGAGGTGCACGTCGCCGCCCTGCGCCGCGCGCTGCCGGACGTCCCGTTGGTGCAGGTCCCTCTGCTGCCGGGGGAGGTCGTGGGCCAGGAGGCGCTCGAACGTTTCGGGGACGCGCTCCCCCACGGGGACCCCGGGACCGTGACAGCCTGGCGCGCTCGACCTCGGCCGCGGCCGACGCGAATGACGTGGCGCGCATGACCTTCACCAGGGATGAACGTCCGGACACCGGGCTCACGCCACGATCGACCGGGAATTAATCGGACCATAGTCCGGTTGACTGGGACATGCCTGCCATCACCGCCGACACCCTGACCCTGCCCCGCCTGACCGAACCCGCGCCGACCGACACCGAACGCCCGGTCCGGTCGGTGACCACCGGACTCCGCGGCTACGAAGGGGAAGGCTTCCCCGTCGTCCGCGCCTTCGCCGGGGTCAGCGCCCGCGACCTCGACCCGTTCGTGCACATGGATCAGATGGGCGAGGTGGAATACCAGCCCGGTGAACCGCGCGGCACCGACTGGCACCCGCACCGCGGCTTCGAGACCGTCACCTACATGATCGACGGGCGCTTCGCTCATCAGGACTCCCACGGCGGTGGCGGCCTGATCACCGACGGTGCCACCCAGTGGATGACTGCCGGTTCGGGCATCCTGCACATCGAGACCCCGCCGGCCGAGCTGGTGGACAGCGGCGGCCTCTTCCACGGCGTCCAGCTGTGGGTGAACCTGCCCAAGAAGGACAAGTTCGCCGCCCCGCGTTACCAGGCCATCGAAGGCGCCCAGGCCCGGCTGCTGTCCTCCACCGACGGTGGCGCATTGGTGCGCATCATCGCCGGGGACATCGACGGCAAGACCGGACCCGGCATGACGCACACGCCGATCACGTTGGCGCACGCCACCATCGAGCCGGGTGCGCAGCTCAACGTGCCGTGGAACCGCGACTTCAATGCACTGGTCTACGTGCTGTCCGGGCGGGGCTCGGTGGGGCCGGTGGCCCACCCGATCCAGCAGGGTCAGCTGGCGGTCTTCGGCCCCGGCGACCGCATCACCGTCGCCGCCGACGCCAGCCAGGACGGCAACCGTCCCGCGCTGGAGGTACTGCTGCTGGGCGGCAGGCCGATCCGCGAACCCGTCTTCCAGTACGGCCCGTTCGTGATGAACTCCAAGGCCGAACTCATCCAGGCGATGGAGGATTTCAACGCCGGTAAGTTCGGTGCGATCCCGCCGGACGCCCTGATGCCGCACCGGCCGCTGCGCTGAGCGGGTGGCTCGAGGGCGCTGAGCGGGTCGCCCGAGGTCGCCGAGAGTGAATCCCTTGGTCGCCGAGAGTGAATCCCTTGCGAATCTGCCGCCTGGATTTCGCACAGGATTCACACTCGGCGACTGCTCAGGCGCCGGGTGGCCATCGCGCGCGTCGAGAGTGAATCTCTTGCGAAGAATCGGCCGCCGGACCGTCGCACAGGGTTCACGTTCGGCGACTGCTCAGGCGCCGGGTGGCCATCGAGCGCGCCGAGAGTGAATCTCTTGCGAAAAATCGGCTCGATCGTCGCGCAGGATTCACGTTCGGTGAACCCCCTCGGGTCCGGGCCGCGGACTACGTTCGGCGGACGCTTCGGGTCCGGGCCGTGGACTCCCGTTCGGTGAACCCCCTCGGGTCCGGCACGCGGACTCACACTCGGCGAACCCCACAGTTCCGGGCCGCGGGCGCAGGGGCCGGACGCGCCGGGGCCGCGGGCTCAGTGGCCGGGCCCCCAGCCGACCATCTCCCGTCGGTTACCGCCGTTGAGCACTCGCGGCGGTGTCCGCGGGCTCGGTGAGCGGGTAGATCAGCTCCAGCTCCCCGAGCGCCGCGGCCACCGTCAGCAGGGGCAGCGCCGCCGAGACCGCCAGGTCGTCATCGGGTACCTCTGAGCGCAACGCCAGCACGAAGTCGTCGCCGATCGGCGACCAGTCCTGATCCGGGTCGAAGCGCCCGGCCAGCCGGTCGCTGATCGCGTCCACGTGGAACTCCAGCACCTTGCGGACGTTCGGGTACGCCCCCAGCGGTGGCGGGGTGGGGATGTCGGCGATCAGGTCGGCCGCGGCGCGCAACCGGATCGCCCGGTTGAACGACCGCACCACTGGCGCGCGGAAGTCGGTCTCACCGCTGCTCTCGGACAGGTACTGGCGCACCGCGTCGTCGATCACCCGCGAGGCGGCCAGCGCGTTGTGACTCAGCGTCGCCACCTCGTCACGGCGCTCCTCGAACGCTCCGCGGGTGATGCGTAGGACCGCCACCTGCAGGTAGCGGCCGAAGATGCCCCGCGCCGAATCGATGGCGCGGGTCACCGAGGCGGTCGCACCGCGCGGCCACAGCAGCACCGACACCACCACCCCGACGAGTGCGCCGACGACGACGTCCTCCACCCGGATCAGGCCCACCTCCCAGCCGGTCGGCACGATCAGGTTGAAGAAGATGAGGACCATCATCGTGAAGGCGGCCTGCGCCGCGGTGAACGACGCGATCTCGGGCACGTACGCCGACCCGAACACCACCAGCGGCATCAGCAGCCACAGCACCGGCGGATCCACGCCGACCAGGTTGATCAGCAGGGCGCCGAGCAGGAAACCGATGCCGGTGCCGATCACCGCGCGCCACACCCGGGTGCCAGTGGTCAGCGCACTTGAGCGCAGCACCGACAGAGCGCCCAGCACCACCCAGAAGCCATGTTCCACGGGAAACACATGCGTGACGGCGACGGCCAGCGCCAGCCCGAGCCCGGTGCGCAGGCTGTTGCGCACCGCGACTGCCCGGCTGGTGACGAACCCGGACGCGATCTGGGCGGCCACCTTCGTCTCGGGCAGCAGTCGTTCCGACGCGCCGGTCGGCGGTAGCCGGAGACCCAGCGCCCGTGCCCACACCGGGCGGGCGTCAGCGGCGGCCGCGGCGGCGATGATCCGCCCGGTCGCGCCGATGGTGGCCGCGATGGTCCGTCGGCGCAGCAGTTCGCGGCCCATCCGCACGGCGTGGTCGTCGTCGACGGCGCCCAGAATGGTCTGCAGGTCCTCGCGGTAGCGGCCCCGCGCCGCGGTGCGCAGGTCGGTCAGGGCTTCCTCGAGTGCGGCGCGCCCGGCGTCGCGGTCCACCGACCGGGGCTGTTGCAGGACGGCCGCCGCGCACCGCAGCACCCGCACCGCCGGGGCTCGCATGTCCGCCAGGGCCGCCCCCGCGCGCTGCCCCGTTCGGTCGGACACCCACTCGAGATCGTCGACGACGCGGACCAGCGCCCGGCTGCCAGCGGTCAGACCGACGGGGCGGAAGTCCGCGCCCAGGAACGTCTCCCGCAGCCGGTCCATCGCGCGGGTGACGTCCTCGGCGGTGGCCGCGCCGTCCAGCCGGTCGGCCAGCGTGCGGCAGGCCCGGGCCGCGCGGCGGCGCAACTGGCCGTGGTGACGCGGCGGCAGGAAGACCAGCGCGGCGGGGACACACACCGCCAGTGCGATCGTCCAGCCCAGCAGCCGTTCCCCGACCGGACCCACCGGCGTGCACGCCGGCAGCACGAACGTCAGCAGCGTGGCGCGCTGACCGGCGGCGATGGTCTCACTGAACACCCCGCAAAACGTGACCACGACGCCGAGCGCGAACATCGTCACGACGGCGGGTACCGCATACGGCGCCACCAGCGTTCCGAGCGTGATCATCACGTAGCCGTTGAGGGCCAGCCCGGTGTAGGCCAAGGCGCGGTTGTTCGCGTTGCCCGGAAAATCGCTGAACACCAGCAGCGCGACCGACCCGAAGATCGTGAACAGCGGTGTCTGTGAATTGCCTGCCACGACGAAGCCGACCGCCCCCGCCAGCGGCACCACCAGCGCCGCGCGCAGGGCGCGCCGGAGCGCGTCACCGTCGGGATCGCGCCGCTGAATCCGCTGCGCGATGCGGTCGCGCAGGGCGGCTGGCCGGAGGGAGCGCACGGCGGACGTCAACGCGCCATCAGTGCGCGAGCACCTTGATGGCGATGACTAAGAGGCCGACGGCGACCAGTGACAGAACCGTCAGAGTTTGCTGCCACCAGGGCAGCGCCGTTTTGCGGACGGCCAGCAGCGCGATCACGCCGAGCTCGATGACGAGAATCCACTTGGCGATCCACACCGCGGTGTCGGTGTCGAGCAGACCCAGGCCGGCGGTCGCCAGCGCGCCCAGCGGCAGCACGCTGGCCTCGAGGATCTGCCCGGAGGCCTGCAGCATCCGCCAGCCCTCGACCCCACGCGGGGCGTGGCCGTACACGCTCAGATGCGCGACGAAGTCCGACAGCAGGCTGGCCAGCCACAACCCGCCCATCGTCACCGCCACGTCGAGCATGCGGTCCCAGCCGCTAGTCTCGTCGCCGGTGTAGCGGGTGAGCACCGCCAACGTCGCCAGGCAGGAGATGGCCCCGTAGAGGCGCTCGCGCAGCATGGCCACCACATGGGTGTCGGGGACGGCCGGCTCGTCGCCGCGGGCAGCTGCCGAATCCTCGGCCCGGCCGGTGGCCTCAGTCATCGGTGAGTACCGTGGCGAAACAACCGGAGTCCAGGGCATCGAGCAACTGCTCGACGATCCACGTCAGCCCCGGCGTGTCCGACGGCAGCAGCGTCTGCTCGTAGCCCACCAGCAGGTAGACCGCCCACGCCGCGAACAGGTGCGCCTGGCGGGGGGAGCGCAGGATCTCCAGCGCGCTGACATACAGCGCGTCGAACCGCTGCCGGTCCACGGCGGCCTGCACCGTGCGGACCTCCGGGTCGATGGCGGCCCACACCCGGATGGCGGCCTCGGCGCCGTGCGGCAACAGCAGCCCGGCCCGGATCAGCTTGTCGATGCGCTGCCGGGCGTCCGGCTCGGCCTGCACCGCCTCGACGACTTTCACGGTCATTCCCTCCTGCCAGTGCGCCACCAGCTGCCGGGTGAAAACCGGCCAGTTGGCGAAGTAGTGATAGAAGGATCCCGTGGTGACGCCCAGTCGTTGGCACACTTCGGCCAATTTCAGTCCGCCGTAACCCAGGTCGGAAAGCACTTCCAGCCCGGTATCGAAAAATGACTCTCGCGACGCGACGCCCCCCATGCGGTAGCACGATAGTTCGATGCGCTGTCACGGCGCGGTGCGCGCGCCAGGCGACACCGCGCCGAATGTTTGCCCGATTGTCACGGTTGGGCCGCTGACAGCCACTGTGTGGCCAACTGCCAGGTGACGTGTGGCACAATTTGACCGTGCCGTATACGGCTAGTCGAGGTCCAGGTCGCCCTCCCGCAGCGAAGGCTGCTGAGACGCGCGAGCGCATTGTGCGTGCTGCTCGTGAAGTTTTCAGCGAACTTGGCTACGACGCTGCGACATTTCAGGCCATCGCGGTCCGCGCTGACCTCACCCGTCCCGCCATCAATCACTACTTCGCCAGCAAACGAGTCCTGTGGGCCGAGGTGGTTCGGCAGACCGATGAGGCGATTGTTAGCGCGGGGATCGCGCGGGCGCAGGAGCAGACCGGGTTGATCGGGAGGCTGTCGGCGTTCCTGTCGGCTGCGACGCAGGCCGACGTCGAGGACCGCGCCGCGGCGGCGTTCCTGGTGACCTCGGTGCTGGAGACCCAGCGGCACCCCGAGCTGGTCAGCGAGGAGCACGATCCGCTGCGAAATTCCCGCGCCTTCGTCACCTGGGCGGTCAACGATGCGATCGCCCGCGGCGAGCTCAGCGACGACACCGATGTCGACCATCTGGTCGAGATGCTGGTCGCGGTGGTGTGGGGGATGGGCTTCTACGCCGGCTTCGTCGGCGATCGCTCGGAGCTCGGCGCGGTGGTGCACAAGCTCGAACTGCTGCTGGCCAACAAACTCTGGAATCTCAGCGAGTAGGTCGCTCGTCGCCCGGCGTGCAGGACAGCCGGGTGTTCACGACAGCCGGGTACGGGGACAGCCGGGGTTGCGGAATGCCGGGGGTGGAGGACTGCCGCGCGTTCAGCACAGCTGTGGTGTGCAGCACACCAGCGGGATCCGCGACACTCTGTTAGATAGGCTCGCGAAGTAATTCTTCTCGAGACGGAGCTGTCATGAGTTCACTGCGCACCGACAACGACACCTGGGACATCGCCTCCAGCGTCGGCGCGACCGCCGTCATGGTCGCCGCCGCGCGGGCCGCGGAAACAGCGCGCGACGGCGCTCTGATCAACGACCCCTATGCCAAGATCCTGGTCGCCGACGCCGGCACGGGCGCCTGGGAGTACATGCTCGACGACGACTTCATCGCCAAGGTGGCCGAAGCCGACGCCGAGCTGGCGCCGCTGTTCGAGCACATGGGCAACTACCAGGCGGTGCGCACCCACTTCTTCGACGACTTCTTCGCCCGCGCGGTCGAGGCCGGCATCCGCCAGGTCGTCATCCTGGCCGCCGGCCTGGACTCCCGGGCGTTCCGGCTGCCGTGGCCGGCCGGCACCACGGTGTACGAGATCGACCAGCCCAAGGTGCTCGAGTACAAGTCAGCCACGCTGGCCGCCCACCGCGTCCAGCCCAGCGCCGACCGCCGCGAAGTTCCCATCGACCTGCGCCAGGACTGGCCGGCCGCGCTGCGGGACGCCGGCTTCGATCCCGCGGCGCCGACCGCCTGGCTGGCCGAGGGGCTGCTGATGTACCTGCCCGCCGACGCCCAGGACCGGCTCTTCGCCCAGGTCACCGAGCTGAGTGCGCCGGGCAGCCGGGTGGCCGCCGAATCCATGGGCATGCACGCCGAGGACCGCCGCGAGCGAATGCGGGAACGGTTCGCCGCGCTCACCGCGCAATTCGGCATCGATGAGCCGATGGACATCGCCGAACTGACCTACGAGGACCCGGACCGCGCCGAGGTGGCCGACTGGCTGTCCGCGCACGGCTGGCGCGCGCAGCGGGTCGAGTCGAAAGACGAGATGCGTCGCCTGGACCGGCTCGTCGAGATCGTCGATGCGGACGAGGATTCGTTCTCGGCGTTCACCACCGCCGAGCGGGTCTGACCTCCGCGTCACGGCACGTGTACCCCCGTCGGGGGTCGCATCCCGCCCTATCGGGCGCTGTTCACCAACCGGGTGGTTGGTTAGGATTCGGGTATTCCACAGGCCAGGAGGACCCCACCATGACCACCGAATCCGTCGCGCCCGTCGGGGTGAGCAGCACGACGACCGACATTCCGGCAACGGTGCGCCGCCTGCGGCAGACGTTCGCCACCGGGCGCACCCGCAGCGTCGAGTGGCGGAAGGGCCAGCTCCGCGCGCTGGAGCGGCTGATGACCGAGAACGAGACGGCGATCGCCGACGCGCTCGACAAGGACCTGGGCCGCTCGCCGTTCGAGGCGTGGTTGGCCGACGTGGCCAGCACCGCCGGGGAGGCCGCCTTCGCCGCCAAGAACGTCGGCAAGTGGATGAAGCGCCGGCACCGGCTGCTCGAGATGTCCCAGCTGCCCGGCCGGGGCTGGGTGGAACACGAACCGTACGGCACCGTGTTGATCATCGGCGCGTGGAACTTCCCGTTCGCGCTCACCCTCGGCCCGGCCGTCGGGGCCATCGCCGCGGGCAACACCGTGGTACTCAAGCCCTCCGAGGTCGCCCCGGCGTCCGCGGCGCTGATGGCCGAGCTGGTGCCGCGCTATCTCGACAAGGACGCCATCGCCGTCATCGAGGGCGACGGCGCGGTCAGCCAGGAGCTCATCGCCCAGGGCTTCGATCACCTGCTGTTCACCGGCGGCACCGAGATCGGCCGCAAGGTCTACGAGGGGGCCGCGGCGCACCTGACCCCGGTCACGCTGGAGCTCGGCGGCAAGAGCCCGGTGATCGTGTCCGCCGACGCCGACGTCGAGGTCGCCGCCAAGCGCATCGCCTGGACCAAGCTGATCAACTCCGGGCAGATCTGCATCGCCCCGGACTACGTCATCGCCGAGGCGCCCATCCGCGACCAGCTGGTCGACCGGATCCGCGCGGCCGTACAGGAATTCGAGGCTGGCAACGCCGCGGGCAAGAAGATCGTCAACGAACGCCACTTCAACCGGCTGACCACCGCGCTGGCCGCCACCAAGGGGCAGGTCGCCGTCGGCGGCGGCTCCGATCCGGCGGGCCTGAAGATCCAGCCCACGGTGGTGGTCGACCCGGACCCGGGCGAACCGCTGATGACCGACGAGATCTTTGGTCCCATCCTGCCCATCGTGACCGTGCAATCCCTCACCGAGGCAATCGATTTCGTCAACGCCCGGCCCAAGCCGCTGGCGGCCTACCTGTTCACCAAGACCAAGGCCGTACGCGAGCGCGTGATCCGGGAGGTGCCCGCCGGCGGCATGGTCATCAATCACCTGCTGTTCCACTTCGCCACCCACAAGCTGCCGTTCGGCGGTGTGGGGCCGTCCGGGCTGGGCGCCTACCACGGCAAGTTCGGGTTCGAGGAGTTCAGCCACCGCAAGTCGGTCATGACCAAACCAACCCGACCCGACATCGCCGCCTTCATCTACCCCCCGTATACAGAGAAGGCGTGGAAGCTGGCGCGCAAGCTCTTCTGACCGCGCCGGTTCGGACCCTTTCAGAGAGGAAGATCAGTGCCAGGAGTGCAGGATCGTGTCATCGTCGTCACGGGCGCCGGCGGCGGATTGGGGCGTGAGTACGCGCTGACGCTCGCCAAGGAGGGCGCCAGCGTCGTCGTCAACGACCTCGGCGGCGCGCGCGACGGCACGGGCGCCGGCCACAACATGGCCGACGAGGTGGTCAAGGAGATCAAGGACGCCGGCGGTCGGGCGGTCGCGAACTACGACTCCGTCGCCGAGCCCGAGGGTGCGGAGAACATCATCAAGACCGCCGTCGACGAGTTCGGCAAGGTCGACGGTGTGGTCAGCAACGCCGGCATCCTGCGCGACGGCACCTTCCACAAGATGGAGTTCGCCAACTGGGACGCGGTGCTCAAAGTGCACCTGTACGGCGGATACAACGTGATCCGGGCGGCGTGGCCGCACTTCCGCGAGAACGGTTTCGGCCGCGTCGTGGTCGCCACCTCGACCAGCGGGCTGTTCGGCAACTTCGGGCAGGCCAACTACGGCGCCGCCAAGCTCGGCCTGGTCGGGCTGATCAACACGCTGGCCCAGGAGGGCGCCAAGTACAACATCAAAGCCAACGCCGTGGCCCCGATCGCGGCCACCCGCATGACGCAGGACATCCTGCCGCCCGAGGTGTTCGAGAAGCTCACCCCCGAGTACGTCGCTCCGGTGGTGGCCTACCTGTGCACCGAGGAGATGCCCGAGACTGCGTCGGTGTTCATCGTCGGCGGCGGCAAGGTCCAGCGGGTCGCGCTGTTCCAGAACGGCGGCGTCACGTTCACCGAGGTGCCCTCGGTGGACGACATCGCCGGTCGGTGGGACGAGATCGCCGACCTGTCGGCGGCCGAGCGCGCCACGTTCAGCCTGGGCTGATACCTGTATGAAAGCGCTTGTCGCGCAGGAGCTGTCAGGTCCGGCCGGATTGGTCTACACTGACGCCCCGGATCCGGCGAACCCGGACCAGGTGGTCATCGACGTCGGTGCGGCCGGCGTGTGCTTCCCGGACCTGCTGCTCCTGCGCGGTGAGTACCAGATGCGCCTCGACCCGCCCTTCGTGCCCGGCATGGAGGTCGCCGGCGTGGTGCGGTCCGCCCCGCAGAAATCCGGTTTCTCGGCCGGGCAACGGGTTTCGGCGTTCACGATGCTCGGCGGCTACGCCGAGCAGGTCGGCGTCGCGCCCGATGCGGTGGTGCCCACACCGGCCGACATCGACGACGCGTCGGCCGCCTCGCTGCTGGGCAACTACTACACCATGCAGTTCGCGCTGCAGCGCCGCGGCGCGTTGCACCCCGGCGAGACGGTGCTGGTTCTGGGCTCCGCCGGCGGGGTCGGCACCGCTGCCGTGCAGATCGCCAAAGCCATGGGCGCCAACGTCATCGCGATGGTGCACCGGCCCGGGGCCGTCGAGTTCGTGGAGTCACTCGGCGCCGACGCGGTGCTGCCGCTGACCGACGGCTGGCGCGACGCCGTGCTGGCCCACACCGGCGGACGCGGGGTGGACATGGTCGTCGACCCGGTCGGAGGTCCCGCCTTCGACGACGCGATCCGCGTGCTGGCCACCGAGGGCCGACTCCTGGTCATCGGGTTCGCCGCCGGCGGCATTCCCACCGTGAAGGTCAACCGACTGCTGCTGCGCAACGTCGGAGTCCTCGGCGTCGGCTGGGGAGAGTTCGTCAACCGAACCCCGGGCGCGCAGGCCGAGGTCGGCGCGGCGCTCGGGGCGCTTGTCGAGGCCGGGCTACGACCACCGCCGCCGGTGCGGTGCCCGCTGGCCGAGGGCGCCGCGGCGCTGCAGCGGCTGGCCGACGGCGCCGTGCACGGAAAGCTGGTGCTGCAGCCGTGACGAGCCCCCAGGTGCTGCTGTGACGCGCCTCCAGGTGCGGCTGTGACCAGCCCCCATGTGCTCGCCTTCGACGTGTTCGGCACCGTCGTCGACTGGCACTCCAGCGTCACCCGCGAACTCGCGGCGTTCGGTGAGCGCAACGGTGTGCACGCGGACTGGGCCCGTTTCGCCACCGACTGGCGGGCGGGTTACGTCCCGGCGATGGACCGGGTCCGCCACGGCGAGCGGCCCTGGACCCGGCTGGACACGCTGCACCGCGAACGTCTGCTCGAGTTGCTCGACGCGGCCGGCATCAGCGCCGGGGATGCCGACATCGACCATCTCAACCGGGCGTGGCACCGCCTGGACCCGTGGCCCGACGCGGTCGCCGGATTGACCCGGCTCAAGAGCAGTTTCACGATCACCACGCTGTCCAACGGCAACGTCTCGCTGCTGACCGACATGGCCAAACACGCCCGCCTGCCGTGGGACTGCGTGCTGTCGGCCGAGCTCTTCGGCCACTACAAACCCGACCCCGAGGCATACCTGGGCTGCGCCGAACTGCTCGACGTGTCACCCGGCCAGGTGATGCTCGTCGCTGCGCACCCCGCGGACCTGCGCGCCGCCCGCGCCGCCGGGCTGGGCACGGGGTTCGTCTACCGTCCCGCCGAGCAGGGCCCGGGCCGCACCGCGCGACGGCCCCCCGACGGCGAATTCGACGTGCACGCAGAGGATTTCCTCGACCTCGCCGACCAGCTGGGCTGTCCGCCGGGCGAGTAGCGTGGACGGCGTGACTGCGACACTCCCGCCCGCGCTGGCCGCGGCGCAGAAGCTGCTGGCCGATCCGCCCGCCGACCCGGACATCAGCCGGGGCTACCTGGACCTGCTGGGCGCCCAGATCAGCGATGTACCCGAGAACACCGGCCTGATCCAGGCGCTGTGGGCGTCGCCGATCGGCTCACTGCTCTACGACAACGCCCAGACCGTCGCCCGTCGCCTGCTGACCGCCTGGCAGCAGCCCACCGAATGGCTCGACCTGCCGGCCGGCGGCACCGCCCTCGACGTCGGCTGCGGGCCCGGCAATGTCACCGCCGCGCTGGGCCGCGCCGTCGGCCCCGAGGGGCTGGCGCTGGGCGTGGACATCTCCGAACCGATGCTGGCCCGCGCGGCGGCCGCCGAGGCCGGACTCAACGTCGGATTCCTGCGGGCAGACGCGCAACGGCTCCCGCTGCGCGACGCGTCGGTCGATGCCGTCACGTCCATCGCGATGCTGCAGTTGATCCCCGACCCGGCCACCGCGATCGCCGAGATGGTGCGGGTGCTGCGGCCGGGACGGCGCATCGCGGTGATGGTGCCTACCGCGGGGCGCGCCGCCAGCCTGATCCGGCTGCTGCCCAACGGCGGCGCCCACGCGTTCGGCGACGACGAACTCGCCGACACCTTCGAGAGCCTCGGACTGAGCAGCGTGCGCGCCAAGAACACCGGCACCATCCAGTGGGTGCGCGGCGTCAAGGCCGCATGACCCACCGGCACCGCCCGGCTGAGCCAGTAGGCTCGCGGCCGTGAGCACCGGCGGCCTCGCCCTCGTCGCGCTGGCGATTGCCGTCGGCCTGGTCGGCATCATCGTGCCGATCCTGCCCGGCGGGCTGCTGGTGATCGGAGCCATCGGCGTGTGGGCGTTCGTCGAGGGCAACGCAATCGCCTGGGTGACCTTCGCCGTCGCGGCCGCGGTGTACCTCGCCGCCGAGGTCATCAAGTACACCTGGCCGGTCAAGCGGATGCGGCAGGCTCAGGTGCGCACCTCGGTGCTGGTCGCCGGCGCGCTGGCCGGCGTCGTCGGCTTCTTCGTCATCCCGGTGATCGGACTCGTGATCGGCTTCGTCGCCGGCGTTTTCGCCGCGGAGGTCGTGCTGCGCCCCGACCTGCGACGGGCCTGGGCGTCCACCGTGCACGCCCTCAAGGGGGTCGCGCTGTCGGTCGGCGTCGAGCTGGCCGGTGCCCTGCTGGCGACGATGGCCTGGGTGATCGGCGTCGTACTGACCGTCTGAGAGTTCAGTCGCGCAACGCGGCGCGCAGCCGTGCCAGGTCCTCGTCGGTGACACCGGCGGCCTCCAGGAAGCCGCGCAGCGAGCCGAACTCGTCGTCCAGCGTGCGCCGTGCCATATCGAGATACTGTTCGCGCACCCCGAGCACCGCGTCGGTCAGCCGGGCCTCGGCCAGTTCGAGGATCTCGGGCGCCTCCGCGGCGCGTTCCCGGATCGTGGCCAGGATGCTCTCCCGCAGCTGGGGCACCGCGACGTTGCTCTGCAGATAGTCGGCCATGATCGCATCGCGGTCCACGCCGGCGGCCTCCAGCACCACCGCGGTGGTGAACCCGGTGCGGTCCTTGCCCGCGAAACAATGGGCAAGCACACGCCGCTCCGAGCCGAGCAGCTGCACCACGCGATAGACGGCCGTGCGCGCCAGCGGGGCGGCGGCGATGCGTCCGTACTCCTCGGTCATGTACTGCGCGGCGGCGTCGGCGACCGACGTACCCTCGGGTTTGTCGGTCATCATCCGCTGGAAGGCGTGCTCGTGCGGCGCCTCCCCGTCGGTGGCGGCGGTCTCGACGAACGGCAGGTGGTGGATGTCCACCCCCGGCGGCACCAGTCCGGCGCCGTGGCGCTCCAGCTCGCGCAGCGTGCGCAGGTCCGCGACGTCGGTGACGCCGTAGGCGGTCAGGGCGCTGCGGCCGGCCTCGTCGAGCTTGGACAGCTCGCTCGCCCGGAAGAACCGGCCGGGTGCGATGCCGGTGTGCTCGGCGACGTCACGGAAGTTCCAGGCCCCCGACAGTTCCTGGCCGCTCGAGACCTGACCGTTCGCCACTAGCTCGTCACCGCCGGACCCGATTGGCGGCTCGCCGCCGCGCCGTCTGTTTGGCGGCTCGCCGCCGTGCACGCCGCCGCCAGCGCGGACTTCTCCCGCCCCAGCTCCGCCCGCGCGATCGTGCGCATGTGCACCTCGTCGGGCCCGTCGAACAGCCGCATCGCCCGGTGCCAGCTGTACAGCCGCGCCAGCGGGACGTCGTCGGACACGCCGGCGCCGCCGTGCACCTGGATGGCCCGATCGATGACGTCGCACGCCATCTGTGGCGCGACGGCCTTGATCTGGGCCACCAGCAACTGCGCGTCCTTGCTCTTGTTGCCGTGCTGGTCGATGGTCCACGCCGCCTTCTGGCACAGCAGCCGGGTCTGTTCGATCTCGTTGCGGGACTTGGCAATCGCCTCACGGACCACGCCCTGCTCGGAGAGCGGTTTGCCGAACGCGATCCGGTTCTGCACCCGGTCGACCATCAGGGCCAGCGCCCGCTCGGCCGCGCCGATCGCTCGCATGCAGTGGTGGATGCGGCCGGGGCCCAGCCTCGCCTGGGCGATGGCGAACCCGCTGCCCTCCTCGTCGAGCAGGTTCGACACCGGCACCCGCACGTTGTCGAACACGATCTCGCAGTGGCCGTGCTGGTCCTGCCAGCCGAACACCGGCAGCGAGCGCTGGATGTCCACGCCCGGGGTCTCCACCGGCACCAGGATCATCGACTGCTGACGGTGGCTGGGGCCGTCGGGATTCGTGCGACCCATGACGATGAGGATCTTGCAGCGTGGGTCCGCTGCCCCGGTGATCCACCACTTGCGGCCGTTGATGACGTAGTCGTCGCCGTCGCGCAGCATGGTGGTCTCGATGTTGCGGGCATCGCTGGAGGCCACCGCGGGCTCGGTCATCGCGAAGGCACTGCGGATCTCGCCCGCCAACAGCGGTTCCAGCCACTGCGCGCGCTGCTCCTCGGTGGCGAACAGGTGCAGAGTCTCCATGTTGCCGGTGTCCGGTGCCGCGCAGTTGGTGACCTCGGGGGCGATCTCCATGCTCCAGCCGGTCAGCTCCGCCAGCGGGGCGTACTCCAGGTTGGACAGCCCGGACTCGTCAGGCAGGAACAGGTTCCACAGGCCCCGTTCCTTGGCCAGCGCCTTGAGTTCCTCCACGACCGGCGGCACGGTGTGGTCGTCGGGGCCCGCCTCGGCGCGGTAGCGGTGGTAGGCCTCCTCGGCCGGGAACACGAACTCGGTCATGAAGTCGGTCAACCGCTGGTGGTAGTCGGCCGCCTTGGCTGACATCGCGAAGTCCATGACCGCCACGATATGACACCTGTAAAAGCGCCATCCTGCGAGTAGTGGTCTCGCGGGGCAACGTCCAGTCAACCCTCAGCGTAGGGAGCCAGCGGACGGGTTACCCGATGAACAGGGGCTCGGCGAGGCCGGCGCTGACGACACGGACCGAGGACGAAAGGGGAGAACACATGTGGCCTGCATCGTGGACCAACGGCTACCAGAATGCGCCCGCCCAACACCTGGACCAGGCGCGCACGCTCCATCTGGCCGAGGGCACGTTGATGGCGCTGCTCCGCTGTCGCGACAGGGCCGCGATGGACGACCTGGTCGAGGGTGCTCGTAGCGCATGCCTGTCGCCCTATGCCGTGGCCGCCGCGCTGGTGTCGGTCATCGCAGGGGACAGCGCCCCCGACTCGCAGGACCCGGCCCACGTCCTGGTCCGCCAGCGCTGGGGTGCGCTGCTCGGGCTCTGAACTACCGCAGTCTGTACCGCAGTGTGTTGTGAACATGCCGCACCACGACCAAGCGGCCCTCCCGGAGTCCGGGAGGGCCGCTTGGTGCCGAGGGCTCAACGTTGTGCGCATGTTCAGCGCGGTCGGAGGTTCAGTGCGGTCGGCGGTTCAGTGCCACCACTGAAGCTCAGTGCCGCCAGAAGTTGTTGTGGCTGTGGTGACGCTCGGTCCACGGGTGCAGCTGCTGGCCGCCGTGGGCCTTGTCGGTGGCCCGGGTGTCGGGGGCGGTGACGATCGAGTGGCTGCCGTTGGTGTGCGTCGTGGTGGTCGCGGCGGCGGCGGGGCCGGCCAGGCCGAGGGCGGCACCGCCGATGACGCCGGCGGACAGCAGGGGCAGGACCAGGGCGCGGGTGATGTTCTTCATGATGAGTTCTCCTGTGTGAGTTGATTTTTCGGTTCTCCCGCCGGTGTGTTCCGGCGATGATATAAGAATGCCGCCCGCGGCCGTCGATGTCTGTCGGCGAACCGGTGGATGCTGCGGTGGAATCGGTCGTCCACCGATCGGGGGATAGCGCTGCCTGGCTGTGGGAGGCTGAGCGCGTGGCGAGCGGAGAACGGGTGCAGGTGGTGGTCGGCGTGTACCGGGCGCTGCAGGACGGCGCGGCCGGATTCCTGCCCGAGGAGTCCTTCCGCGGTGAACTGGTCGCCGCTGGACTGCGCCAAGTGCCCCTCTGACCGACTGCGCCGACTATCGCTGGCCTGCTGCTGTCAGTACCGCAACGTGTCCGACGGCATGCACCCGTAGGTCTGCCGGTACATCGCCGCGAACCGTCCGGTGTGCGCAAAGCCCCAGCGGGCCGCGATGTGCTGCACGGTGGTGTCGGCGGGGTCGGCGTCGACGAGGTCGTGGTGCGCGTGGTCGAGACGCACCCGCCGCAGATACGCCATCGGCGTCATGTCCAGGTGCCGCTTGAACATGTACTGCAGCGCGCGGGGGGTGACATGCACGCTGTCGGCGACGTCCGACAACACGATCGGCGAATCCGCGTTGTCCTCGATGAACGCGATGGCCCGCCTGAGCATGACTGGCCGGGTGTCGGTCTTCACTGCGGTGCTGTCCGGTCGAGACGCCGTGTTGGGGAAGGCGGACAGCACCGCGCCGGCGAGCATCGCCGCGGTGGTGGAGGCCACCAGCGGAGTGACGGGGGCCCCGTCGGACACCAACGCACGGACGTAATCGAGCGTGGCACGGATGTGCTGCTCGGCCTCCTGGGAAACCGGGCGGTGGCCGAGCAGCTGCACGCGTTCCCCGTCCAGGCCGGCCAGCCTGTCGAGCAGATCGACGTCGAAAAGTGTCAGGTCGTAGCTGGCTTTGCACACCCGCCCCGAGTACGGCAGCTCCGGTTGACAGAACAACGCCACGTCGCCGGGCATCAGCACATCGCGCCCGCGGCCGGCGACATCCTCCTCGATGGTGCCGGTGTGCACCTGGCTCAGGCAGATGCGGTGCATCGGTGCGGCCTCGTAGCTCATGTGGAACCGGACGTCGAGGTGGTCGATGTTGACAGGGCCGTACCACCGGCGCTCGATGTGCGTCGACGGCGAGCCCCCTCGATCAGGCGTGATCGTCGTCTTGGAGTAGGCGCGCGTGAAGAAGTCCTGGGTGGCAGCCAGATCGTCGCTGTCGAACACCACGCCGACCGTAGGACTGGTCTGGCGACGGCGGGAACTCCCCGAACAGTGTCGGGACCGTTCTTGATCAGGCCGCGCACCTTCTAGGAGCGTCGACACATTTTCGTCGAACATCACTGACCCCGCATTCGCGGCGGCGTGGTGGGGCGCTTGGCTTCACCCCCGTCTGCCAGAACGGTACCCATCGCGCTGAGGTCTCAATCGGGGTCGCGGAAGGGCTGCGCGCTCTCCGAATAACCTCGCTATCCGCCAAACGAACGGCTCGCAATCCAAAAAACGAAGGGCGCGGGCGCGTGTTTGCCGAATGATGTTGGTGCGTAGTGCGTTCAGGCTGCTCCGCAAATGAAGCCGGATTGTCGCGATGGCCTACCGTTGGGAGAACGACCTGCTGCCTGACATAGTTGGCGCAGGTCAGCTGGGCGCCCGGACATCTGGCCGGTGACTTTGGACGTCGCGGTGAACAGATCGGGCGCCTACGAGAGGGGTCGACGTGCCCAATGACCACAAAGATTCGGCAGAGACGACATCGCCGGTGACGGATTCGCTGCCACAGTCGATCGACAAAGAGCACCTCACGTGGCACGGCGAGCGGCGCCACCTCTACGAGGTCGCCGAAATGGTCGACAGCATGCAGCGGCGCGGCGAAGATCAGTTCGAAGCGGTGATGCGGGAGATCACCGCGACGACCGTCGAGTCCGTTCCCGGCGCTCAATACGCCTGTGTCACGACGGTCGACAACAATCACACCGTCTCTTCGCTGGCCGCGACGCACCAGTACCCCATCATGCTCGACGACGTGCAACGCGACGTCGACGAAGGCCCCTGCCTGTCGGCGGCGTGGGAGCACGACATGGTGGCGATCGAAGATCTCAGCACCGAAACACGCTGGCCCCGGTACCGCGATGCCGCGCTGCCTCTGACGCCCATCCGGTCGATTCTGTCGTTCCGGTTGTTCAGTGACGGGAAGGGCTTGGCTGCGCTCAACCTGTATGCCGAAGGTGCCCACAAATTCGACGAGGAGTCGGTCGAGCTCGGCCTGATCTTCGCCGCCCACACCTCGGTGGCGTGGAACACGATGCGCCGCACGGAGCAGTTTCGCAGCGCGCTGGCCAGCCGGGATGTCATCGGTCAGGCCAAGGGCATCCTGATGGAACGTTTCGCCATCGACGCATTCGCCGCGTTCGACCTGCTGCGGCGGCTATCCCAGGAATCCAACGTCAAGCTCATCGACATCGCCGAGAAGGTCGTCGCCGACCGCCGCGCCAAGGACTGAGCGGCCGCCACGACCAAGCGGCCCTCCCGGAGTCCGGGAGGGCCGCTTGGTGCCGGGGTTCAGCGCGGTCGGGGTTCAGCGCGCTTGGAGATTCAGTGCCGTCGGAAGCTCAGTGCCGCCAGAAGTTGTTGTGGCTGTGGTGACGCTCGGTCCACGGGTGCAGCTGCTGGCCGCCGTGGGCCTTGTCCGTTGCCCGGGTGTCGGGCGTGGTGACGATCGAGTGGCTGCCGTTCGTGTGCGTGGTGGTGGTCGCGGCGGCGGCCGGGCCGGCCAGGCCGAGGGCGGCACCGCCGATGACGCCGGCGGACAGCAAGGGCAGGACCAGTGCGCGGGTGATGTTCTTCATGATGAGTTCTCCTGTGTGAGTTGACTTTTCGGTTCTCCCCGCCGGTGTGTTCCGGCGATGACATAAGAATGCCGCCCGCGGCCGTCGATGTCTGTCGGCGAACGGGTGGATGCGGCGGTGGAATCGGTCGTCCACCGATCGGGGGATAGCGCGCGCCGGCTGTGGGAGGCTGAGCGCGTGGCGAGCGGAGAACGGGTGCAGGTGGTGGTCGGCGACGACCATCCGATGTTCCGCGACGGCGTGGTGCGGGCACTGCAGTCCAGCGGATCGATCGAGGTGATCGCCGAGGCCGACGACGGCGTGGAGGCCCTGGCCGCGATCCGCGAGCATCGCCCGCAGGTGGCGCTGCTGGATTACCGCATGCCCGGCATGGACGGCGCGGCGGTGGCGGCCGCGGTGCGGCGCGACGAACTGCCCACCCGCGTGCTGCTGATCTCCGCGCACGACGAATCCGCCATCGTGTACCAGGCGCTGCAGGACGGTGCGGCCGGATTCCTGCCCAAGGAGTCCTCCCGCGGTGAACTGGTCGCCGCTGTCCTGGACTGCGCCAAGGGCCGCGATGTGATCGCCCCGAGCGTCGCCGCCGGCCTGGCGGCCGAGATCCGCAAACGCTCGGTGCCCGACGGTCCCGTGCTCAGCCCCCGAGAGCGAGAAGTGCTGACCCTCATCGCGGCCGGCCGCAGCATTCCGGCGATGGCCAAAGAGTTGTTCCTGGCCCCGTCGACGGTCAAGACCCACGTCCAACGCCTCTACGAGAAACTCGGCGTCAGCGACCGCGGCGCTGCCGTGGCTGAAGCCATGCGCCGCAAACTGCTGGACTGACGTGGAAGCGTCCACTGGGCGGTTGCGCTCCTACCGCGACTTCCTGGCCGCCGAACCGGTCCGCGTCTCGGCGGTGCTGCGGCTGCCGCTGATCGTGCTGATCGCGGTGCTGGTCTGGTTCTGGGAGGTCGACCACTGGCTGCCCCAGCTGTACGCGGTGATCCTCGGTGTCTACGCGGCGGTCGCGGTGGTGTGGCTGCTGGCGGTGCTGCGCGGCCCCGTCCCGAGGTGGGCGGCCTGGGCGTCGACGGCGGTCGACCTGCTGGTGATCCTGCTGCTGTGCGTGGTGTCCGGTGGCGCGACCGCGGCGCTGCTGCCGGTGTTCTTCCTGCTGCCGATCTCGGTGGCGTTCCAGGACCGACCCGGTCTGACCGCCGTCATCGGGTCCATCACCGCCGCCGGCTACCTGACCGTGTGGATCTTCTACTCCAAACGTGACGACACCATGGGGCTGCCCAACATGGTGTACACCCACTTCGGCTTCATCGTGTGGATGGCGGTGGCCACCACGGCACTGAGCTTCGTGCTGGCCCGGCGGGCGGCCCGGCTGACCGCGCTGCAGGAGGTGCGCACCCAGCTGGTGTCGGAGGCGATGCAGTCCGACGAACGGCACAACCGCGAGGTCGCCGAACACCTGCACGACGGTCCGCTGCAGACCCTGCTGGCCGCGCGTCTCGAGCTCGACGAAGCCCGTGACCGGATCTCCGACCCGGCGCTGGACCACGTCTACGCGGCGCTGCAGGACACCGCGGCGGGGCTGCGGGCCACCGTCACCGAACTGCACCCGCAGGTCCTGGCGCAGCTCGGATTGACCGCGGCGGTCCGCGAGCTGCTGCGGCAATACCAGTCGCGGCACGACATCGACGTCATCGCCGAGCTCGATGAGGTCGGCAAGCCGCAGTCGCAGTCGCTGCTCTACCGGGCCGCGCGCGAGCTGTTGACCAACGTGGCCAAGCACGCCGGTGCGGGCACCGTCTGGGTGGACGTGCACCGCGATGGGGACCGCGTGGTGCTCCGCGTTCGCGACGACGGCAACGGCTTCGATCCGCACCAGGTCGGTAACTCGGTGGCCGCCGGCCACATCGGCCTCGGCTCGCTACTTGCCCGGTTCGACGCGATGGGAGGCGCCATGCGTATCGACTCTGCGCCCGGGTCGGGTACCCGGATCACCGCGGTGTCGCCGCCGGAACCCCTCGTCGACGCTTGACGCTTGTCAACCGCCCTCGATCACTATGGCGGTGATCACACCCGCGTCCGTCCGCGTGCCGGCCGCGGTCGACCCCCGTTTCTGCGCCGCTGCCTCGTCCGATACCGGCGTTCCCACGTACTTGACCGGCCATCACGACCGGTGTCTCGGTCGCTGAACTGTGCCGATGGGGCCGAAACGGAATCGGCTCTCGACGTTTGCACCCGCTATGGTGTCTGATCACACATCGCGCCCCACGTTGACGCGGGCTCGCCACCCAGGGAACCGAACAACCCCGAACAACACGGAAGAGATCAACGTCGCCATGACAGAAGTCGAATCCGGCGCCCCGCGCCCCGACGCCACGACGGTGACCGTCGGCGTGCCCGCCGAGTCGGCCGCCGATGAGCGGCGCGTCGCGCTCGTTCCCAAAGCGGTCGCCGGGCTGACCAAGAGCGGAGTCAGCGTCGTCGTGCAATCCGGCGCCGGCGACGCGGCGCTGCTTCCCGACGACCTCTACACCGAAGCCGGCGCCACCATCGGTGACCCGTGGGCCGCCGACATCGTCGTCAAGGTCGCCCCGCCCAGCGCCGAGGAGATCGCCAAGCTGCGTTCTGGCCAGACCCTGATCGGATTCCTGGCGCCCCGCAACGCCGACAACCAGATCGGTGCGCTCAAGTCGGCCGGCGTGCAGGCCTTCGCCGTGGAAGCCATTCCCCGGATCTCCCGCGCGCAGGTGATGGACGCGCTGTCGTCGCAGGCCAACGTCGCCGGCTACAAATCGGTGCTGCTGGCCGCCTCGGAGTCGACCCGGTTCTTCCCGATGCTGACCACCGCGGCCGGCACCGTGAAGCCGGCGACGGTGCTGGTGCTCGGCGTCGGGGTGGCCGGCCTGCAGGCGCTGGCGACCGCCAAACGTCTCGGCGCCCGCACCACCGGCTACGACGTGCGCCCCGAGGTGGCCGATCAGGTCCGTTCGGTGGGCGCCCAATGGCTGGACCTCGGCATCGACGCAGCAGGCGAGGGCGGGTATGCCCGCGAACTCACCGAGGACGAGCGCGCGCAGCAGCAGAAGGAACTCGAGAAGGCCATCACCGGCTTCGACGTCGTCATCACCACCGCGCTGGTGCCGGGCCGGCCCGCGCCGAGGCTGGTGACCGCCGCGGCGGTGGAAGGGATGAAGTCCGGCTCCGTGGTCGTGGACCTGGCCGGTGAGACGGGCGGCAACTGCGAGCTCACCGAGCCCGGGCAGACCGTCGTCAAACACGGCGTCACCATCGCTTCGCCGTTGAACCTGCCGGCCACCATGCCCGAGCACGCCAGCGAGCTGTATTCGAAGAACATCACCGCACTGCTGGATCTGCTGATCACCGACGGCGCACTCGCGCCGGACTTCGACGACGAAGTGATCGCCGGCGCCTGCGTCACACGCGAGGGGAACTAGCCATGTACGACCAGTTGTTGTTGAACATCGCGATCCTGGTGCTGGCCGGGTTCGTCGGGTTCGCTGTCATCTCCAAGGTGCCCAACACCTTGCACACCCCGCTGATGTCGGGCACCAACGCCATCCACGGCATCGTCGTGCTGGGTGCGCTGATCGTGCTGGGCAACCTGCCCGCCGACGCCGGCTGGGGGGTGCGCATCATCGCGTTCATCGCGTTGATCTTCGGCACGCTCAACGTGATCGGCGGCTTCCTGGTCACCGACCGCATGCTCGGCATGTTCAAGGGCAAGAAACCTGCTCCGGCCAAGGACGGGGCAGCCCGGTGACCTACCTCGTCAATGTCCTCTACATCGTCGCGTTCGCGCTGTTCATCCTCGGCCTGTCCGGGCTGACCGGCCCCAAGACTGCGGTGCGCGGCAACTGGATCGCCGCCACCGGTATGGGCATCGCGGTGGTGGCCACGCTGATCGCGGTGCGCAACACGGCCGCGATCAACTGGATCCTGATCATCGCCGGTCTGGCAATCGGTGTGGTGCTCGGTGTGCCGCCGGCCAAGAAGACCAAGATGACGGCGATGCCGCAGCTCGTCGCGCTGTTCAATGGCGTCGGCGGCGGCACCGTGGCACTGATCGCCTGGGCGGAGTTCATCGAGACCGACGGCTTCTCCCACTTCCGGCCCGATCAGCAACCCACCGTCGCGCTGGTCGTCGGATCGCTGTTCGCCGCGATCGTCGGCTCGGTGTCGTTCTGGGGTTCGCTGGTGGCGTTCCTCAAGCTGCAGGAATCGATCCCGAAAAACGTCGAGAAGGGGCTGATCCGCTCCGCCAAGCTGTTCCAGGCCGCCAACATCGCGCTGCTGATCGTGGCGGTCGGGGTCGCGGTGTACATCGGACTCAACGCCGCCCCCGGCAACGAGACCAGCGGCTGGTGGATCGTGGCCGTCCTGGTCGCCGCCGGTGTGATGGGGCTGTTCGTGGTCTTCCCGATCGGTGGCGCCGACATGCCGGTGGTCATCAGCCTGCTCAACGCGCTGACGGGCCTGTCGGCCGCCGCGGCCGGCCTGGCGCTGAACAACACCGCGATGATCGTCGCCGGCATGATCGTCGGTGCGTCCGGCTCGATCCTGACCAACCTGATGGCCGTCGCCATGAACCGGTCCATCCCGGCCATCGTGTTCGGCTCGTTCGGCGGCGACTCCGCCGCAGCGGCCGGGCCCGGCGGCGAGCAGGGCACCGTCAAGGCCACCTCGGCCGCTGACGCCGCGATCCAGATGGCCTATGCCAACCAGGTCATCGTCGTGCCCGGCTACGGTCTGGCCGTCGCGCAGGCCCAGCACGCGGTCAAGGAGATGGGCGACATGCTGGAAAGCAAAGGCGTGGAGGTCAAGTACGCCATCCACCCGGTGGCCGGCCGGATGCCCGGACACATGAACGTGCTGCTCGCCGAGGCGGATGTCGAGTACGACGCGATGAAAGAGATGGACGACATCAACGGCGAGTTCAACCGCACCGACGTCACCCTCGTCATCGGCGCCAACGACGTCACCAACCCCGCCGCGCGCAACGACCCGAGCTCACCGATCCACGGGATGCCGATCCTCAACGTCGACCAGTCCAAGTCGGTGATCGTGCTGAAGCGCTCGATGAGCTCCGGCTACGCCGGTATCGACAACCCGCTGTTCTTCGCCGGCCAGACCTCCATGCTGTTCGGCGATGCCAAGAAGTCGGTGACCGAGGTGATCGAGGAGCTCAAGGCGCTCTAGCCGGGCAGGTCTCGAAACAGCACCGATCAGGCATCGAGATCTGCGCCCCAGGTGCGCGTCACGTGCTGCGCCACGCACGATGACCAACGTGAGCATGGTTGTGGAACGTGGGCTGGCGCGCTGTCCGCGATGTGTGTCGATGGCCGACTACGTCTTCATCGAGACGGTCACCGACGACGCCTCGCCCGTGACGCGCTATGAGGTGCGGTGCCGCAAATGCGGGGAGTGCTATGGCGAAGACAGCCAGCCGCTGGCGTACCCACCGGTGTCCGTCGCGGTCGAACCGCCGATCGTCTGGCCGCGCGACCAGGAACCGGTTCCGCCGCGAGACTGGCGCCAGGAGCTCCGCGAGCACGTCGACCGGGCCGGTCGCGTCACCACCCGCGTCGGCAAGGAGGCGGCGGACACCGCGGAACGGTGGGGCGGCCACGCCGCCGGGCGGGTGCGCACGTGGGCCGACACCGTCAAGCACACGCTGGAGACCTCGAAGCACACGCTGGAAGAGAAGGTCGCGGCGCGTCGGCGCGGCGAGCAGGAACCGGACGCGGCGGAAGGGGACCGGCCGATCACGGAAGGGGAGCGGGGCGACTACGGCCGAGCGCCGGGCAACCCCAGATGAGCGCCCGCCGCTCATGGCCGAGCGCCGAGGCGCCCACGAAAAGCCCGCAGCCTCACAGGCTGCCGGTGACGATCAGACCGGCGGGTAAGCCGGTGGCGGATAGACTCCGCGAAGAATCCAGGCGAACCAGTTGATGCCGTACTCCAACTCGTCGCTTGCGTCGTAATCCGGGTTCGGGTCCACGTCATCACCTCTCGCCTGCAGGGCTCTGGCCGAGTGTAGACCCGCCGCCCCCGCGACGGCACCGCATCCGCCTAGACTGAACCAACCAGTTAGTGGACCGCCCCTGCCTATAGTGAGTCGCCATGTCTGAAACCGTCACGACGAACGGGATGTCCCGTCGCGAGGAGCTGCTGGCCGTGGCCACCAAGCTGTTCGCCGCGCGCGGCTACCACGGCACCCGGATGGATGACGTGGCCGACGCCGTCGGGCTGAACAAGGCCACGGTCTACCACTATTACGCCAGCAAGTCGCTGATCCTCTACGACATCTACAAGGGCGCCGCCGACTTCACCGTCGACGCCCTGCACGACGATCCGTCGGCCTCGGCGCGGGAGATGATCTACCACTTCGCCCGGCGCCTGCTGGTCGGCATCGCCGGCAACATCGAGCGGGCCGCCGTGTACTTCCAGGAGGGCCCCTACATCACCGAGTGGTTCACCGAGGAGCAGGTGGCCTACATCCGGGAGAAGGAAACCCAGGTCTACGAGCACGTCCGCGACGTGATCGACCGCGGCATCGCCAGCGGTGAGCTGTATGACTGCGACTCCCACGTTCTCGCTCTGGGCTACATCGGGATGACGCTGGGCTCCTACCGGTGGCTGCGGCCGCACGGGCGGCGCACCGCCCAGGAGATCGCCGTGGAGTTCAGCACCGCACTGCTGCGCGGCCTGATCCGCGACGACGCGGTGCGGCAGAGCTCACCGCTGGGTGTCACGGTCGAGGCCGACACGCTGACCTGAAACGCGGGTACCCGGATGCGGTGACGGTTCGCATCGGCACCTCCGGATGGTCGTACAACCACTGGGCGGGCGTGCTCTACGAGCAGGGGGTCCCAGCGGCGCGACGCCTGACCCGTTATGCCGCCGAGTTCGACACCGTGGAACTGAACGGCAGTTTCTACCGCTGGCCCCGCGACGAGGGCTTCGCGCGGTGGCGCGATCAGCTCCCGCCCGGGATCACGATGGCGGTCAAGGCGGCCCGCGGCCTGACCCATGCGCGCCGGCTGCGGTCGCCGGAGGAATGGATCGAACGGCTGCACCACGGCTGGAGTGCCCTGCGTGACCGCGCCGGCCCGCTGTTGGTCCAGCTGCACCCGGCGCTGGAACGCGATGACGCCCGGCTCGACTACTTCCTCGGTGCGATGCCGGCGCAAATCCCCGTCGCCGTCGAGTTCCGCCACCCCTCCTGGGACGACGAACAGGTCTACCGCCTGCTGGAAAAGCACGGCGCCGCCTACGTCGTGATGAGCGGGGCGAACCTGCCGTGCGTGCTGAGGGCCACCGCCGGATTCGTCTACGTGCGACTGCACGGCCCCGACCCGGACGCGCTGTACGGCGGCTCCTACAGCGGCGAGGACCTGCGGTGGTGGGCCGAGCGGATCCGGGAATGGCAGGCGCAGGACCGAGATGTGCTGGTGTACTTCAACAACGACCTCGGCGGCAACGCGGTCCGCAATGCACGGGAGCTGCGCGCGCAGCTGTGACGATATGCTCGCCCGATGCCGTTGGTGAGCAAGACCGTGGAGGTGGCTGCCTCCGCCGAGACGATCATGGGGATCGTCGCCGACTTCGAGGCCTACCCGCACTGGAACGAAGAGATCAAGGGGTGCTGGGTGTTGGCCCGGTACCACGACGGCCGGCCCAGCCAGCTGCGGCTGGACGTGGTGGTGCAGGGTCAGGCCGGCACGTTCATCACCGCGGTGTACTACCCGGGCGAGAACCAGATCTACACGATGCTGCAGCAGGGCGACTTCTTCTCCAAGCAGGAACAGAAGTTCTCGGTGGTGCCGATCGGCGCCACGTCGCTGCTGACCGTCGACCTCGACGTCGAGACCACCATGCCGATTCCCAAGCAGATGGTGAAGAAGGCCGTCAACGACACCTTGGAGTATCTGGCGGACAACCTGAAGGCCCGCGCCGAGCAGCTCGCCGCCGGCTGACCCCGGCCCGGGTCAGTCCCACAGCCCGATCTGGTCCAGATAGGCCAGCAGCCGGGCCAGGCCGTCGCTGAACTGACCCTCGGTCAGCGCGACGACCGTCGAGACGTCGCCGCGGCGCAGCGCCTCGATCAGCTGCTCGTGGCTGGCCACCGCGCCTGCCGCCCAGACCGGGTCGGTCGCGAACAGGCGCGGCGGCAGGTACCGCGAGGCGTGCAGCAGGAACCAGGCCAGCTTGATCCGCCCGCCCGCACGGTTGAACGTCCGGTGGAACGCGAACTCGCACTGTGCGACCTGGTCGGGGTCGCCGGTCGCCGCGGAGGCCGCCAGCTGGGCGTTCAGCTCGACCAACTCGTCGATCTGCGCTGCGGTGATGCGACGGGCCACCGTCGCGGCGAGTTCGCGCGCGATGGTGCTCTGCAGCCAGAAGATGTCCTCGATGTCGGCGCGGCTGAGCGGGACGACGCGGTGACCGCGATGGGGCTCCAACTCGACCATGCCCTCACCGCGCAGCGTGCGCAGCGCTTCCCGCACCGGTGTGATGCTGACGCCGAGCCGCGCCGCGGTCTCGTCGAGCCGGATGAAGCTGTCCGGTCGCAGCGCGCCGGTCATGATCTCGCCGCGCAGCCGCGCCGCCACCTCGTCGGAAAGCTGCTCGCGGCGCACCGCACCCGCCGAACGGGTGCGGACGGGGGCGTACATCGGATGCAAGGCCTTTCGGGCAGATCTCGCCGGGGTGGCGATCGAGACTTGTCGCGAGCCCGCCGGGGCCATACTGTGACCGAGGCAACACCATGTTTGATCAAATATCACCGCTCCGCAAGCCACGATCCCACGAAGCAGGACACGTTGACTGTTCCCGCCGGTACGCCTGATCATCCGACCGAGCAGCCCTACCTCGCCCGTCGGCAGAACTGGACCAACCAGCTCGCCCGGCATGCGCTGATGCAGCCCAACGACACCGCACTGCGGCATCTGGGCGCGACGACCACCTGGATCGAGCTGGAGCGCCGGGTGACCGCGCTGGCCGGGGCGCTGCACCGGCGCGGAGTCGGGTTCGGGGACCGGGTGCTGATCCTGATGTTGAACCGCCCCGAGTTCGTCGAGTCGTTCCTGGCGGTCAACAAGCTCGGCGCGATCGCCGTCCCGGTGAACTTCCGGATGACCCCGGCCGAGATCGCCTATCTGGTCTCGGACTGCGCCGCCGAGGTGGTCGTCACCGAGCCGGTGCTCGCGCCGGTCGCGACCGCCGTCCGCGATCTGGACCCGGCGCTGGCCACCGTGCTCGTCGCCGGTGCCGCCACCGAGGACGGCGTCCTGGGTTACGAGGACCTGGTGGCCGAGAACGCGCCCTGTCCGGCGGTCGACATCCCCAACGACTCGCCCGCGCTGATCATGTACACCTCGGGCACCACCGGCCGGCCCAAGGGGGCCGTGCTGACCCACACCAACCTGGCCGGGCAGGCGATGACGCACCTGTTCACCAATGGCGCCGACATCAACAACGACATCGGCTTCGTCGGGGTCCCGCTGTTCCACATCGCCGGCATCGGCAACACCATCTTCGGTCTGCTGCTCGGCCGCCCCACGGTGATCTACCCGCTGGGCGCGTTCGACCCCGGCCACCTGCTCGACGTCCTGGCGCACGAGAAGGTCACCGGGATCTTCCTGGTCCCCGCACAGTGGCAGGCGGTGTGCGCCGAGCAGCGCGCCAACCCCCGCCGGCTGCAGCTGCGCACGCTGTCCTGGGGTGCCGCGCCGGCCTCGGACACGCTGCTGCGCGACATGGCGCAGACGTTCCCCGGCGCCAAGATCCTGGCCGCGTTCGGCCAGACCGAGATGTCGCCGGTCACCTGCATGCTGTTGGGCGACGACGCCATCCGCAAGCTCGGGTCGGTCGGCAAGGTCATCCCGACGGTGTCGGCACGCATCGTCGACGACGACATGAACGACGTGCCCGTGGGGCAGGTGGGTGAGATCGTCTACCGCGCCCCCACCCTGATGGCCGGGTACTGGAACAAGCCCGAGGCCACCGCAGAAGCGTTCGCGGGCGGCTGGTTCCACTCCGGTGACCTGGTCCGGCAGGACGAGGAGGGTTACATCTGGGTCGTCGACCGTAAAAAGGACATGATCATCTCCGGCGGCGAGAACATCTACTGCGCCGAAGTCGAGAACGTCCTGGCGGCCCACCCCGACATCGTCGAGGTGGCGGTCATCGGCCGGGCGCACCGCCAGTGGGGGGAGGTTCCCGTTGCTGTGGTCGTCGTCCGGGATTCGCTGGGATCGGCCCGCGAGTCGGCGATCAGCGTCGCCGCCCTCGAGGAGTTCCTGTCGGCGAAGCTGGCACGCTACAAGCACCCCAAGGCGGTCGAGATCGTCGACGCGCTGCCGCGCAACCCCGCCGGCAAGGTTCTCAAGACCGAACTGAGGTCGCGGTTCGGCTCGGCAGCCGAGATTGACGTCTCCGAAAGTTCCTCTCCGACAACCGTTTCAGCCGGTGCGCGGCGGACCTAGTCGAGAGGGGGCGGCTTTGCTTACGGTTCGATGGTCAATCGCGCCGATGCAGTACGTCGGGCTCGACCCATCGGGTACAGTCCGGTGGTCCGCCTTACTACCAGCGAGTAATAGGGCGGAGATCACACTGACCGGGTCGGGGCTGGAAGGGAGCGTGCGACAGGTGCCACCGGTGCGCTACGCCAGCCCTGGGGACGTCGCGGGAGTTGCCCGATGACGACTCAGAACCTCGGCACGTACATCCGCGAACAGACCAGACCCGGTCTGGAGGCCGTCGGCGGTTTCGTGCGCATGTGTGTGCGCGTCGGCAGGGCGCTGTGCTGCGGCCGTTCCAGTGGCGGGAGTTCATCCTGCAGAGCTGGTTCCTGATGCGGGTGGCATTCCTGCCCACACTCGCGGTGTCCATCCCGCTGACCGTGCTGCTGATCTTCACGCTCAACATCCTGCTCGCCGAGTTCGGCGCCGCCGACGTCTCCGGCGCCGGCGCGGCGATCGGCGCGGTGACCCAGCTGGGCCCGCTGGTGACCGTGCTCGTGGTCGCCGGAGCCGGCTCGACGGCCATCTGCGCCGACCTGGGTGCGCGCACCATCCGCGAGGAGATCGACGCACTCGAGGTACTCGGCATCGACCCGATCCACCGCCTCGTCGTCCCCCGCGTCATCGCCTCGACATTCGTGGCGATCCTGCTCAACGGCGCGGTGATCACCGTCGGTCTGGTCGGTGGCTTCATCTTCGGCGTCTATCTGCAGAACGTCTCCGCCGGCGCCTACGTGTCCACGCTGACACTGATCACCGGCCTGCCCGAGGTGGTCACCTCCATCGTCAGAGCCGCACCTTCGGCCTGATCGCCGGGCTCGTCGGCTGTTATCGCGGCCTGACGGTGGCCGGTGGCGCCAAAGGTGTGGGCACCGCCGTCAACGAGACCCTGGTGCTGTGCGTCATCGCGCTGTTCGCGGTCAACGTTGTGCTGACGACCATCGGCGTCCGATTCGGAACGGGGAGCTGACGTGTCGACATCTGCAGTCATCCGGGCCCGGTGCCCCCGCGGAGTCGCCACCGCCGAGAAGTGGGCCGGCGCGCCGGGCCGCGGGCTGGAGGCGATGGGGCACATCGCGGTGTTCGTCATCACCGCGGTCGGCTCGATCGGACACGCGCTGCGCTACTACCGCCGCGAGATGCTGCGGCTGATCGCCGAGATCGGCATGGGCACCGGGGCGATGGCGGTCATCGGCGGCACGGTCGCGATCGTCGGGTTCGTCACGCTGTCAGGCTCGTCGCTGGTCGCCATCTAGGGCTTCGCGTCGCTGGGCAACATCGGCGTCGAAGCCTTCACCGGCTTCTTCGCCGCGCTGATCAACGTCCGGATCGCGGCCCCCGTGGTCGCCGGCCAGGCGCTGGCCGCCACCGTCTGCGCGGGCGCCACCGCCGAGCTGGGCGCCATGCGCATCAGCGAGGAGATCGACGCGCTGGAGGTGATGGGCATCAAGTCCATCTCCTACCTGGTGTCCACCCGCATCATGGCCGGCTTCGTCGTGATCATCCCGCTCTACGCGATGGCGATCATCATGAGCTTCCTGTCCGCGCAGGTGACCACCACCGTGTTCTACGGCCAGTCGATCGGCACCTACGAGCACTACTTCCGCACGTTCCTGCGGCCCGACGACGTGTTCTGGTCCTTCGTGCAGGCGATCATCATCTCGGTCATCGTCATGCTCAACCACGGCTACTACGGCTTCTACGCCAGCGGCGGCCCGGTCGGTGTCGGTGAGGCCGTCGGCCGTTCGATGCGCGCCTCACTGGTCACCATCGTGTGTGTGGTCCTGTTCGCCTCGTTGGCGCTCTACGGCGTCGACCCGAACTTCAACCTGACGGTGTAGCGGCGATGACGGCTCCCATCAACACCAAGCGCCAGCCCCCCTACAAGGTGGCCGGGCTCGTGCTGGCCCTGCTCTCCATCGCGGCCGTCGTCGTGGTGTATCTGCAGTTCCGCGGCGACTTCCTGCCCCGCACCCAGCTGACGATGATCTCGGCGCGTTCGGGTCTGTCCATGGATCCCGGCGCCAAGGTGACCTACAACGGCGTGCAGATCGGCCGGGTGGGGCAGGTCGAACAGGTCACCGTGGACGACGAGCCGCGCGCCAAGATCATCCTCGAGGTCAACCCCGAGTACCTCGACCTGATCCCGCGCAACGTCAATGCCGACATCACCGCGACCACCGTCTTCGGCAATCAAGTACGTCTCCTTCGCCACCCCGAAGGACCCCTCCAGCGACGTCATCGACGTGTCGTCGGTGACCACCGAGTTCAACACGCTGTTCGAGACCGTGGTCGAGGTCGCCGAGCAGGTCGACCCGATCAAGCTGAACCAGACCCTGACCGCGACCGCCGAGGCGCTCGACGGGCTCGGCGAGCGGTTCGACGACAACCCGAACCTCAACCGCGTCCTCGAGCAGCTGCGCACCATCAGCGGTGTGCTCTCCGAGCGTCGCATGGACCTCTCCGACACGCTGACGTCGCTGTCGAAGTTCATCGTGTCGCTCGGTGAGGCGCTGGCCTCGGGGCCGTACTTCAAGGTGATGCTGGCCAACCTGGCGCCCTACTGGCTGCTGCAACCCCTACGTCGACGCCGCCTTCAAGAAGCGCGGCATCGATCCGGAGGAGTTCTGGGGCAACGCCGGCCTGCCGGCGTTCCGGTTCCCGGATCCCAACGGGACCGGCTTCTCCAACGGCGCCCCGCCGCCGGCGCCGACCCCGCTGGAAGGCACCCCGGCCAATCCCGGGCCGGCTGTCGTCCCCGGCTCGCCGTGCTCCTACACGCCGGGCCCCGGTGGTGATCCGACTCCGGGCAACCCGCTGCCCTGCGCGGACCTGACCGTCGGGCCGTTCGGCGACAACCCGTACGGACCGAACTACGCCGGGCAGGGTCCCAACGTGGCCACGTCGCCGCCCAACGCCCACGGACCGCAGCCGTCCCCGGGTGTGCCCGCCTCGGCGATCCCCGGTCAGCTTTCCCCGACCGTTCCCGGGCGCGCGTGCCGTTGCCGCCGGCCCCGCCCGGAGCGCGCACCGTTCCGCTCGAGCCGCAGCCCTCAGCGCCGGACTTCACGCCCGGCATCGCGCCGCTGCCTCCGGCTCTCGACGGGCCCCCGCCGCCACCCGGGCCGGGCCTGACACTGCCGCCGGCCGGTGAGCCGCCGCTGCCCGGCAACCCGCCGTTCCTCCCGCCGGGATCGCAAGGCTAGGGGAGGAGGGAGCTGTCGACGATTTTCAACGTCCGGAACCTCAAACTGTCCGGCCTGTCCCGCGCCTCGGTGATCCTCATCGCGGTGGTGCTGATCCTCGGGATCATCGCCGCGGTCATCGGGTGGAACCTCTACAAGAAGGCCACCACCAACTCGGTGACGGCCTACTTCACGCAGACGCTGGCCCTCTACGAAGGCGACGACGTCCAGATCATGGGTGTGCGGGTCGGCTCGATCGACAGCATCGTGCCCGACGGCGACAAGATGAAGGTCACCTTCCACTACGACGACAAGTACAAGGTGCCCGCCGACGCCACCGCGTCGATCCTGAACCCGAGCCTGGTCGCCTCCCGCACCATCCAGCTGGCGCCGCCCTACACCGGCGGCCCGGTGCTCGAAGACGGTGCCGTGCTCGGTCTGGACCGCACCCAGGTCCCCGTCGAGTACGACGATCTGCGCAACTCAATCAACCGGTTGCTGACCGATCTCGGGCCCACCCCCAACAACCCAAGGGTCCGTTCGGCGACATCATCGAGTCGGCGGCCGACGGTTTCGCCGGCAAGGGGCAGCAGCTCAACCGCACACTGACCAACCTGTCCGAGGCGCTGTACACCCTCAACGAGGGCCGCGGCGACTTCTTCAGCGTGATCAAGAGCCTGGCGCTGTTCGTCAACGCGCTCTACCAGAGCGACCAGCAGTTCGTCGCGCTGAACGACGACCTGGCCCAGATCACCAACGCGTTCACCAACACCGACAACGAGGTGGCCGACGCGCTGCAGGATCTCAACGAACTGCTCGACACCACACGGGGATTCATCGACGAGAACGGTGAGGTGCTGGCCACCGACATCCAGAACCTCTCCGATGTCACGACCGCGATCCTGCAGCCGCAGGCGCGCGACGGCCTGGAGACGGCGCTGCACGCCTACCCGAACGTCGCGGCGAACCTGATGAACATCTCGTCGCCGAACGCCGGCGGCATCGTCGCCATGCCGGTGATCAACAACTTCGCCAACCCGATGCAGTTCCTGTGCAGCGCGATCCAGGCGGGCAGCCGGCTGGGTTATCAGGAGTCGGCGGAGTTGTGCGCCCAGTACCTCGGGCCGATCCTCGACGCGATCAAGTTCAACTACCTCCCGTTCGGCGCCAACCAGCTGCGTACGGCGATGACGCTGCCCAAGCAGATCGCCTACTCCGAGGAGCGCCTGCGCCCGCCGCCCGGATACAAGGACACGACGGTGCCCGGCATCTGGTCGCGAGACACGTTGTGGTCGCACGGCAACCACGAGCCCGGCTGGATCGTCGCGCCCGGTATGCAGGGCGTCGAGGTGCAGCCGTTCACGCAGAACATGCTCACCCCCGAGTCGCTCAACGAGTTGATGGGCGGACCCGACATCGTCCCGCCGCCGGCTCCGCCGGCATTTGGCACCACGCGCGACGGCAACCTGCCCGGCCCGCCGAACGCGTTCGACCAGAACAACCCGTTGCCGCCGCCGTGGTATCCGCAGCCGGCCCCGCCGCCTGCACCCGCGCCCGGCGTCGTCCCGGGGAACCCGTTGGGCGCCATCGCCCCCGCAGCGCCGCCGGCGGCACCGGCGCCGGCCGCCCCGGCAGGGCCGCTGCTGCCGGCCGAGTCGGCAGGCTGACCGTGAAACTCTCGAAAGTCAGCTGGCGCAAGCTCCCCAAGCGGGTGGTGGCCCTCGGTGCCGCGGCGCTGATGCTCACCTCGTGCGGGTGGCAGGGCATCTCGAACGTGCCCCTGCCCGGCGGTCCGGGCACCGGGCCCAACGCCAAGACGATCTACGTCCAGATGCCGGACACGTTGGCGCTCAACGTGAACAGCCGCGTGCGCGTGGCCGACGTCTACGTCGGGCGGGTGCGTGCCATCGAGTTGCGCAACTGGGTGCCCACGCTGACGCTGGACGTCGACCCCAGCGTGGAGCTGCCCGCCAACGCGCTGGCGAAGATCGGCCAGACCAGCCTGCTGGGTTCACAGCACGTGCAGCTGGATTCGCCGCCGGACCCGTCCGCGCAGATGCTGCAGAGCGGCGACACCATCCCGCTGAAGAACGCGTCGGCGTTCCCCACCACCGAGCGCGTGCTGGCCAGCATCGCCATCCTGACCGGTGGCGGCGTGGCGAACCTCGAGACCATCCAGACCGAGGTCTTCAACGGGCTCAACGGGCGCGCCGACGAGATCCGGACGTTCCTGAACCAACTCGACACGTTCACCGACGAGCTCAACCAGCAGCGCGACGACATCACCAGGGCGATCGACTCGACCGACCGTCTGCTGGCGATCGTCGCCCAGCGCGACGAGACGTTGGACCGGGTGCTCACCGAATTCCCGCCGCTGATCAAGTACTTCGCCGACACCCGCGACCAGTTCGCCGACGCCGTCGAGGCGGTGGGCCGGATCAGCAACGCCGCCGAGGGCATGCTCGCCCCGGCCAGCGACAACCTGAACACCAACCTGGCCAACCTGCAGCGTCCGCTGCGCGAACTGGGCAAGTCAGGGCCGTACCTGCTGGGCGCCCTGCAGATCTTCCTCACCGCGCCGTACCCGATCGGCAACGTGGACAAGGTGATCCGCGGCGACTACATCAACACGTCGATCATCGTCGACCTGACGCTGTCGGCCATCGACAACGGCTTCCTGTCCGGAACCGGTGTGTCCGGCATGCTGCGCGCCCTCGAGCAGTCATGGGGCCGCGATCCGAGCACGATGATCCCGGACGTGCGGTTCACCCCGAACCCCAACTCGGTGCCGGGTGGCCCGCTGATCGAAAGGGGTGAGTGACCGATGCTGACCCGGTTCATACGGCTGCAGCTGCTGCTCTTCACGGTCCTCACCGTCATCGCGTTGGCCGTGCTCGGGTTGTACTACCTGCGTCTGCCCAGCCTGGCCGGAATCGGCCAGTACACGCTGTATGCCCAGCTGCCGAGTTCGGGCGGCCTGTACGAGACGGCCAACGTCACCTACCGCGGCACCCAGATCGGCAAGGTGACCGCCGTGGAGCCGACGGAGTCGGGCGCTCGGGCCACCATGCGGATCAACGACGACTACCGCATCCCCCAAGACGTACGGGCAGATGTGCATTCGGTGTCGGCGATCGGTGAGCAGTACCTCGACCTGGTGCCCGACACCGATTCCGGTCCGTACCTGCAACCCGGTGCGGTGATCACCGACAGCACCGTGCCGGCGCCGGTCGGCCCGGCGCTGGATGCGGCCAACAAGGGTCTGGCCGTGCTGCCGAAAGAGAAGATCGACACCCTGCTCACCGAGACGTCGCTGGCCGTCGGTGGTCTGGGACCCGCGCTGCAACGCCTGGTGGAGTCGACGACGAACCTCGCCGGCGGCTTCCAGGAGAACCTGCCGCAGGTCAACGACATCATCGCCAACGCCGAGCCGATCCTGCAGAGTCAGGTCGACTCCGGCGACGCGATCGGCCAGTGGTCACGCAACCTGAACGTCATCGCCTCCCAGGCCGCGCAGCAGGACGCCGCGCTGCGCAACGGGCTGCGCAACGCCGCACCGACCCTGGATCAGGTGACGACGGTGTTCAGTGACGTCCAGGAGGCGCTGCCGCAGACCCTGGCGAACCTCGCCGTGGTGTCCGACATGCTCAAGCGCTACAACAAGAACATCGAGCAGACGTTGGTGATCTACCCGCAGGGGGCGTCGCTGCTGCAGATGGGGTCGATCATGGAGGACGGCGGCCTGCTGCACTTCGGCCTGTCGATCAACCTGCCGCCACCCTGCATGACCGGCTTCCTGCCGGCCTCGGAATGGCGTTCGCCCGCAGACACCAGCCGCGCGCCGTTGCCGTCCGGCACGTACTGCAAGATCCCGAAAGATTTCCAGGGCAACGCCGTTCGCGGCGCGCGCAACTATCCGTGCGTGGATGTGCCGGGCAAGCGCGGGGCCACCCCGGCGGAGTGCCGCAGCGACGAGCCCTACGTGCCGCTGGGTACCAACCCCTGGTACGGCGACCCGAACCAGGTGCTGGCCTGCCCGGCCCCGGGTGCGCGCTGCGACCAGGGTGTCGATCCGGGCCGGGTGATCCCGGCCCCGTCGATCAACAACGGCACCAACCCGCTGCCGGCCGACAAGCTGCCGCCGCCGCAGTCGACGGCGCCGATCAGCGACCCGGTCAGCCCGCCCGGTTCGGGTACCGTCAGTTGCAGTGGACAACAGCCCAACCCGTGCATCTACACTCCGGCCCAAGGCCCGCCCGGCACCACCGCCGCCTACAACCCCAGCAGCGGCGAGGTGGTCGGCCCGGATGGCGTCCGGTACAACGTCAGCATTCGAGCAACCCAGGAGACGACGGATGGAAGGAGATGCTGGCACCAGCCGGCTGAACCCCACCACCGACGCCGACGCTGACAGCGCGCCGCAGGACCCCGCGGCGGCAGCTGACGACGACACGGTAGTTGAAGAAAAGACGGTCGTTGACGACCAATCCACAGCCGACGAGGCATCACCTGACGACCGTGCCGACGACCCTGCCGCCGAGGACCCCGCCTTCCAGGACGCGACGGTCGACGCCGGCCAGCACGCGGACCGCCGCCCTACCCGGCTTGGTCGCGGCTGGCTGACTGCGGTCTGCGCGGTGTTGGTGCTGCTCGCCGGAGGCGCGGTCGCCGGCGGGTACCTCGCGTGGCGGGCCAACGAGCGGGCCGCCGAGATCGCCCGCGCCGACGCGGCCGCGCTGGCCGCCGCCAAGGACTGCGTCGCAGCCACCCAAGCGCCCGACACCGCGGCCATGACCGCCGCACAGTCGAAGATCCTGGAGTGCTCCACCGGCGAGTTCGGCGTGCAGGCCGGCATGTACAGCAGCGTGCTCGCCGAGGCGTACCAGGCCGCCAACGCCACGGTCGTGGTGCACGACCTGCGCGCGGCGGTCGAGCGGCACAACGACGACCGCAGCATCAACGTGCTGGTGGCGATGCGGGTGAAGATCTCCAACGTCGAGGCCTCCGACAACCAGGTCGGCTATCGCCTGAGGGCGACGATGGCCCTGGACGAAGGGCAGTACCGGATCGCCAACCTGGACCAGGTCACGTCGTGACCGCGGTGCTGGACACCACGCCGGAGCATTCGGCGGCCGCGACGCCAGATCCGGTGCCGGCGTCCTGGGCCGCGCGGGCGGGCGCGATGCTCGTCGACACTCTCCCCGGTGCCGGGGTGGTCGCGACCGCGGCGCTGCTGGCGCTGGCGACTCCGGCCGACGACGCGATGCGATGGGTGTTCACCGCCGTCGGCGCGTTGGCCCTGTTCGCGATGGCGGTCAACCGCTTGGTCCTGCCCCATGCGATCGGATGGACGTTGGGTCGCGCTCTGTTCGGGTTGCGGGTTGCGCACCGGTCCGGGTCGCCGGTCGGGGTGGTGCGGCTGGCGGTGCGGGAGCTGGCGCACCTGCTCGACACCCTCGCGCTGGGTGTCGGATGGCTGTGGCCGCTGTGGGACCGTCGCCGCCGAACCTTCGCCGATCTGGTGCTACGCACCGAGGTGCACCGCGTCGTCGCACCGAACCGGGACATGCGCCGGCTGGTGGCCGCAGTACTCATCGGCGCCGCCGTCGTGTGCGTCGCGGCCGCGGGAGCGGCCTACGCCGTCGTCTACCGCCAGGAGCGGGCGGTGGACGAGGCACGTGCGCAGATCGAAGAGCAGGGCCCGCGCATCGTCGAACAGATGCTCAGTTACAGCGTCGACACGATGGACGAGGACTTCGACCGGGCTCGACAACTGACCACCGACGGCTACCGGCCGCAGCTGACCGCGCAGCAGCAGGCCCTGCGGAGCGGACAGGCCACCAGCAACGAGTACTGGGCGGTCGCGTCTGCCGTGCTGACCAATCCGCCGGTCACCCCCGACCGTGCCGCGATGCTGCTGGCGATGCAGGGGCAGCGCGGTACCAACCCGGAGGACCTGCGGTTCATCACCGCCACCGTGCGCGTCGAGTTCGAGCGGTCTGCCCAAGGTCAATGGCAGGTCGCCGGCCTCACGGTGCTCAAGAAGCCGATGATGAGCGAGGCGGGGCAGTGAGTCCGCGGCGCAGGATCGACCTGAGCGTCGAGGGCAACGTCCACGACGTGGTCGGCGCGGACTACTTCGATGTGGCACCGAGAAAACCGCGCCGGTGGGGGCTCGCGCTGGTCGCCGCGCTGTGCGCCGTCGTCGTCACCGCGGCGATCGTGGGCAGCGCGCTGATGCTCGTTCGCCACGAGGACGACCGCCGGGCCGCGCTCGACGAAGCGGCGGCACTGGGATACGCGCGGGAGTTCATGACGATGTACACGTCACTGGACCCGTTCGACGCCAACGCCTACGCCGACCGGGTGCTGGCCGAGGGAACCGGCGAGTTCGAGCAGAACTTCCGGGACAGGCTCAACGAGATCCTGATCCAGGTCGCGCAGACCGAACCCACCACCGGCAGCGTCCTCGAGGCAGGGGTGCAGCGGTGGAACGACGACGGCAGCGCCGACGTGCTCGTCGCGACCAAGGTGACGTCGAAGACGCCGGACGGCAAGACCACGATCGAGAGCGGCAGCCGCTGGATCGCCACGACGACCAGGGAAGGACAGCAGTGGAAGATCAGCAACCTGATCCAGGTGATCTGAGCGCCTACTCCGCCGAGGCGCCGAAGACCCCGGTCGGCAAGGCCGACCGTGGGAAGACCCACCCCGCCGCGTCCGCCGACGAGACGTCGCCCGAGGGCGGCGACGAACCATCGCCCGAGGGCGCCGACGAAGCATCGCCCCAGGTCGGCGACGAAGCATCGCCCCAGGTCGGCGACGAAGCACTGCCCGAGGGCGCCGACGAAGCAACGCCCGAGACCACCGACGGGAACCCCGACGACGTCGTGCTCGTCCCGCACCGCCCGGCGGGCCGGCGGCTGATGCTGGCCGCGGTGGTCGCCGCGGTGCTGTTCGTCGGGTCAGCCGGTTTCGCCGGAGCGATGGTCCAGCCCTATCTGTCCGAGCGTGCCCTGGTCGCGACCAAGCTCGAGATCGCCCAGACCGCCGCCGAGGCCATCACGACACTGTGGACCTACACCCCCGAGGACATGGCGACGCTGGCCGACCGCGCGTCGCGCTACCTCGCCGGCGACTTCTCCGAGGAGTACGCCCGCTACATCGACGCGATCGTCGAGCCCAACAAGCAGGCCCAGGTCACCAACAACACCCAGGTGGTCGGCGCAGCGGTGGAGAGCGTCTCCCCACCGGATTCGCCTCAACAAGCCACTGCAATCGTCTACACCAACTCCGTGGCCACCAGCCCGGTCACCAAGAACATCCCGTCGCTGCGGTATCTGTCCTACCGGTTGACGATGGAGCGCGACGGCAGCCAGTGGCTGATCACCCGGATGTCGACGGTGACGTCTTTCGATCTGACCCCGCAGCTGTAACCGGGCCGTGAGCTTCGTCAAACGCAACCCGCATTCGCCGACGGGCTTCTTCGCCTGTGAGGCGGCCGGCCTGCGCTGGCTGTCCGCCGCGGCCGACGGCGTGCCGTGCGCGCAGGTCGTGGCCGTCGACGACGATGCGCTGACACTCGAGCGCCTGGCGGTCGGGGCGCCCGACCCTGTCGCCGCCGAGGAGTTCGGCGCCCGCCTGGCCCACACGCATGACGCCGGCGCCGACGGCTTCGGGGCCGCCCCGGACGGTTGGACCGGCCCGGGATTCTTCGGGCCGCTGCACCAACCGCTGCCGATGAGCTATGCCGCCGAGGCGAGCTGGGGCAGCTTCTACGCTGAACACCGGCTACGCCCGATGGCCGAACGGGCCGCGCTGGACAGCGCCACCGCCGAGGACGTCGCCGCAGTCGCCGACCGTTGCGCCGCCGGTGATTTCGACGACGACGACCAACCCTGCCGATTGCACGGTGACCTGTGGAGCGGCAACGTCATGTGGACACCGGACGGCGTCGTGCTGATCGATCCGGCCGCCCACGGCGGCCACCGCGAAACCGACCTGGCCATGTTGGCGTTGTTCGGGTGCCCGTACCTCGACGCCGTGCTCGCGGGATACCAGCGTCACCATCCGTTGCGGGCGGGATGGCGCGACCGGACAGGTCTGCACCAACTGTTCCCGCTGCTGGCGCATGTCGCGTTGTTCGGCGGTGGCTACCTGGGGCAGACCCGGGCCGCCGCGCGCAGCGCACTGATGCTCAGTTGAACGCCAGCCACGCCGGTTGCGCACGCTCACGGGAGTCGCACAGCACCGCCATCGTGTCGCAGGAGCCGCGCGGCGCCCCCGCCCCGGCCCACATCCCGCCGGTGTCGCGACGCAACACGATCGCCGAGGAGCCGCCACCGTCGAGCAGCACGGCGGTGTCGCTGCCCAGCCCCCGGAACAGATCCTGGATCTGGTCGGGGGTGTAGCTGCCGCCCTGGAAGACGTACATCTCGTCGCGGTCGCGCACATAGGCGATCGCGGTGCGTGCCGCGCTCGGCCCGGGGTCGTTGAGCTGGCCGGTGTCGCTCGGGGCGAGCAGCCCGAGGCCGGCGACGGCGACGAAGCGGGTGCCCTTGTCGATCAGCCCGGTCACCACGGGTGTCGCGGCGTCGTAGTCGTCGTCGCTGCGCGGCGGTACGACGAACGGCGCCCCGGCGACCGGCAGGATCATCGTCGACAGTGCCATCCAGCGCTCGTCGCCGCCGGACAGCCCCTGCTTGCCTGCGTAGGCCAGCGTGCCCGTCACCGCGACGTTGGTGCGGCCCAGACCGCGGGTGTTGTCGACGTAGGCGCCCAGCGGCGAGCTGCAGCCGGTGGTCTTCCACAATCCGCCCTGCTGGCCGCGCACGTCGAAGAAGTTGGCGTTGATCGCGATGGTGGGCTGGCCGAGGGCCTGCCAGGCCTGCAGCGGTGAATAGATCTCGGCCGCCTGCCACAGCCCTTCACCGGTGCGGGCGCGGGGATCGCGTTCACACCGAGCCTGATAGCCGGTGTGCGAATCGGCCAGCAGACGCGGTGCCAACCGCTGCGAGGCGGCCTTGATGATCATCAGGCGACCGCCGTTGTTCAGCTCGTAGGAGCGACCGGACGCATCGGTCATCGGGGCCGGGAACCCGCCGCCGAAGTTGTACACCAGATACGAGCCCCGGGTGTTGGCGATCGCGGCGGCGAGCAGCTCGCGGGCGCTGGCGGCACCGGCGACAGGAGCCGCGGCCGTGGCCGCGACGGCGGCAGTCAGCCCGGCGGCCACCGCGCGGACGCCGAGCCGGCGGATGTTTGCCCCGCACCTGCGCACCGGCTGCTCCTCTCGGCAATCGGGCCGGCTCAGACGGCCGGCACCACAACAGTAATCCCAGCAGAAACGGTGTCAACTTTCGTCACAGCAGCATCACAGGACCGTCGCGATTGCGTCGCCGAGGCATTTGCTGAGGTCACGCGCCCCGTGGTGGTGTGGGGCCGGCGAAAGCGGTGTCCGGGTGTGGATCGCGTGGCCCATCGGGGTAACCGGTACCCATGGCTGCAGTTAACCGAGTCTCCCGGACCTTCGCCGTCAGCCCGCCACCGCATGTCGTCGTCGACTACCTCAAGGATCTGGGCCACGTCGCACAGTGGGACCCCGGCACGCGCACCTGTGAACGCATCGACAGTGGACCGGTCGGGGAGGGCGCCTACTGGCACAACGTCTCGACGATGCTCGGGGTCACCGCCGAGACGACCTACAAGCTGTGCGAATTGACCGACCGTTCTGTCGTTTTCGTCGGTGAGAGCCGATCGTCGACGGCGGTCGGCACCATCACCGTCGAGCCGGCCGGTTCCGGATCGACGGTCACCTACGAAGCCGAACTCGAGATGCACGGCTCAGCGAGACTGCTCAACCCGGTGATGAAGAAGGCGTTCGAAAAGCGTGCGGTCGGCACCCAGCGTCAGCTGACCGCCGTGCTGAATGCACTGGTGACCAGTTAGCTACGGCCGCGGCGGAGCCAGCCGGTAGATGGCGTCGGCGTCGTCGTCGGTGATGTACACCGCTCCGTCCGGTCCGGCCACCGCCGCCACCGGCCTGCCCCAACGGGAGCCGTCGGGATTCTGGAAGCCGCCGACGAAGGTCTGCTGAGCACCCAGCGTGCCGTCGCGCCACGGGTAGAACGACACCTCGGGCGGTCGTGGTGGCTGCCGATTCCACGAGCCGTGCACACCGATCAGTGCTCCCTGGCCATACGGCTCGGGGAGCGCGCCGTCGACGAACGTCATCCCCAGCGGCGCGGAGTGCGCGCCCATGCTCTGCTCGACCGGCGGGAGTGCCGCGCAGTCGAGCTCCTCGCCGTCGGGGTTGGTCTGGACGTCCCGGACGAACGGGAGGTCGGCCGGCCCGCCGGTGTTGTTGCAGTAGGGCCACCCCAACTCGCGGCCGGGCGTGAGCCGGGCGATCTGCTCGGGCGGGTTGTCGTCGACGTAGTCGGGCAGCACCTGGCCGTACTGCGGTCCGGGTTCGGGGAACGCCACGTTGTCCCGCCCGTTGTTCGCGGTCCAGACCGACCCGTCGGGCGCGACGGCAAGGCCGGTTCCGTTGCGCACGCCCGTCGCGAACGGCTCGGCGGGCCCGCCGCCCGGCGGCACCCGCATGATCGTCGCGCGCGGCGGGTCGGCGGTGCGGTCCTCGGCGGTGATGTTGCCCGTCGATCCGATCGAGAAATAGACGGCGCCGTCGGGGCCGACCGCGACGCTCTTGAGGGCGTGGGCGTACGCGCCCCGCAGCTCCGGACTCTCGGCATTGGGTAGGCCGCCCGCGATCACCCGCTGATTCGTCGCGGCGCCGTCGGCGTAGTCGTAGGCCGTGATCTGGTCGCTTTCGGCGACATACAGGGTGGAACCGTCGAAGGTCAGGCCGTGGGGCTGCTCGAGCCCGTCGAGCAGCACCGACTCCTCCGTACCGTCGGGGCCGGGGGTGAACCGCAGCACCCGGCCCTGCGCCGGAATCGAGACCAGCAGCTGGTCATCCGGTGTCCAGACGGCCAGCCGGGGGCGGGCCGTGCGCGCCCACACCGACATCGTCCAACCCTGCGGCACCTGAGCCCGGCGTTCCTGGTCGAACGGTGCGGCATCCAGACCGGGTCCGGCCTGCACGGTCACGGTTTCCGTCTGGGGCTGGGCCGATCCGTCGCGGGGCGCGCTGGACGGCGACCCGGGCGTCGGCGACTCCGTCGAGGGGGTGGTCGACGGCTCGGCCGACGGCGTGGCCGGATCGGGCTCCCCACCGCCGGTGCACCCGGCGGTCAGCAGCAGCGCTCCCGCCAGCAGCGCTCCGGTTCGCTTACGCCGCAGTGAGTCCCGCATGCATCTCCCAGACCAGAATCTCAGCGGGCGCGGTCGCGGTGACCCGCTGACCGCCCGAGGCGGTGAATCTCACCGCGTCACCCTGCTCGAGGGCGCCGGCTCCCTCCAGCGTCACGTCGCCCTGCGCCACGAACAGGTGCAGATACGGAGCGTCGGGCACCTGCACGCTCTGACCGGGCTGCAGGCGCGCCCCGTGCAGCGCGGCGTATCGGTTGCGGATGGTGATCGCCGCGGCGTCGCGGTGCTCGGGCATGCCCGACGCGATCGTGACCAGGTTGCCGCGCAGCAGCTCGTCGTCGATCTCGAGCTGCTGGTAGCCGGGGGTGATGCCGGACTCGTCGGGGACCACCCACATCTGCACGAAATGCACGGGCTCACTGTGTGATTGCTCGCCGGTCAACGTCCACGAGTCGTTCTTCTCCGAGTGCAGGATCCCGCGACCCGCCGACATCCGCTGCGCGAGGCCGGGGTAGATGACCCCGGAGTGCCCGGTCGAGTCCTGGTGCACGAGCGATCCGCGCAGCACCCAGGTGACGATCTCCATGTCGCGGTGCGGATGGGTGTCAAAGCCGGTGCCTGGGCTGACGATGTCGTCGTTGTTCACCAGCAGCAGGCCGTGATGGGTGTTGTCGGGGTCGTAGTGGCCGCCGAACGAGAAGGAGTGCTTGGAGTCGAGCCAGGCGATCTCGGTCTTGGCGCGGTCCTGGGCGCGACGGACGTCGACGATGCTGCGGGGGCTGGTCATGCGATCACTCCTCGGGAGTCCTTGCCAGCCTAGGTGGCCGGTACTGCACGCGACAACATGCATGACACGTCATGTATTCCCGGGCTAACCTGGCGGGGTGGAATGGCTCACCGACGAGCAGCAGCGGGTCTGGCGCAACTATCTGGCGATGAGCGGCGCGCTGAGCACCGCCATGCACCGCCAGCTGCAGTCCGATTGCGAGCTGTCGCTCGCCGATTACGACGTGCTGGTGGCGCTCTCGGAGCGGGGGCCGATGCGGATCAACGAGCTCGGCTCGCTGATCGGTTGGGAGCAGAGCAGGCTCTCGCATCAGCTGCGCCGGATGCGGGGCCGCGGACTGGTGGACCGGGAAGGCGATGACGACGACCGGCGCGGCGCCACGGTGACGATCACCGAGGCCGGCACCGGGGCGCTGCACACCGCGGCGCCGGGACACGTCGACCTGGTGCGTGACGTCGTGTTCGACGGTCTGTCGCCGACCCAGCTGGAGGCGTTCGGCGCGGCGATCGACACTGTGCTGGGCCGCCTGCGCCGCCACGCCCCCGAAGGTTAGGTACGCCCAGGCGACGAGGATTCGTCCAACGCTCCCTTGGGCCCGGTGACCCGTCCACGCCCCCGAGGGTTAGGTGTGCCCAGGCGAAGGGAGTCAGTTCAGCACGTCGGGCAGGTCGAACTTCGCGAACAGCGCGGTCTCCATGAAGGCGACCACATGCGCGATCCCCGTGTCCCGCACGTCGAGGACATGCAGCTGGAACGCCTCGTGCCGGCCGGTCTGCGGGTTGAGCATGTACAGCGCCGCGACCGGCTGACCGTTGGCGGTCGTGGTGAGGAATCGCATGTCGCCGGACTTCTCGGCCGGGCAGTGCGTCCTCGACAGCGTGACGATGTCGGCGGGGCCGTGATACCAGCCGTCGAAGGGCGGCATCTCCCACACCGCGTCGGCGGTGAACAACGCGGTCAGCTTGTCCAGGTCGTAGTTCTCGAAGGCCGTGATGTACTGGGCCAGCAGTTCGGCGGTCTCCGGGGACTCCGGCGCCAGCGCACGGTCATCGCGGCTGGGCTGCACCTCGTCGAGTTGCGCCCGGGCTCGCTGCAGCAGGCTGTTGACCGCGGCCGTGGACGCTCCCACCGCCTCGGCCACTTCGGCGGCCTTCCACTGCAGGACCTCGCGGAGCACCAGCACCGCACGCTGCCGTGGGGGCAGGTGCTGCAGAGCGGCGACGAACGCCAGGCGCACCGATTCGCGGGACTCGGCGATCACCGAGGGATCCGACGGATCCTCCCGGGGCGCATCCGGCAGTGGCTCCAGCCACGTGATCTCGTGATTCTGGGCGATCTCACCGGTCGGATCGGACGCGGGGGCGCCCAGGCCGGTGGGCAGCGGCCTGCGCTTGCGGCCCTCCAGTGACGTCAGGCAGGTGTTGGTGGCGATCCGGTACAACCACGTCCGCACCGACGACTTGCCCTCGAATCCGTCGTAGGACTTCCAGGCGCGCAGGTAGGTCTCCTGGACCAGGTCCTCGGCGTCGTGCAGGGATCCCGTCATCCGGTAACAGTGCGCCAGCAGCTCGCGCCGGAAGCGCTGCGCATCGGCCAGGAACGCCTCCCGGGACCCACCGTCCTCGACTGCCACCACGCTCACGTGACGCAGCTTACGCAGTGAGTCTGACAACCGGCTGCCTGCAGTTCAGGCACCGATGGGTAGGCCGGATAGTCTCTCGGGAATGGCCGTGACCCACTCCGAACACAGTTTCACCGGTGTCGGCGGCGTCCGCATCGTCTACGACGTGTGGACCCCCGACCAGCGCGAGCCCCGCGGCGTCGTGGTGCTCGCCCACGGATACGCCGAGCACGCCCGTCGCTACGACCACGTCGCAGCGCGTTTCGCCGACGCCGGTCTGATCACCTACGCGCTCGACCACCGTGGCCACGGCCGATCCGGCGGCAAGCGGGTGTATCTGCGCGATATCACCGAATACACCGCCGACTTCCACACCCTCGCCGGGACCGCCGCCTCCGAGCATCCCGGACTCAAGCGCATCGTCGTGGGGCACAGCATGGGCGGGGCCATCGTGTTCACCTACGGGGTCGAGCGCCCCGACGACTACGCGGCCATGGTGCTGTCCGGCCCGGCCGTCGCCGCCCAAGCCTCGGTGTCCCCGGTGATGGTGCTGGCGGCCAAGGCGCTGGGCCGGGTCGCGCCGGGGTTGCCGGTCGAGAACCTGCCGGCCGACGCGGTCTCGCGCGACCCGCAGGTCGTGGCGGCCTACGAGAACGATCCGCTGGTGTACCGCGGCAAGCTGCCCGCCGGCATCGCCAAGGCGCTCATCGGCGTCGGCGAAACGATGCCGCAGCGCGCCGCCGCGATCAGCGCCCCGCTGCTGGTGGTGCACGGCGAGGCCGACAAGCTGATCCCCGTCGAGGGCAGCAGGCGCCTGGTGGAGTGCGTGGGTTCAGACGACGTGCACCTCAAGAGCTACCCGGACCTCTACCACGAGGTGTTCAACGAGCCCGAACAGAATCTGGTGCTCGACGACGTCACGGCCTGGATCGAGTCGAAGCTGTGACGCGCTTCAAAGTTGCTGCGGCGCTGCTGCTTTCGTTGGTTCTGGCGCTGTCGGCCGGGTGCTCGTCGGACGCTTCGGGCGGCGACGCAGCACCGACCTGGGTCGACGAGGAGGTGACTTTCGAGGCCGACGGACTCACCCTGCACGGCACCTACCGTCACCGCGACGACGACCAGAGCGGACCCGCGGCGTTGCTGATCTCCGAGAGCGGCAACACCGACCGCAACGGCGACAACCTCGTCGCCGGGCCGATCGGCAACATGCGCCAGCTCGCCGAGCTGCTCTCCGAGCGCGGAGTCGCCAGCCTGCGCTACGACAAGGTCGGCACCGGTCGCACCGGGCTGGGACCCTACGAAGCGAACCCCAACGACGTCGTCAGCGCCGTCTACACCACGGGTGCGAAGTCCGCGATCCGGTTCCTGGCCGACCGTCCCGACGTCGACCAGGACCGGTTGTCGGTCTACGCCCTGGGCGAGGGCACCGTGCATGCGATGACGCTGGCCGGCGACACCAGCCCGGGTGCGCCGACGGTGCACTCGCTGGGCCTGTTCCAGCCGCTGCCGGGGCGCTACCTCGACATCATCAGCAACCGGGTCAAGGCCGACGGCTCCCCGGAGACGATCGCGGCCTGGGAGGCCGCCGTCGAGCAGGTTCGTGCGGACGGGACCGCGCCCGCCGAACTGCCCGACGGTCTCGGCGCCATCCTCAACCCGGGCAACGTCAAGGCGGTGGCCGAAGCCGACAAGATCGACCCCCTTGCCCTGGCCGCCGCCATTCCCGCCGGCACTCCCGTGTTGGTGACCTGCTCGGACTCCGACAACCAGGCGCTGTGCAGCGCCGTCCAGCCTCTGGTCGACGCGCTGGGGCACACCGACCTGACTCTGGTCGAGCTCGACGGCGTCAACCACGTGCTGCGCGACGACCCCACCGACAACATCGCCAACTACGCCTCCGGGAAGCCGCTCTCGCCGCAGGTGGTCTCGGCCCTCGACGAGTTCGTGACCAAGTAGGACCGATGGGCCTGTGGATGAAAACCGCTGTGGGGACAGCGATGCGGACACGTCGTAGCGCCGACCTAACCTCGCGACCATGACAGACGACAAGATGCTGGCCCGTATTGCCGCGTTGCTGCGCCAGGCCGAGGGCACCGACAACCCGCACGAGGCCGAGGCGTTCATGGCCGCAGCCCAGCGGCTGGCCACCGCGACGTCGATCGATCTCGCCGTCGCGCGCTCGCACTCGGACAAGCGCACCGCAGCGCAGGCCCCGGTGCAGCGCACCATCACCATCGGTGAGGCCGGCACCCGCGGATTGCGCACTTACGTCCAGCTTTTCGTCTTGATCGCCGCCGCCAACGACGTCAAGTGCGACATCGCCTCCAACTCCACGTTCGTCTACGCCTACGGCTTCGCCGAGGAGATCGACACCAGCCACACGCTCTACACGAGCCTCGTGCTGCAGATGGTGCGGGCGTCCAACGACTACATCGCCTCCGGCGCGCACCGGCCGACCCCGACGATCACCGCCCGGATCAACTTCCAGCTCGCGTTCGGCGCCCGCGTCGGTAAGCGGCTGGCCGATGCGCGGGAACAGGCCCAGCAGGAGGCCACCAAGGGTCCGGCGGCGGCGCCGGGCACCGCGATCGCCCTGCGCGACAAGGATCTGGAGTTGAAGGACTACTACCGTCAGGCTTCCCGGGCGCGCGGGACGTGGCGCGCGACGAGTGCGACCGCCGGGTACTCGTCCGCCGCGCGGCAGGCCGGTGACCGGGCGGGCCGGCGGGCGCGGCTTGGCGGGAGTTCGGAGCTGAGCGGCGCCCGTCCGTCCCTGGAGCGATGACGGGAGACGCTCGACGCGGTACGGCCCGCGATGTGCAACGCGCGCGGGTCTATGCCGCCGAGAACTTCGTCCGGACGATGTTCGACCGGGCGGCCGAGCGCGGCAACCCCGTGGTGGACTTCTTCGGCGCCTCGTTGACGTTGCCCCCGGAGGCGAGGTTCTCGTCGTCGGAGACGGTGCAGCGGTACGTCGACGACGTGCTGGCCCATCCCGCGGTCCGCGAGAGGTGGCCGGGGGTCTCTCCGCTGCGGGTGCGTGCGCGTCGGGGACACACCGCCGCGCACTACGAGTGCACCGCCGACGCCGACGGACGCGACGAGGCTCGCGCCGCGGCGATCATCGCGGTGCCGGAGCGCGGTACCTCGTGGGCGCTGCGCGAGCTGGTGGTGCTGCACGAGATCGCCCACCACCTCGTTCACCAGGTGAACGAGACAGCCGCCGCGCACGGACACGAGTTCGTCGTCACGTTCTGTGAGCTGGCCGCCGCGGTCATGGGGCCGGAGGTGGCGCACGTCCTGCGGGTCGTCTACGCCAAGGAGGGCGCACGGTAGCGGCAGCCGGCGGAGGTACCGTCGGATCGTGACTGCCGACACCGACGCGGCGGCGTTGGACGACCTGTTCACCCGCCTCCTGCACACCGAGGACGACGCGCTGCGTGCGGCCCGCGACACCGCGACCAACGCGGGAATGCCGCCGATCGAGGTGTCGGCTCAGCACGCCAAGCTGTTGTCGCTGTTGGTGCGGATGGCCGGGGCACGCCGGGTTCTCGAGATCGGCACACTCGCCGGATACAGCACCATTGCGCTCGCCCGGGCCGTCGGGGCCGACGGTGCGGTGGTGTCACTCGAATACGATCCCGCCCACGCCGAGTTGGCCCGCGCCAACCTCGACCGAGCCGGTGTCGCCGACCGGGTGGAGGTCCTGGTCGGCGCCGCGCTGGACACGCTGCCGCAGCTGCAGGGCCGTGGCGAGCTGTTCGACCTGGTGTTCGTCGACGCCGACAAGGAGAACAACATCGCCTACGTCGAATGGGCGATCACGCTGGGCCGCCCCGGCACCGTGATCGTCGTCGACAACATCGCGCGGCACGGCCGGGTGCTCGACCCGGCGCCGTCGGACGCGCAGGCGCACGCCGTGCGGGACATGATCGAGATGATGGGCGCGCACCCCCGATTGGACACCGCCGCCATCCAGACCGTCGGCACCAAGGGTTGGGACGGTTTCGCGGTAGCGCTGGTCGACTAGCGGGCCGCCGACTCCCAGACCGCAGCGGCCGCCGCGGCGCGCAGCGCCTCGACGATCACCTCCTCGCGCAAGGTGAACCGATCCGTTGGCGCGGGCACCGAGACCGCCACGACGTGCCCGCCCGGTAGGCGGCCCGCGATCCCGGCCGCTGAGATGCCGGCGGTGTGTTCGTCGCGATCGAAGGCCAGGCCGCCGGCACGGACCGGCGAGATCTGGTCCCGCAGTCTTCGGGCCATGTCAGAGGACTGGCGTGCCAGCACCGCGTCGAGTTCGGCGTCGTCCAGCGCCGCCAGCGCGGCCTTCCCGTTGGCGGTGCCGAGCAACGGAAACCGTCCGCCGATCGCCGACACCGCCCGTAGGCGGTGCGTCGACTCGATCTGATCGACGAACCACATCTGGTCCCCCCGAAGCACCGAGACGTCCACCGTCTCACCCGTGGCGTCGGCCACGGCCTCGATCACCGGGCGCACCGCCGCTGCCAGGTGGGCGCCGTCTGCGCTGGACAGACCCAGCAGCCGATCGCCGAGGCGGTAGCGGCCGGCGCTGTCGACGGCCGCGAAACCGACGTCCACCAGGCCGACCAGCAGCCTGCGCGCCGTCGACTTCGCCAAACCGAGTTGGGCGCCGATGTCGACCAACCTCAGCTGACCCGGCGCCGTCGCGATCTCGTCCAACGCCGACGCGGCCCGGCTGAGTACCTGCAGACCGTCGCGGGACTCCGGATCGACCTGCCGATTCTCTTCCGCCGTCGCCATGAACCCACTATATTGATCCGCTGAACGGACCTTCAAGGTCCATTATCCGGATCGGAGCGCAGCGCTGTGAGCGAACTCCCTGCTGGACGCCACTTCTTCCGCGATGACGTGGGCTACGAAGAGGCCCGAGCAGCCACCGTGTGGAATGCGCGCACGCCGCAGCGCTGTCCGGACGTCGTGGTGCAGGCCACCGAGACCGCCGACGTGGTCGCCACGGTCCGGTACGCGCAGCGGCACGGCCTGAAGATCGGTGTCCGTTCCGGCGGGCACAGCTGGGCCGGCAACCACGTCCGTGACGGCGGGGTGCTCCTCGACGTCAGCCGCCTCGACGGCTGTGCGATCGACGCGTCCTCCCGAACCGCTGTGGTCGGCCCGGGCATGGGCGGCAGTGTGCTGGCCGGACGGCTGGCGGCGCAGGACCTGTTCTTCCCCGCGGGCCATTGCCAAGGCGTCTGCATCGGCGGCTACCTTCTGCAGGGCGGATACGGCTGGAACAGCCGCGTGCTCGGGCCGGCCTGCGAGAGCGTGCTGGGCCTCGATGTGGTCACCGCCGACGGGCAGTGCCTGCACATCGACCGGGACAACCACGCCGACCTCTACTGGGCGGCGCGCGGTGCCGGCCCCGGCTTCTTCGCAGTGGTCACCGCTTTCCACCTCGAGCTCTATCCGCGGCCGCCCGTCTGCGGCAGCAGTCTCTACGTCTATCCGATCGAGCTGGCAGACGAGATCTACCCCTGGGCCCGATCGATCAGCGCGGACGTGGACCGTCGAGTGGAATTGCAGATCGTCGCCTCGCGCGCCGTCCCCGGCGCCGGCCTGGACACGCCGGGCATCGTGATGGCCTCGCCGGTGTTCGCCGACTCCGAAGCCGAAGCGGCCGCGGCGCTCTCGCTGCTGGAAACCTGCCCGGCGCGGGAGCGGGCACTGGTCGCGGTGCCGTATGCCCCCGCCGATCTCGACACCTGGTACGCGGGCGTGATGAGCAACTACCCGAGCGGATACCGCTACGCCACCGACAACATGTGGACCTCGGCGTCGGCGGACGACCTCATGCCGGGGATCGCCCGGATTCTCGAGACCATGCCCCCGCATCCCGCGCATTTCCTGTGGCTGAACTGGGGCCCTTCGCCGCAGCGTCAGGACATGGCCTACAGCCTCGAGGACGACATCTATCTGGCGCTCTACGGCGTGTGGCGCGACGCCGCCGACGACGGCGAGTACGCCGGCTGGGCCCGCACCAACATGGCGCAGATGGAACACCTGCAGACCGGAGTGCAGCTGGCCGACGAGAACCTCGGCGAACGGCCCGCGCCGTTCGCGAGCCCCGAGGCGATGGCCAGACTGGACCGGGTGCGAGCGGACTACGACCCCGACGGCCGATTCCACTCGTGGATGGGGCGGCCCTGATGGCGCAGGCCTATCTGGGCTACCGCGACGGAGACGCCGACACGGACTACGGCGCGTTCTTCGACCCCGAGATGGCGGCGCTTCCCGACCACGTTGTCACAGCTCTGCAGCACGGTCCGCAGGCCGACCAGGTGCTGCTCGAATTCGACCGGGCCGCAATGCTTCTCGACGAGGGCTACCAGCCGACCGAGACGGGGTACGGCTGGCTGCGCACGGGGGGCTTCCAGGTGTCGGTGCGCACCGACATGCCCGGGGTGACTCCGCAGATGTGGCAGTGGTGGTTCGGCTGGCACGGCAGCCAGACGAGACGCTACAAGCTGTGGCATCCCCGGGCGCACGCGTCGGCGCGCTGGGCCGACGGCGGTGGCGACGGCTCGTACGTCGGCCGCACGTCGCTGATCGAGGAGTACCTCGGATCGGCCTATGCCAAGGCCGCCATCCGGTTCCTCGAGCCCGCTGAGCTGGGGTTGGCGCCGGCGGCCGACGAGATCGCCGTCTGCGCACGTCTGGGCTCGTCGCAGGCTCCGGTCGACATCGGATGGTTCGTCCACCACGTGCGCCCGACTCCGGACGGCGCGGAGATGCGCTCACGCTTCTGGATGGGCGGACCGTGGATCACGGTCCGCGGGGTGGCCGGGACGGCGGACCGCCTGATCCGCCCGATCGCCGCGCGACAGCTGCCGGACCCGCGCGACCTGATGGTGCATTGCGCACAGGAGATGAACCACCTGGCCGGCTTCCTTCCGGAACTTCACCGACGGTTCAGCTGAGCCCTGCTGGGCTACCCCTGCGCCGTGTGGACAGTGAGCAGACGGATTGCAGCGCCGGCCGAGGACGTCTGGCGCCTCCTCGTCGATCCCGAGGTGTGGCCGCGCTGGGGCCCCACGGTGGTGGCCGCCGAGATCGACGGCGGCTTCCTGCGTCACGGGGCCACCGGGCGGGTGTGGACGCCGGTGGGTGTCCCGCTGCCGTTCACGATCACCGACTTCGAACCGGGCAGACACTGGTCGTGGCGAGTCGCCGGGGTTCCGGCCACCGGGCACAGCGTGGAACCGGACGGCGCGGGTTGCCGGGCGTGGATGAGCGCGCCGCTGTGGGCCCCGGCCTACCTGCCCGTCCTGCAGATCGCGCTGCGGCGAATCGACGAGATGGCGGTTCAAACCGGCGCTGGCGGGCAATAATCCCGTTACCAGGTCTCACCGAGCAAGGAGAGCAAAGTGATCGGAACCATTCTCGGCGCCATCATCGTCGGCCTGATCGTCGGCGCGCTGGCACGCCTCGTGATGCCGGGTAAGCAGAACATCGGCGTGATCATGACCATCGTGCTCGGCGCCCTGGGCTCGTTCCTGGGCAGCTGGCTGGTGTACTCGCTGGGCTACTCCAACAGCAACGGCGGATTCGAGATCATCCCGTTCTTGGTGGGCATCATCGTGGCGGTGCTGCTGATCGCCGCGTATCTGGGCATCACCGGACGCAAGAACGCCAATCCGAAGGTGTAGGAGGTCACCGCGACGTTGACGCGTCAGCGCGACGCGGCTGCCATGCGTGCCGCCAGCGCCACGTAGCTGACGGCGAAGGTGCGACGTAGCCACGTCACCACCCCGGGTCGACGGGTCACCTCGTCGCGCACCGCCGCCGCGAACACTCCGTAGCAGGCGAACACGACGAGCGTCACCGCCATGAACACCGCACTGAGCCGGAGCATCTGGGTCACCGCCGAGCCCTCGTCCGGTGCCACGAACTGCGGAAGAAACGCGAAGAAGAACAGCGTCAACTTCGGGTTGAGCAGGTTCACCGCCACCGCGGTGCCGACGATGCGCCACGTGCCTGGCGGCGCCGCAGGCTGGTTGACGGGCACGAACTCGGAGTCGTCGCGCCACATCGACCACGCCAGGTAGAGCAGGAATGCGATGCCGAGATACTTGAGCGTCTGAAACGCGACCGCGCTGCTGTGCAGCACAGCCGCCAGACCGGTGACCGCGGCCAGCATGTGCGGCACGATGCCCAGCGTGCAGCCGAGCGCGGCGACGGCCGCGGCCCGGCTGCCGTGGGCGAGGCCGGTGGCCACCGTGTACAGCGCCCCCGTACCCGGTGTGGCGACCACGACCAGCGTGGTGAGCAGGAACGCGACAGTCATCTAGCTGCAGACAGCACCGACGGCCGCGGAGCCGACCAGTTTCGTGTACTTGGCCAGCACACCGCTGGTGTATCGCGGCGGCAGCGGCTCGAAACCCGCTTTGCGGGCATCGAATTCGTCTTTGTCGACCAGAACGTCGAGTGTGCCCTTGCCGACGTCGAGTCGGATGCGGTCGCCGTCGCGCAGGAACGCGATCGGGCCGCCGTCCACGGCCTCGGGTGCGACGTGTCCGACGCAGAGACCGGTGGTGCCGCCGGAGAATCGGCCGTCGGTCATCAGCAGCACGTCCTTGCCCAGCCCGGCCCCCTTGATCGCGCCGGTGATCGCGAGCATCTCGCGCATACCGGGGCCGCCCTTGGGCCCCTCGTAGCGGATCACCACGACGTCGCCGGCCGTGATCGTGCCGTCCTCGAGCGCATCGAGGGCGGCTCGTTCACGCTCGAAAACCCGCGCTGTGCCCTCGAACACGTCGGAGTCGAAGCCGGCGGACTTGACCACCGCACCTTCAGGCGCCAGCGAACCGTGCAGGATCGTGATACCGCCGGTGGGATGGATGGGCCTCGACAGCGCGCGCAACACCTTGCCGTCGGGGTCGGGTGGCGCGATGTGAGAAAGGTTGTCGGCCATCGTCTTTCCGGTCACCGTCAGTACGTCGCCGTGCAGCAGGCCGGCGTCGAGCAGCGCCTTCATCACCACCGGAACGCCGCCGATGCGGTCGACGTCGTTCATCACGTAGGCGCCGAACGGTTTCACGTCGGCCAGGTGGGGCACCTTCGCCCCGATTCGCGTGAAGTCCTCCAGCGTCAGCTTCACGTTGGCCTCATAGGCGATGGCCAGCAGGTGCAGCACCGCGTTGGTGGAGCCGCCGAACGCCATCACGACCGCGATGGCGTTCTCGAACGCTTCTTTGGTCAGGATGTCGCGGGCGGTGATGCCGCGGCGCAGCAGTTCGACGACGGCCATCCCGCTCTTGCGGGCGTACCCGTCGCGACGACGGTCGGTGGCCGGCGGCGCGGCGCTGCCGGGCAGCGACATGCCCAGGGCCTCGGCCGCACTAGCCATGGTGTTGGCGGTGTACATGCCGCCACAGGCGCCCTCGCCCGGGCAGATGGCCCGTTCGATGGCGTCGACATCCTCGCGGGACATCAGGCCGCGGGCGCATGCCCCGACCGCCTCGAACGCGTCGATGATCGTGACGTCCTTCTCGGTGCCGTCGCTCAGCTTCGCCCGCCCCGGCAGGATCGATCCGGCGTAGAGGAAGACACTGGCCAGATCGAGGCGCGCGGCAGCCATGAGCATGCCGGGAAGCGACTTGTCGCAGCCGGCCAGCAACACCGAGCCGTCGAGCCGTTCGGCCTGCATGACGGTCTCGACGCTGTCGGCGATGATCTCGCGCGAGACCAGCGAGAAGTGCATGCCCTCGTGGCCCATCGAGATGCCGTCGGAGACCGAGATGGTGCCGAACTCCATCGGGAAGCCGCCGGCTTCGAAGACCCCGTCCTTGACCGCCTTGGCGAGCCGGTCCAGCGAGAGGTTGCACGGGGTGATCTCGTTCCACGAGGACGCCACACCGATCTGCGGTTTGGCGAAGTCGTCGTCGCCCATGCCGACCGCTCGTAACATGCCGCGCGCAGCGGCGCGTTCGAGCCCGTCGGTGACGTCGCGGCTACGGGGCTTGATGTCTGGCTGCGTACCGGGATCTGAGGGCATTCGTCGATTATGCGCCCGGGTGTTTGGCCCGGACAAACCGCTGGAGGTACCCCCTCGGGGTACCTGTACCCTGTCCGGTATGCGTTCCCTGACCAGTCGCTTCGTCGCCGGGTTGGCCGCGCTCGGGCTGGCATTGTTGTTGACCGCGTGTGGCAGCGACACGGCGGACGCCGGGCATTCAAGCCATCCCACCACGGACGAACCGGTCATCACCGGCGAGCCCGCGGGATACAACGCCGCCGATGTCGCCTTCGCCACGAACATGGTCCCGCACCACAAGCAGGCGGTCGACCTCGCCGCGATGGTTCCCGAGCGCAGTGCCAACAACGAGTTGGGCCGGCTCGCGAGCGAGATCACCGCCACGCAGGTGCCGGAGATCAACATCCTCAACGTGTTCCTGGTCCAGTGGAACGAGAACCCCGAAATCGGCAGTGGCGAGAACGGCGGTGAGCATGCCGCGCACGCCGAGCACGCCATGAAAGGCATGGTCGACCAGGCCACGATGACGCGGTTGGAGTCGCTGGAAGGCCCCGAGTTCGACAGGCTGTGGCTGGAGTCGATGATCAGCCATCACCAGGGCGCGGTGGAGATGGCCAAGGCGGAGGTCGCCGACGGCAAGAACGTCGACGCCATCGCGATGGCCGAGATGATGATCACCACCCAGGAGGCGGAGATCGCCCAGATGCAGCAGATGCTGGAGGAGATTCGGCCGTGAGCGACCAACAGACCATCAGTGGCGACCAACAGACCATGGGTGGCGACCAACAATGAGTGACGACCAACCGGTGAACCGCGATCTGGTCACCAGCCAGTCCGATGCCGGAGGGCACGGCTACTCGGCGCACAAGGAGAACTACGCCAAGCGGCTGCGCCGCATCGAGGGCCAGGTGCGCGGCATCGCCCGGATGATCGACGAGGACAAGTACTGCATCGACGTCCTCACCCAGATCAGTGCGGTGAACAGCGCTCTGCAGTCGGTCGCGCTCGGCTTGCTCGATGAGCACCTGGGCCACTGTGTATCCCACGCCGTGGCCAGCGGTGGTTCCGAGGCCGACGCCAAGCTCGCCGAAGCGTCAGCGGCGATCGCCCGACTGGTGCGTTCCTGAATCGCGAGGCTGGCGAAAGCCGGCACCGCGACGAGGAAACCTAGCTCTGCGGGTCAGGCGGATCGGGGTCACCGCGCAGTAGTTCGTCGGGGTGGTGCGCGTGGTTGATCCGCTCGGGTGTGGTGCCGTCGGACCAGGCCAGGCGGCCCTCGGCGGTGACGTGGGTCGTGAGATGACCCTTGGTGACCTCGGCGTGGTCGGGTCCGCAGGCGAAGAACAGCGCATCGGCGTCGCTGCGCCCGGCGGGATTCCAGTCCGGGCTGTGGTGGACCTCGCAGTGGTAGCCGGGTTGCAGGCAGTCGGGCCGGGTGCAGCCGCCGTCGCGCGCGTAGCAGATGATGCGCTGGTCGGTGGTCGCGATGCGGGTTTGGCGGCCCAGATACAGCGGGCGCCCGGTGTGATCGTCGAAGACGGCCAGGTAGTGGATCGCATCGGCCGCCATCCGGATGACATCGCGCATGGGAAGGGCGCTGCCACCGCCGGTGCGAGCCGGGGTGGGCATGGGGATCGCGGGGTCGGTCACGGCGTGGGCGGCCTGATTCAGTTCGGCCAGCGTGGTGCGCACGATGACGGTGACCGGATGTCCGCGGTGCGAACCCATCTGCCGGGACGCTATGCCGGCCTTGAGGCCGAGTTTGAGGCCGTCGTGGCGCCGCTGAGACATGCTGCGGTCGTCGGGAGTTTCTTCGACCGAGCCATCGGGCAGGTGTCGGCCCGGGCGGACAGCGGCGGTGACAGCTTCGAGGTAGGCGCGGGTTTCGGGGTCGATCCAACCCGACAGCTTCGACATGCCGTCGGGCTGCTGCGGGCCCAGGGCCAGGCCGCGTCGGCGCGCTCGGTCGGATTCGTCGAAGTGTCCGTCGGGATTGAACAGATCATCGAGATGGGTGCCGAGGTCCTTGACGAACGCGGCGTCGTGCTTGCCGGCGGCGCGGGCGAGGGTGGCTTCGATATCGGCACGCTCGTCGGCGGAGATGGAGGACGCCAGCTTCTTCATGGTTTCGGTGATGACGGCCAGGTGATCGTCGCCGATCGCCCCCGATTCCACCGCCTCTGCGGCCGCGGGTAACAGCGGTGGTAGCGGAGGGCCGGTGATCTGGCGGCGGGGACGAATCGTCTCTGCGACTTTGATGCGGCGCTTGATCTCGACATCGGAGATGCGCAACCGCGCGGCCAGCCGCTTGACCAGATCGGGCATCGGGGCGGCCTCGTCGGGCGGATCGGCCAGTTCGCTGACCATGCGGTACATCAGCCCCCGGTTGGTCCGGTGCTGTGTTTCGAGGCGCTCGGCCACCTGCGCGCGAAACCTGCTGCTGACGTCGTCGGTGGACAACGCTCGCATTTCAGCGTGGGCGGCGTCGACCGCATCGAGCAGCGCCATGAACCGCTGCCGTGCCGCCTCGGCGGTGACGAACTCACCCATGACCTGACGGTATCGAACAAATGTGCGAATCCTGACTATTGCCTGTTTGAACAGCGCGATCTGTGGATGAATCCGCGATTGGGGATAACTCGGTGTGGGCTCAGCCCAGTATTCGGCGTGGTTCAGCTGAGGCCATGGCGTGGCTCAGCCCGGACCCTGCGTGGCTCAGCCCGGAACCGGCGTGGCTCAGCCCGGACCCTGCGTGGCTCAGCCCGGACCCTGCGTGGCTCAGCCCGGACCCTGCGTGGCTCAGCCCAGAACCCGCCGCGGCTCAGCCCAGTGCGTCCTCGATGCGCTGCACCTTCGCGGTGAGCTGGCCGGTGTAACCGGGGCGGATGTCGGCCTTGAGCACGAGGCTGACCCGTGGTGAAACTGCCGCGACCGCGTCAACAGCCTGCTTGACCAAAGCCATCACCTCATCCCACTCACCTTCGATGTTGGTGAACATCGCATTGGTCTCATTGGGCAACCCGGAAGCACGCACGACCCGCACGGCTTCGGCGACCGCGGCACTGACACCACCGCTCTCGTCGCCACCGGACGGGCTGATGCTGAACGCGACGATCACGAGTCGAGCGTAGTTCGCGCCCACCTGGGTAACGCCTGGGAGCCCGGAGGCGATGAAAAGTGCAGTTCAACGCCCTTCTGGTCGAGAGCGCGTCGCGCGCTGTGCCACACTGGGGTGAATTGCGAATTGGAGGTACACGCATGCGGCTGCGCAATCGAAGCCGACTGCTCGCCACGATGACCGCCGCCGTTGTGCTCGCGGGTCTGGCGCTGACAGCGCCCTCTGCACTGGCACAGCCGGCGCCGCCCCCGCCACCACCTGCCCCGGCGCCGCCGCCACCGGCTCCCTTCGTCCTTCCGAATCCGTTCGCGCCCCCGCCGCCGCCGGCCGCTGCCAGCCCGATGGCCGCCGCGCAGCCCTCGACGATTCCGCCGGGTACCCCGGCCGGGCAGAACCCGACGCCCTACGTCGGCGAGCCGGTGTTCCTGCCGCCGTCGTTCAACCCGGTCAACGGCTCGATCGTCGGCGCCGCGAAGCCGATCTACATCAACTTCCAGCGGCCCATCGCCGACCGTCAGATGGCCGAAGACGCGATCCACATCTCGTCCGTGCCGCCGGTGCCCGGCAGGTTCTACTGGACCAGCGACACCCAGGTGCGCTGGCGCCCGCAGGACTTCTGGCCGGCCGGAACCGTCGTCAACATCGACGCGGGCGGCACCAAGTCGAGCTTCAGCGTGCCCGAACAGCTGGTCGCCACCATCGACAACAACACCAAGCAGATGGAGGTCATGCGGGACGGCGAGCTCGTCAAGACCTTCCCGGTCTCGATGGGCAAGTCCGGTTACGAGACCAAGAACGGCACCTACTACGTGCTGGAGAAGTTCGACGAGATCGTGATGGATTCCTCGACCTACGGCGTGCCGGTCGACGACCCGTCCGGCGAGGGCTACAAGCTCGACGTCGAGTACGCGGTGCGGATCGACAACAGCGGCATCTTCGTGCACAGCGCGCCGTGGTCGGTCGGCTCCCAGGGTGAGAGCAACGTCAGCCACGGCTGCATCAACCTCAGCCCCGCCAACGCGAAGTGGTTCTACGAGAACTTCGGTAGCGGCGATGCGGTCGTCATCAAGAACACCGACGGCGGGTGGTACACGCAGCCCGACGGTGGCTCCGACTGGCAGATGTTCTGACCGCCTGACCCTTTTACGGCGCGGCGCGGCCTCCGCGTGCCACCATGGGCACAGGCCGACGGCGTCCGGCCGCCGGTGCTGGATCCGAGGGTGGGCCGATGCCCGGCGACGGCAGGACGGTGGCACGCACGATCGCGGTGATCGTGCTGGTTCTGTTCGCCACCGTCGCCCTGGGCGGTTATCTGCCCGGTGCCGCGCAGCCGGATGAGACCCAGGAGGCCACCGAGGGTTCGGGCAGCCTGATCGCCGTCGTCGCGATGCTGGTGGTGTCGATGACGGTCATCGCGCTGTCCCTGCTCAAACGGCCCCCACCCCGGCGGGCTGCACCCGCCCGGGCGGAACTGCCGAGCGACAGACGCGGATACGGGCTGCCCTGGCGCCCACTGCTGCTTGCCGCGGCGGCACTGCTGATCTGGCTGGCGGTGCTCTACCTGCTTCTGCGCTGGGCGGCGCCGCAGCCGGTGGATCCACCGCCGCCTGCCCCGGGGACAGATACCGCGCCGCCGACCGACACCGCGCCGCCCGAGCGCCGCGACCCCGTGCCCGACAGTGGCAGCGACATGTTCGCGATCCTGGCGGTGACGACGCTGGTGCTGGTGGTGCTCACAGTCGTCGCCGCGATCAGGGGCCGCCGCAGGCCACCGGTCTCCGCCACCGTCTCCGCGGCGGCGCCCGAACCGGAGCCGTCGGCGCCGCCCGCCGACTCGGATCTGGCCAGGGCCGCCGAACTGGGTCTGGCCGAGATCGGTGACCTGAGCCGTGACCCTCGCCAAGCCATCATCGCCTGCTACGCGGCGATGGAACGAGAACTGGGCAAGTCGCCGGGCGCGTCGCCTCAGGACTCCGACACACCGACCGAGGTGCTCGCGCGGGCGATCGACACGCAGGTGTTGCGCTCGGGTAGCGCCGGTGAGCTGGTGGACCTCTTCGAGGAGGCCCGGTTCAGCGCGCACGTCATGGACGAGGGGCACCGGGCCGAGGCCGTGCGCGCTCTTCAGCTCGTGCAACGCGAACTGGCTGGTGTGCCATGACGAAACTCGTTGTCGGCGCAGTGGCTCTGGTGGTTGCGGTGCAAGCGTTCGCGTTCACCCAGCTCGAACGCGAACTCGTGCTGACGGCGACGGGGGCTGCCCTGGTCGTGGCTCTGCTGGCGCTGCGCCGACGTCTCGTGCCCAACCGTGACCCCGAGGACGAGCACGTCGGCGACGAGGCCGACGCGGCGCTTCGCCGGTGGCGGGGCCGCACCGAAACGTTGATTGCGTGGGCGGAGTCGTCGCGCGCGGACTGGGACCGACGCCTGCGTCCGATGCTGGCCAGGCAGTTCGAACTCGCCGGTGGACACCGAAAAGCCAAGGACCCGAACGTGTATCAAATGACAGGACGCATGGTGTTCGGTGATGAGTTGTGGCAGTGGGTGGATCCGCAGAACATCTCGCGCACCGGCGGGCGGGAACCGGGGCCCGGTCGTGAGGTCCTTCACGACATTCTCGTGCGGTTGGCGAAGCTGTGACGCGCAGTTCCGGTCCGGCGACCACGACCGCCCAGTGCGAGGCCGTCCTCGACGAGATCGGCCGCGCCGTCGTCGGCAAACGCCGGGCGTTGAACCTGATCCTCACCACGATGCTGGCCCGCGGCCACATGCTGATCGAGGACCTGCCCGGGCTGGGAAAGACGTTGATCGCCAAGTCGTTCGCAGCGGCGCTCGGCCTGGAGTTCACCCGTGTGCAGTTCACGCCCGATCTGCTGCCTGCGGACCTGCTGGGTTCGACCATCTACGACATGCAGTCGGGACGCTTCGAATTCCGTCGCGGGCCCGTGTTCACCAACCTGCTCCTGGGCGACGAGATCAACCGGACCCCACCCAAGACACAGGCAGCGCTGCTCGAGGCGATGGCCGAGCGGCAGGTCAGCATCGACGGCGTGACACATCGTCTGCCGGAACCGTTCCTGGTGCTGGCCACCGACAATCCGATCGAGTACGAGGGCACCTATCCGCTCCCCGAGGCGCAACTGGACCGCTTCTCGGTGCGGTTGGAGCTCAAGTACCTCTCGGAACAGGAGGAGGCAACCATGTTGCGGCGGCGCCTGGACCGCGGCTCGGCGCCGCCGTCGGTGCAGCGGGTGGTCGACGTGCACGATCTGCTCGCCATGCAGGAGTCGGTCGAGCAGGTGTCGGTGCACGATGACGTCCTGCAGTACGTGGTCACACTGGCGGCCGCCAGCCGTTCCCATCCGCAGGTCGCGGTAGGCGCCAGCCCACGTGCCGAACTCGATCTGGTGCAGCTGGCCCGCGCCCATGCATTGCTCCAAGGACGCGACTACGTCATTCCGGAGGACGTCAAGGCCCTGGCGGTGCCCACGATGGCGCACCGGATCAGCCTGCGTCCGGAGATGTGGGTCCGGCGCGTGCAGGGCGCCGACGTCGTCGAAGAGCTGCTGCGCCGCACGCCGGTACCCCGAGCCGACCGATGACAGAGGTCGAAATACGTTGGCGTGCATCATCGTTGACGCTCGCCATCGCGACGTGCGCGGCCGCCGCACTGGGCGGCGCTGTGCTCACCGGCCGGGCGGACCTCGTGGTGTTCGCCGCACCCCTGCTGGGTGTGTTGTGTTCGATCGGGTGGCAGCGTCGTCCGCCTACGGTGACGGTACAGGCGCAACCGCCACTGCACCGGTGCTTCGAAGACGAGGCGGTGCGCGTGATCGTCACCGCCGCGGCGGATGACGACGCGCCCGTCGCGGTGACATGCTCCGGTCCGGCAGGAATGCATCTCGAGACTGTGGCGCCCGGGATCGTCGACGCGCGCGCCCCACGATGGGGCCGCTACCCGATCCGCGCTGCCGTACGGGTGCCCGGCCGTGGTGGACTGCTGGACGGCGTCGGCGCCGTCGATGCCGCCGAGGTCTGCGTATTCCCCGTGGCCCCACCGCAATCCACGGCGATTCCGCGCACCGAACTGCTCGACAGGTTGGGCACCCATCTCACCCGCCACCATGGTCCCGGTGTCGAATACGCCGACATCCGTCCCTACGTCCCCGGCGATCTCCTGCGGTCGGTCAACTGGCCGGTCAGCGCACGTCGCGGCGCCCTGCACGTCACCGAGCGGTTGACCGATCGCGCGGCCGACGTTGTCGTGCTCTTCGACACCTATCCTCAGCCGCCCGGCCCGGCGACCGAGGCGATGGAACGCACCGCGCGCGGGGCGGCGCAGGTGGTACAGAGCGCCCTGCGGTACGGCGACCGGGCAGGTTTGGTTGCTCTGGGGCAGCGCCGAACCCGCTGGCTGGGTGCCGACATCGGACAGCGCCAGTTCTACCGGATCCTCGACACCATGCTCGGCGCCGGTGACACCTTCGAAACCGCTCCCGGAACACTCACACCCCGGGCCGCCGTCCCCACCGGGGCGATCATCATCGCGTTCTCGACCTTGCTGGACACCGAGTTCGCGCTCGCATTGATCGACCTGCGCAAGCGCGGTCACACCGTGGTGGCAGTGGATGTGCTGGAGGGCAGCCCGATTCAGGGGGAGCGGGATCCGCTGGTGGACCGGATGTGGACGATGCAACGCTCGTTCATGTACCGCGACATGGCCACGGTGGGGGTCGACATCATCAGTTGGCCCGCTGACACCACCCTGGATCAGGCGATGACGCTGGTGCCGGATCGGAGGCACCGGTGACCGCCGCCGCAAGCAGACTGCTGCCGTTGGTGTTCGGCGTGTTGATGGCCGTCGCTGCGGCGTACCGCGCCGACGGATCCGCCGTGTTCGTCGCGGCGGCAGCCGTGGTCGCGGTCGCCTGGTCGGTCTGGTGGCGACCGGCGAGCACCGCCGCGGTGCTGTTGACGGTGCTGACCGTCGCGCTGGCGGGGCCGGTGGAGATGTTCACCGCGCTGGCCGGTCTGTCCGCTGCCGCGTATCTGGTTGTGCGCCACACGAACCCGACCGCACCGACGATGGTGTCGGCAGTCGGGTTCACCGCGGCCGGCACCGTGGCGGTCGCCGTGCCCGCCACAGTGCCATGGCTTCCGATGGCGGCGCCGCTGGCGCTGCTCGTCGGGTACCTCGTGGCGGTGCGGCCGTATCTGGCCGCACGCCGCTAATTCCAGATGTGCACGCGCTGATCCGGAGCCAGGTAGAGCTCGTCGGAGTCGCTGACGTCGAACGCCTCATAGAACGCGTCCATGTTGCGGACGACGCCGTTGCACCGGAACTCCGGCGGCGAATGCGGATCCACCGCCAGCCGCCGGATCGCCTCGGCCTCTCGGGATTTGGTGCGCCACACCTGCGCCCACCCGAAGAAGACGCGCTGCTCCCCGGTCAATCCGTCGATCACCGGCGCCGGCCGGCCCTGTAGCGACAGTTTGTAGGCCAGCAGAGCGATGGACAGCCCACCGAGGTCGCCGATGTTCTCGCCGACGGTGAACGCGCCGTTGACGTGGTGCGACTCGGCGAGGCCGCGCGGCACGAACTTCTCGAACTGCTCGATCAGCGCCTTGGTGCGTACCCCGAACTCGGCGCGGTCGTCGTCGGTCCACCAGTCCACCAGGTTTCCGTCGCCGTCGTACTTGGCGCCCTGATCGTCGAAGCCGTGCCCGATCTCGTGCCCGATGACCGCCCCGATGCCGCCATAGTTGGCCGCGTCGTCGGCATCGGCGTCGAAGAACGGCGGCTGCAGAATCGCTGCCGGGAAGACGATTTCGTTCATGCCCGGGTTGTAGTACGCGTTGACGGTCTGCGGCGTCATGAACCACTCGTCACGGTCCACCGGCCCGCCGAGCTTGGCCAGCTCGCGGGCGTACTCGACGGCGTAACCGCGCCGGTAGTTCCCGTACAGGTCGTCGCGGGCGATCACGAGCGCCGAATAGTCCCGCCACTTTTCGGGATAGCCGATCTTGGCGGTGAACTTGTCGAGCTTGACCAGAGCCTTCTCCCGGGTCTGCGGGGTCATCCAGTCCAGCTCGTTGATGCTCACCCGGTAGGCCTCTCGCAGGTTGGCCACCAGTTCGTCCATCCGCGCCTTGGCCGCCGGCGGGAAGTGCCGCTCGACATACATCCGGCCCAGCGCGTCACCCATCAGGTTCTCCACCACCGACACCCCGCGCTTCCACCGCTCGCGGATCTGCTCGGTCCCCGACAGCAGCCGGCCGTAGAACGCGAAGTCCTCGGCCACCAGCTCGTCCGGCAGCAGGAAGGCCCGCGCGTGGATCAGGCGCCAGCGCAACCAGTTCTTCCAGGTCTCGAGATCCTCGTCGGCCCACAGCTGCGCGAACGCGGTCAGGTAGTCGGGCTGGCGGACCACCAGCTCGGCGGCCTGTTCGTCGGTGATGCCCAGCCCGGTGAACCAGCCGGTCCAGTCGAAGCCGGGCGCTTCACCGGTCAGTTCGGCGAAGGTGCGCAGGTTGTACGTCAGGTCGGCGTCGCGGCGCTTGACCACATCCCAGTGCGCGGCGGCGATCTTGGTCTCCAGCGCGACGATGCTCGCGGCGGTGCCCGCGTGCTCGTCGGTCGAGCCGCCGAGCGCCAGCGCGAACATGGCCGCGATGTGGCCGGGATAGGCGGCCAGGATCTCGGCGTGCTGCTCGTCGCGGAAATAGGACTCGTCGGGCAGGCCGATGCCGGACTGGCTCAGATGAAGCAGGTAGCGGCTGGAGTTCTTGGAGTCGGTGTCGACGTACATGCCGGTCCCGCCGCCGATCCCGGTGCGCTGCAACGACGCCAGCACCGCGGCCAACTCGTCGGCGGTGGTGGCCGCGTCGATCGCGGCCAGTTCCTCCCGCAGGGGGGAGAGGCCGCGTTCGCGCACCGTCTGCTCGTCCATGAAGCTGGCATACAGGTCGCCGATGCGCTGCTCGTCGGTACCCGACGTCACCGCCGGATCGTTGCCTGATGTCGCCGCCGCCGCGGCTCCGGTGATCAGGTCGCGGATCTGCTCCTCGGCGCGGTCGTACAGCGTGCGGAAGGCGCCGTCGGTGGCTCGGTCGGGCGGGATCTGGTAGTCGGCCAACCAGCGACCGTTGACGTGGCCGAAGAGGTCATCCTGCGGTCGGGCCGAGTCATCGACGTAGCGCAGATCGATTCCGGAAACGAGATTCGACTTGTTCGATGTTGCTTCTACCGTCACCCCGACATCCTTCCAGAAATGTCGCGGTACCCTCACGCGCATGCCCGACGACGAGCAGGAACCCACCCCCGAGCCGGAGCGGAACGTGCAGGCCGACCGCGTCTTCACCGGCTACGGAATCGCCTCGGCCGTGCTCGGGGTGGTGGCGGTCGTCGCAGTCGTTCTGGCCGCGGTGATCTGGACGCAGCACCGCGCGCACGAGGAGGAACTGGACTACCGGTCGAGGGCCCTGCAGACCGCCGCGGAATGGACCGGCGTGCTGATCAACATGTCCCCGGAGACCATCGACCAGGACCTCACCACCCTGCACGAGGGCACGGTGGGGCAGCTCAACGTCGATTTCGAGTCGACCATGGCGCCGTTTCGGAGGCTGGTTCAGACCCTCGACTCGCGGACCTCCGGTCTGGTCGACTCGGTGGCCCTGGAGACGATCCACCACGATCCGCCCGGTGCCCCGCCGCGGGAGCCGCGCAGCGATCTGGAGGGGCTGGCGGATCGCACCGACACTGTGATGGTGGTGGCGACCTCGGTCAGTGACAACGCCGGTTCCGACACCCCGCAGACGGTGCGGTGGAATTTGCGCCTGGACGTCTCCGAGGTCGACGGCGAGATGCTGATCTCGCGGCTGGAGCCGATCCGATGAGGAACCGTCTGCGGGTTGCCGCCTTCGACGTGCTGGCGCCGGTCGCTGTCCTGGCCGCCCTGATCTACATCGGCGTCGCGCTGCGCTGGCCGCTGTGGTGGGTGTCGGTGTGCTCGGTGCTGTGCCTGCTGGTCGTGCAGGCGGTTGTGGTCGACTTCGTGCTGGCCCGCCGAGACAGGGTGACCGTCGGCACCGACGACGAAGGCCCGGGACTGCGGTTGGCGGTGGTCGCGACGGCGACCGGCGCGCTCGTCGCGGCGGTCGCGGTGGGTTATCTACAGTGGACCAGACCGGACCGGGCGTTGGAGGCCGACTCGGCGGCGGTGACGGGCATCGCCAGCAGCGTGGCCGAGGCTTCGGCGACGTTCACCCCGCAGAACCCCACCGCCTCGATCGACCGCGCGGTGAGCATGATGACGCCCGAAGCCGCCGACCGGTTCCGAAACGAATTCGCCAACGTCGCCGAGGACATGGCGGGGCGCAACGTGTCGGCCCAGGCCAGCACGGTGTCGGCGGGGGTGGAGGCGATCGGCCCGAAGGCTGCCAGCGTGGCGGTCATCCTGCGGGGCACCCAGAACTCGCCGGGCCAACCACCGGACACCGCTGTGCTGGCGTTGCGCGTCACGCTGGGCGAGACCGACGGCCGCTGGTTGGTGCAGGACGTCGCACCCATCCACAACCGCTGATCGCGAGCGAGAAGCCAGGGCTGTGCCTGCGGGCCCGACCACGACCGGGAATGCTATTTCGCGGGCAGAAGGCGGGCCGCGACCTCGTCGGGATGGCTCAGCGCCGCCAGATGACCACCGGGGATCACCTCGACCTCGAGGCCGAGTCGCTCCCGGGTGACCCGGCGCTGGAACTCCAGCGGGAACAACCGGTCGTCGCGGCCGGCCAGCACCCGCGTCGGCACGTCGGGCCAGTCGGGCAGCGGCCACGGCCCCGCGAACGGGGTCTCGGACTGCTCCGGCTCGGGATGTCTCTCGGCCTCGGCGCGCACGTCGGCGGGGACGTCGTGGAAGAAGTCCTCGACGAAGTCGAATTCCTCCCGGCCCAGACCGATCTCGCGGAAGTAGGCGACCTGCGCGGCCTGCTGGTCGGTGGCGGTCCACCACTGCCCCGGCGATTCGCCGGGGCGCGGCACCATCGGGTTGAGCAACACCAGCGCCGCCGTCGGGAGGCGCTCGGCCACGATCGGGGCGGTCAGCGCTCCCATCGACTGCCCGACGACGGTCAGCGGCCCGTCGGCGTCCAACACCGCGGTCGAGGCGATGTCGGCGTAGGTGATGAGGTCGGCATCGTCGTCGTCGGCGGGCAGATCGACCGCGATCGCCTGCTCACCGTGCTGCTCCAGCAGGGCGACGACGCGGTGCCAGTACCAGGCGCTGCCGCCGGCACCGGGAATCAGCAGAAACGTCACTGGTCGGCGCGTTGGGCCCGCATCCGGGCGAAGCGGTCGGACAGCCGCCCCATCCGGATCATCAGGGAGGCCGGCGGGCTGACGCTGCCCTGCAGGTAGGTGGCGAAGTCCTCGGCGGGAACCCCGATTCGCGAGGCGAATTCCTGTTCACCGAGGCCGGAGCGCTCCAGCAGCAGATGCACGTGTTTGGCCACCTCGGCGCACTCGTTGGCCTCGAGGTGTTCGCGGGTGCGCACCAGCACCTCAGACATCGCCCGGGACACCCCGTACGGGCGTGCCGTTTCGAGGACCTCCTCGACCTGGCGGGCGGTGCGGCCGTAGGGGTCGCGCTTGATCGCGACCACGATGCGCTGCCACACACTCAGGTCGTCGTTCTCGAGTGCGGCGCGGATGGCCGCCGTCGGCCAGAACTCGACGGGCCGGGTGTCCACCGGCGGCGGGGAAGCCGCGTCACGGTTCGATCCCCGTACCTCCCCGGTCACCGTCACCTCGCCTCCTCCAGCATCGCCACTGCCACGGTCAGGCACCGCTGCCGGACCCGAGCCCACTCCGCCTCGGCGCCCTCCCGGGTGAAATCGGGACCGTCGGACGGTTGCGGGTCGGCCAGCCTGCGCACCAGCTGGGTCGCCACCCAGTGCCCGTTGAGGGTGTTGGCTCGCTGAGCACCTGCCGGTGGACCAGAGTAATACCGGTCCATGCCGGTGAGCACTTCCGCGGCGGTCTGCGTGTCCATGGCGTCGACGAGGTCGGCCAGCTCGGTGTAGTCGCGGGCGTTGTTGCGCGCCATGATCAGGAAACTCTTCAACCGCAGCGTCTCGGCGCCGGTGGGGATCTGCAGCCGGTCACCGGTGGGCAGCAACACGTTGGTGGTCTCCATCGGGTCGGTGCGCTGCAGCGGCGACCCGCCGTCCGGCCCGCCGGCCTGCACGCCCAGCGCATCGAGTGCGACGTCGAGGCGGCCCCGCCACATCGTCACCGGATGCTTGGGCAGCTTGACGGCGACGGTCTTGCCGTGGGCCCGGTTGCCGACCGCGACCGGGGTCCGCTTCTCCACCAGCCTGCCGCCCATCGACTTCGCGCACGGCTGGCAGCCCGAGAACGCCAGCGGATCGGCGACGGTGATCGCTTGCGGCGCCAGCGTTTTCAGCTTGGCGGCGGACTTGACGACGGTGCGCAGATCCGCCCCCGACGGCGCCAGCGCGGAGATGTCGTCGGGGATGATGACCAGGTCACCGATGTCGGCCTTGGGCAGCGGCTTCTCGAAGTCCACCGACGGCAGGATCCGGTCCAGCCAGCGCGGCAGCCACCAGTTCCACTCGTCGAACATCGCCATCAGCGCCGGCACCAGCACCAGCCGCACCACCGTGGCATCCACCGCGATCGCGACGGCCGACGCCACACCCAGCTGCGCGACCAGCGGCATACCGGAGAACGCGAATCCGATGAACACCGCGATCATGATCAACGCGGCGCTGGTGATCGTGCGGGCGCTGGTGCTCACGCCGTAGGCCACGGCGTCGCGGGTGTTGCCGGTCTGCAGGAACCGCTCCCGGATCCGGGTCAGCAGGAAGATCTCGTAATCCATCGACAGCCCGAACGTCAGCGCCAGCACCAGCGGCGGGATGGTGCTGTCCAGCGACGAGAGCTGTTTGAAGCCCAGATCCGAGAGCCAACCCCACTGGAAGACGACCACCAGGCTGCCGTAGGCGGCGGCCACCGACAGCACCGTCATCAGCACGCCCTTGAGCGCCAGGAACACCGACCGGATCGAGATCAGCAGCATGACGAACGCGATCAGCGCAACGAATCCGAACACCAGCGGCTGGGTCTTCGCGACCCGGTCGTCGAAGTCCTTGATCAGCGCCGTCGGGCCGCCCACGTTCACCAGTGCCTGACCCTCGGCCACGGCCGGAAGCTGATCGCGCATCCAGTCGACGGTGTCGCGCGCCCCCATCTCCTCCGGGTCCACCGACAGCACCGCAGACAGCAGCGCGCTGCGGTAGTCGTTGCCGAACACCGCCGGGGTCACCGACACGACGTTGGGCGCCTCGGTCATCTTCTGCCGCACCGCGTTCAGCAGGGGTTCCTTGGCCGGCGCCGACGCGGCGTTGCCGTCGGGGAAGGTGACCAGCACCCGGACCGGCCCCAGTGCGCCGGGGCCCAGCGCCACCGCGGCCGCGTTGACCCCGCCGCGGATCTCGTGGGTCGGCTCGAACTGTCGTTGCATGCTGTTGCCCAGCGTCATCGAGAACGCCGGCGCGGCCAGCGTCAGCAGCAACGCCGCGGCGGCCAGGGCCGACGCCCACGGCCGGCGCATCACCCAGCCTGTCCACCGGGTCCAGAACCTCGACTGGGTGGCCTCCACCCGGCGACCCCAGTGCAGGTACGACGACCGTTTGGCGGCGCGGCGGCCGAAAGTGGCCAGCACGGCCGGGGTCAGCGTCGTCGACGTCAGCACCGCGACCGCGACGGCCAGGATCGCGCCGGTGGCCATCGACTGCAGCACCGGCGTGTTGATCAGATACAGCCCGGTCACTGACGCGATGACCGTCAACCCTGACAGCACCACGGCCAAACCGGACGTGGCCATCGCGGCGTCGGCGGCGTCCTGGGGTTCCCGCCCGGCGCGCAACTCCTCGCGGAAGCGCATCAGGATGAACAGCGAGTAGTCGATGGCGACCGCGATGCCGAACATCGACACCGTCGACGTGACGAACACCGACATCGTCATGTGCATCGACAGCAGGAAGACCAGGCCCATCGTCACCGCGACCGTGCAGATACCCAGCAGCAGCGGCATCGCGGCAGCGGCCAGCGACCCGAACACCGCCAGCAGGATGAGCAGGACGATCGGGAAATTCCACTTCTCGGCCTGCGCGATGTCGTTCTTGGTGGCCAACGTCGCGGCGGCGCCCAGAGCGCCCTGTCCGATGACGTAGAGCCGGACCTTGCCGTTGTCCATTTCGCCGGCGTCTTCGCCGTCGATGCCGACCTTCTCGCGCAGCTGATTGGCGATGTCCACGGCGCCGGTGTTGTCGAAGCTGATCTGCAGGGTCAGCACATACGGGCGGTCGGGCTGCGGCGGCGGCTGTTGCGGGTTCGGCATCACCGTGACGCTGGGCACCTCGGCGGCCACCCGTTCCAGGAAGGCCACCGCCTCGTTCATGTCGTCGAACGATGCGTCCGGGCGCGGGTCGGCCACCAGCGCCAACGGAGACGCCCCTTGGTCAGGGAACTGGGCTTCGAGCTGGCGCTGCACATACAGCGACTGTGAGCCCTCGACCTCGAAGCCGCCGCCGGTGAGGTTGCCGGACTGGTTGAGTGCGAGGTGCACCGAGGGCACCAGGAGAAGGATCCAGACCGCGAACACCGCCCAGCGGAACCTGCGCAGGTTGCTGCTCACGCGCATCATGAACTGCTGTATGGGATCTCCCCGCTTTCTCCCCGGCGTTTCGTAGCGAGAGCGTACAGCAGCTTGCTGTAGGGTGACTCGCCCTCGACCGACCGGTTAGAGAACCTTTATCCAGCTGCCATCTTCGCCGCTGGGCTCGCCGGTTGGCCAGTGCGGCGCCGCGGATGGCAGGATGTGCGCGGGAAGTATCGCGTCGGGGATCCTTTGCTACTGATCGCAGCGAGCCCGCGGCACTCAGCGTGTCGGCGAGCTGATGGGAGACATGATGGACGCACCGACGACCTTCGTCGCACCGTTCGTGCGGACTGCGCTGGGCGCCGTCGCCGCCGGTGGCGCGGTCACGCTGGCTTTGGTGACCGGCCCGGCAGCCGGGGCGGCGCCCGATCCGTGCGCGGCCAGCTCCGTCGCCAAGACGGTCGGGGCGGTCGCCACCAACACCGGCGTCTACCTCGCCGCCCACCCCGAGACCGATCAGGCGCTGACCGCGATCTCGCAGCAGCCGCCGGGACCGCAGTCGGTGGCGATGCTGAAGGCGTATTTCGATTCCAACCCGGAGGTGGCCACCGACATGCAGCGGTTGCCGCAGCCGCTGGCGACGCTGTCGGGTCGCTGCCGGCTGCCGGTCACACTGCCGCAGATGCTGGGTCTGCTGCAGAGCGTCCAGCAGGGCCAGGGCCAAAGCGTCCAGCAGGGCCAGGGGCAGGGCCTGCCCGCCCAGCTTCCGGCTACGCAGAACGTCGGCGCGGAGACGACCCCCGCGCCGGGGGCGCGCGGTGCGGTGTCGGGGACGCGCGGCGCAGTCTCGTAGGACGCGCGGCGCGGTGTCGTAGGGCGCGCGGCGCGGCGGCGCTTTCAGGACCCAGCGCGACGTCCTGGCCCGGGACCGGTTAGGTCCAATCGGCGATTAAACGCTCGCTTGGCGGGAAAGTCGGCAGATGTTCTGTTTACATTTCTAGGATGGTCTCGACCGGGGCCCGACACGGGTCCGGTCTTGTCTACCTCTTGACGAAGGAGCCCCCATGTTGTTCTCGGCCCCTACGGTGCGGCGCGCGGTCGCGGGCGCCCTGGGTGCAGGTGCCCTCGGTGCGACGCTGTTCGGTGTCCTGCCGGCGGCATCCGCTCAGCCCGCCCCGCCGAATTGCACCGCCGCCGACTTCGCCGGCGTGGCTTCCGGTGTGTCGGCTGCCTCGTCGGCCTACCTGTTCACCCATCCGGACGTGAACGACTTCTTCACCAGCCTGCACGGGCTGCCGCGTGAGGAGATCAAGACCCGGGTCATGGACTACATGAACGCCCACCCGCAGGAGCGGGACGAGCTGACCGCGATCCGCCAGCCGCTGGTCGACATCAAGAACCGCTGCGGCTACGCGTTCGCGGATGCCGGCGACCCGGACATGCCCGAATAGCCGCCGGTGCGCGACAGGGTGGATGCTCCGCCCGCTCGTGAGGGGGAGCTGTCCATCCAGGACGGCGCGGGTCGGACAGTGTTGATGGTCGACGACGACCCGGATGTCCGGACCTCGGTAGCCCGGGGTCTGCGGCATTCGGGCTTCGACGTTCGCGTGGCGGCGACGGGCCGGGAGGCGCTGCGGCTGTTGTCCAGCGAACCGCACGACGCGCTGGTGCTCGACGTGCAGATGCCCGAACTCGACGGTGTCGCCGTGGTCACCGCGTTGCGCGCGTTGGGCAACGACATCCCGATCTGCGTGCTGTCGGCCCGCGACACCGTCAACGACCGCATCGCCGGTCTGGAAGCCGGCGCCGACGATTATCTGACCAAGCCGTTCGACCTCGGTGAGCTGGTCGCCCGGCTGCATGCGCTGCTGCGCCGGGCACACCATTCCGACCCCGGGTCGGACACCCTGACCGTGGGTTCGCTGACCATCGACACCGCGCGGCGGCTGGTGTTCGTCGCCGGGGAACGGGTCGAGCTCACCAAGCGGGAATTCGACCTGCTGGCCGCGCTGGCCGAGAACGCCGGCGTGGTGCTGAGCAGGCAGCGTCTGCTCGAGCTGGTGTGGGGCTACGACTTCGACGTCGACACCAACGTCGCCGACGTGTTCGTGTCCTATCTGCGGCGCAAGCTGGAACGCGACGGACTGCCGCGGGTGATCCACACGGTGCGCGGAATCGGGTACGTGCTGCGAGAAGATCCGTAAGAACCCGATCTGTTGGTGACACGTCCGAAACTTCCCCGGTTCCTGCGGTCGGCCTCGCTGCGCACGCGGGTGGCGATCGCCTCCGCGGCGGCGGCCGCGGCCGTGGTCGCGGCGTTCACGATTCTGACCTCGGTTGTGCTGGCCAACAACGACGCCACCCAGCTCGACCGCCGGCTCGACGCGATCGTCGACGCCAGCATGTTTCCCGAGGAACTGTCCGACCCGCGCCGCGGCGTGCTCACCACCGGCCGGGACCGCACCTCGGGCCAGGTGGTGTTCCAGCGCGGCTTCCAGCTTCCGCCGCTGCCTCCGGGAACCGAGACCGCCTTCGTCAACGGCGTCGAGTACCGCGTGCGTACGGTGCCGGTGGAGCAGGACGGTGGCCTGCTGATGTCCATCGGAATCCGCGCCGACAGCGTGCTGCTCAACCGGGCCCGGATACCGCTCTATATCGCGGTTGGTGTGGTGACGGTGCTGATTGCCGCGGGGCTGGGCTGGCTGCTGGCCGGCCCGGCGATCCGGCCGCTGCGCAAGCTGACCGAGAACACCAAGAGGCTGGGCAAGGACGCCGAGGACATCCCTGCGGTGCACGGCGTACGCGAGGCCGAAGATCTCTCGGAAGCCATGAGCGCGATGCTCAGCCGGTTGGCCGCCGCGCAACGGGCCACCACGAACTCGCTGCAGGCGGCCCAGGACTTCGCCGCCAACGCCGCCCACGAGCTGCGCACCCCACTGACGGCGATGCGCGCCGACCTCGACACCCTGCGTATCCACAACCTTCCTGACGACGAACGCGACGAGGTGGTCGCTGACCTGTCCCGCGCGCAGCGCCGCGTCGAGGGCATCATCACCGCGCTCGGCCAACTCGCGTCGGGGCAACTGGCCCAGGTCGAGGACCGCGAGGTGATCGACCTGACCGACATGCTGGACCGGGTGGCGCGGGAGAACATGCGCGGTGCCAACCAGGTGCAGATCGACGTGGTGCTCGACGACGATCTCGGCACCCTGCTGGGCTGGCCGAGCGGGCTCCGGCTGGCCGTCGACAACCTGGTGCGCAACGCGGTGACCCACGGCCAGGCGAGCCGCATCGTGCTGTCGTCACACCGCCACGGCGGGGTGGTGACGATCGTCGTCGACGACAACGGCCGGGGACTGCCCGCCGATGAACACGAAACGGTGCTGGGGCGCTTCTCCCGGGGCAGCAACGCCGCCCCCGGTGGCTCGGGGCTCGGGTTGGCGTTGGTGGCGCAGCAGGCCGCGCTGCATGGCGGCACCATCGAGCTGTCCGACAGCCCGCTGGGCGGGCTGAGGGCGACGCTCACCGTGTCCACGGCGCCGAACGAATCGTGGACGCCCCCGAACGAGATCTGAGCGCCGGGCGTCGACACATTGTGGGCGAAGGTGCCGAAGGATTTCTGAGCGCGGCGCGCCGAAACAAATCTGAGCGCGGCGCGCTCAGCGGCGGCTCACCGCGCGGGCGCCGGCGCGCCAGCCCAGCAGCAGTACGGCGGTCGTCAACGACGCCACGACGATGAAGCTGGCGGCGGTGCCCTGCCCGGTGGCCTTGCGCAGCAGCATGCCGACGACGACCGTGGCCAACCACACGGCCAGCCCCGTAGGAATCACGGCGATCGGGCGGCGCCAGGCCTGCGCCAGCAGCCAGCCGACCGCGGTACCGGCCAGGAACGGCCATGCCGTCTCGGCGATTCCGGCCACCGTCAGCCCCTCGGCGTGGCTACGGCGTCCGATGGTGCAGAACACCACGACACACACCGCGTCGGCGGCGAGTGCCTTGACGGCGGTGGAACGGTCAGCTTTCGGCATAGGTCATCACATCGTAAACCAGTGGGCTGGTGCCGCTTTCGTCCCGCGGAGCGAATCCCGGCTCGAGCTCGGCAGGCTTGCCCTCCAGCAGTGCGTCCAGGTCGCCGGTGGAGCGGGAGTCCAGCCGGAAGTCGGTGAACACGAACGGCAACCCGTTGGACCGCAGCGGATCCGGGGTGCTCATGACGTGGAAGTGCAGGTGCGGGGCGTCGGAGTTGCCGCTGTTGCCCAAGGCGCCCAACACCTGTCCGGTGCTCAGATGGTCGCCGGGCTGAACCTGCACCGAGCCCGTCTGCAGGTGGGCGTAGAACGCGTAATTGCCGCCGCCGAGGTCCTGGACGACATGGTTGCCGCCGTACTCCTCGAGCGGCAGATCGGTCGGCGCGGTACCCGGAACCTGTTCGGGCAGACCGTCGACGACCGACACCACCGGCCCCTCGCCGACGGCCACCACGTCCGATCCCACGTAGGGGTAGCTGTCCAATTGAGTTTCGTCACCGGCGAACAACCGGCCGTCCGGACCCAGTTGCACGTAGTCGATCGCGAACCGCTCGGCGGCCCAGATCTCGCCGTCGATGGGATTCAACGCCGTGCGGTGCGCGGACATGTCGCAGCAGCTGTCGCCGTCGAGCCAGTTCGGGCCCTTCAACGGTGGTGCGATCGAGATGGGTTGCCGGGTCTGCACCGTGACCGGCGCGATGTTCTCAGTGAGCGAGGCGGGAATCAGCGGAGGCGACGGATCGGTCACCGAGATCGCAACGGTGTGGCTGAGTTCCGCGGGGACGGTCTCGTCGGGATCCACCGCCACATCCAGCCACACATAGCCGGTCTGGGCGGGCCCGAGAGTCGTGGTGGGGACCGGGTTGCCCGCCAGCCTGGTCCAGTAGGTGAGCCGCTCACCCGGCAGGCTGAGCAGGGTGCGGTCACCGGCCCGCACGTCCACCCCCGTCAGCGTGACGTCCTGGGGAGTGGTGTTGGTCAACACCAGCTCGTAGGCCAGATGGATCTTGCCGTCGGTGGCGGGAACCGGGATCGGCGCCGCCAGCACCCGGCCCACCACCGGTGTGAGGACCGCGGGCCCGGGCAGCGGTGGCGGCGTCGAGTCGGCCGCGGCGGGCGGTGGCGGGGTGGCCTGCGCGGTGGTCCCGGCGTTCTTCGTTTCCGGGTCGGTGGCGCAGGCTGCGCACAGCATCAGCGTCGTCAGCGACGCAGCGGCGATCAACGGACGAATCTGCATGCTGCGACGACTCTTTCGCTAAGGACCGGGCTGACCCGGTGGATGGGGAGCCTCGGGATCGGGGCTGAACAGCAACGGTAGATGGGTGTCGGTGGAACGGAGCGGGGTCGCGTCGGGGTTGGCGGGATCGCGGTCGGGGTCGAGGTCCTTCTCGGTGCGGAACATGATCAGGAACACCACCCAGCCGATCGCGGCGATGAAGATCCAGCTGACCAACCGGTAGATCAACATGGCTGAGATCGCCGAGGCCAGCGACATCCCGCTGGACACCAGACCGGGGACCAGAACCGCCTCGACGACCAGCAACCCACCGGGCATCAACGGGATCGAGCCGACCGCCCGGGCCGCGGCATAGGCGACTGTCACTCCGGCCACCGAGGGGTGCCCGCCGGTGGCGTAACAGGCGAACAGCAGGCACCCGACGTCGGCGACCCAGTTGAACAGCGACCAACTGAACGCCTCGCCGAGGTCACGACGACCCAGTTGCACCGACTCGAGTTGCACCAGGGTGGCGCGCCATTTCGTCAGCCCGGTATCGGCGGGCTTGCCGCGCACCGAGTTGAACCAGGACAGCAGGCGCACCCCGATGCCGTCGATGAGCTCCGGCCGGCTCGCCACGGCCTGCGCGAGCAGGATCAGCGCGACGAAACCGCCGAGCGAGAAGATCAGCGACAGCGGATTCTTGCTCGCCCCCAACATGAAAGCCCCGCCCAGGCCGAGCAGCGCCAAACCGATGACCTGCAGCGCGCCCGACATCACCAGCTGCCAGGACGCCACCACGGGCGACGCGCCCCACATCCGCTGCTGGCGGTAGATGAACGTCGCCGACAGGACCGGGCCGCCCGGCATGGTGGTGGACAGAGCGTTGCCGGCGTAGAACGCCGCCTCGGAGCGCCACTGATGCACGTGCACACCCGCCGAGCGGAGCAGCGTTCGCTGAATCTGGGCGAAGCTGTGCATCGACGCCATCGCCGCCACCACCGCGGCCAGCACCCACATCCAGTTGGCGGAATACAGGCTCTTCCATGCCTTGGCCAACTGGTCGTGCACCAGCGCCAATTCGACGGTCAGCACCACCAGTGCCAGCGCGATCAGCGCCCAGCGCAGCCACCAGTACTTGCCGCGGCTGCGCTCCGGGTTGGCGGCCCCTGCCGGGCTGCCGCTCGCTGGAGCGTCGTGTGACACGCAAGTAAGGGTAAGGCGTGGGTCAACGGTTTCCGCAGATCGGCGGGTGAGACCCGCGTGCCCGTTACGCTACCGGGATGTCCGCAGGACCCTCCCTCGATCCACTCGCCGACGAGTCGGTGACCCCGCTGGTGCGCAAAACCGCTGCGTGGGCGTGGCGGCTGCTGATCATCCTGGCTGCGGTGGTGGCGCTGGGATGGTTGATCCTGCGGTTGGAGATCCTGTTCGTCCCGGTCGCGCTGGCCACGATCGTGGCGGCGCTGCTGATGCCCGTCGTCGACTTCCTGGACCGCCGGGGTGCGCCGCGCAGCGGTGCGGTCGCGCTGGTGCTGCTCAGCGGGTTCGCGGTGTTCGGTGGGCTGCTGGCGTTCGTCATCACCCAGTTCATCGAGGGCGTACCGGCCTTGGCGGGCCAGGTCTCGACCAGCATCGAGGGGGTCGGCGCCTGGCTGACCGACGGTCCACTGAAGGTCAGCGAGCAGCAGATCAACCAGTTCCGCGACTCGGCGCTCGAGGCGCTGCGGGACAACCAGGAACGGTTGACCAGCGGGGCCGTGTCCACCGCAGCCACCGTCACCGAAATCGTCACCGGTGCGCTGCTGATGCTGTTCACGCTGATCTTCCTGCTGTACGGCGGCCGCAACATCTTCACGTTCGTCACCGGCGTCGTCCCGACCGGCGTGCGCGCCCGCGTGCGCAACGCCGGCCGCGCCGGATTCCACACGTTGATCGGCTACGTGCGGGCCACGTTCCTGGTGGCCGCGGTGGATGCGACCGGCATCGGGTTGGGGCTCGCGATCATGGGTGTCCCGCTGGCGCTGCCGCTCGCATCGCTGGTGTTCATGGGTGCGTTCGTGCCGCTGGTCGGCGCGGTGGTCACCGGGTTCCTGGCCGTCATCGTCGCGCTGATCGCGAAGGGCTGGATCTATGCGCTGATCACGCTGGGGTTGATCATCGCCGTGCAGCAGCTCGAAGGTCACGTGCTGCAGCCGCTGGTGATGGGCCGCGCGGTGTCGATCCATCCGCTGGCCATCGTGCTCGCGATCGCCGGCGGGGCCGTGCTGGCCGGCATCGTCGGCGCCATGCTGGCCGTGCCGGTGCTGGCATTCCTCAACAGTGCGGTGCGGGTGCTGCTGGCCGACGACCCGGTCGCCGAGGAAGAGGCGCAAGAAGCCGACGACGCCCCGGTGATCGAAGCCGAGCCCGACGACGTGGAGCAGCTCGAGTAGCGGGGCCGCTTGCCTCGGATGCCTGCCTCGGGCGCCGAGAATGCGCTGAGGGTCGTGCCCAAGCAGCTGGGCACGACCCTCATTGCGCTTTCGCCGCTACATGTTCTGCGCTTGACCTATTCCGATCACGGCGGCGTTGGTGAGTTCGTCGTCGACGCCTCCGCCGACCGTGGTCTGATAGGCGGTGTTGCCAGGATCGATGATCGGACCACCGATGGCGTTACCGTCGATCTGATAGGTCGCCAGAACAGGATCGGTGGGGTTGTCCGGGTCGATCACCGTGATCTCGGTGAGGAACCCGCCTGGTTGCAGCGTCTCCGTGGTCACATAGACGATCCCGTTGCTGTCGACGGCCACGATGCTGCCCTGGTTCGGCGGTGAGCCGGCGGTTTCGAGATCCACCCGGATCGTGGTCGCTGGGTTCTCCGGATCGACGACGGTCAGGCTCGTGGTGTAGACGAATTCACCGTTGACTTCGGTTTCGGTGTTGATGACGACGTATGCTCTGCCATCCTGTCCGACAACGATGTTGGTCCTATCGAAGATGTCCTCGGTGACAACGCGGCCCTCCAGTTCAACGGCGAAGGAGGCGCCGGGATTCTGCGGGTCGATCACGACCAACTGCTCGGTGGTGACGGTCTCCGGGAAGCCGCTGAAGTCGGTGACCGTCACACCGGCATAGATGGTGCCAGTCGGACCGACGAGTACTTGTCCGGTCAGCGCGCCCTCAATCTGGTGGACTAGCGGGTCGCCGGCCTGCGCTGGATCGATCCTCGTGATGTCCGTGATCGTCTTCAGGGTGGAGAAGTCGTCGCCCTCGATGAAGATCTCGGCAGACGTCTGATACGCGGCACCGTCCGGCCCGAGAGCGACTCCGTGGAATGGAGATCCACCTATCTCGAACTGCGTCGGCGAGCCGGTGACCGGGTCGAGCAGCACGACGTGGGTGGTCGCGGTGTCATCGTCGGCGGTCCACGTGGTGAGATAGATGGATCCATCCGGGGCGGAGACAAAACCACCGGAGGGCATTTGCCCCGGACTCTCGGCAACCACCGTCAGCGGATCCGCGGGCGAGGTGATGTCGATCTCGACGATCTGCACACGTTCGGCACCGAGGGTGGGCACATTGGTCAGGTAGGGAGTCCCGTTGCTCTGGTTGAACATCACCGGTCCGTCGGGATCAATGCCGGTCAGCGCGAGCATTGCCGGGTCTGAGGTGTTTTCCGGGTCGACGACGACGAGTTGCCCACCCGACAACACATAGGCGGAGCCGTCGGGGCTGATGGACAGGTCGTCGCTGAAGATGCGGTCGTTGCCGATCAGCACCGTCGAGAATGTCCCCGGGTTCTGCAGGTCGATGACCAGCAGGTTCCCCTCTTGGCTGTCGTAGTCGAACGTGGTTACGTAGGCGAATCGCTCCGGTGCGAACTTCAGTGTGCTGTCCGCCCCACCTTCGGCCATGTCAACCACGGGATTCTGCGGTACCGAACCATCTGGGTTGAGCGCGTACACCGACGTGTGCTGGTTCGAGGTGCCCACGCCGAACACCACCACCTGATAAGCAGTGCCGTCCGGGCCGATCACGGGAGGAAGATGAGGATCTCCTTCCAGTTCGGCAATTCCTTGCAGCGTCGGTGTTGTGTCCGACTCGGGCTGAGCGGCAACGGGAACGTTGATGGTGGTGCTCGCGGACAGGCCGTCGGGGTCGGTGGCAGTGACGGTGAAGGCGTCGGCGCCGTCGGGTTCACCGGCTGCCGGCCGGCTGGTGGGGGTGTAGCTGAAGGAGCCGTCGGGGTTGATGGTGATCGAGCCGTTGCCAGGGTCGTTGGTGACGGTGTAGGCGAGCTGGTCGTCATCGGGGTCGGTGAAGCCCAGTGTTCCGGTGACGGTACCGGTTTCGGGATCGACGGTCTGTTCGCCGGGGGTCCCGGCCACTGGGGCCTGGTTGTCGGGTTCGGGCAGTGCGACGACGGGGACGTTGATGGTGGTCATCGCTGACAGGCCGCCGGGGTCGGTGGCGATGACGGTGAACACGTCGGCGCCGTCCTCCTCGCCGAAATCCGGCCGGGTGGCGGGGGTGTAGGTGTAGGTGCCGTTCACTGCGTCGAACGTGACCGAGCCGTTGGCCGGTTCGGCGTAGACCGTGTAGGTCAGGTCGTCACCGTCGGGGTCGGTGAAGCCCAGAGATCCCGTGACGGAACCCGTTTCGGGGTCGACGGTCTGCTCTCCCGGAGTACCTGCGACGGGGGCCTGGTTGTCGGGTTCGGGCAGCGCGGTGACGGGAACTTCGATCCCGATGGTGGAGCTGGCTTGACCGTCGGAGGCGGTGAGCGTGAAGGCGTCGACGCCGTCCTCTTGCCCGAAGGCCGGCCGAGCCTCGGGGTCCGGGGTGTAGGTGTAGGTGCCGGTTTGGGCGTCGAGGGTGACGGTGCCGTTGGCGGGCGTGGAAACGGTGTAGGTCAGGTCGTCGCCGTCGGGGTCCGTGAAGCTGAAGGTGGCGGTGACGGCGCCGGTTTCGGGGTCCACGGTCTGCTCGCCGAGGTCCCCGGGAACAGGAGCGTTGTTATCCGGGTCGGGCAGTGCGGTGACCGGGACGTCGATGGTGGTGCTGGCGGACAGGCCGTCGGGGTCGGTGGCGGTGACGGTGAAGGCGTCGGCGCCGTCCGGTTCACCGGCTTCCGGTCGGGTGGCCGGGGTGTAGGTGTAGGTGCCGGCTTGCGCGTCGATGGTGACCGAGCCGTTGGTGGGATCGGTTGCGGTGTAGGTCAGTTCGTCGCCGTCGGGGTCGGTGAAGCCCAGAGACCCGCTGATCGAACCGGTTTCGGGGTTGACAGTCTGTTCGCCGGGGGTCCCTGCCACGGGCGCTTGGTTGTCGGGCTCGGGGAGCGCAACGATGGGCAAGCCGATGGTGTTGGTTGCCGTCAGTCCGTCGGGGTCGGAGGCAACCACGGTGAAGGAGTCCTCCCCGTCGGGTTGACCGGGTTCCGGACGGGTTTCGGGCGTGTAGGTGTAGGTGCCGGCCTCGTTGTCGACGGTGACGACGCCGTTGTCGGGCTGCTCGGTGACCTCGTAGGTCAGCGGGTCACCGTCGGGGTCGGTGAAACCGAGTGCTCCGGTGACCGTGCCGGTTCCGGGGTCGACAGTCTGCTCGCCGGGGGTGCCGGCTTGCGGCGCTTGGTTGCCGGGCTCGGGCAGTGCGGTGACGGGCACGTCGATGGTGGTGCTCGCGGACAGGCCGGCGGGATCGGTGGCGGTGACGGTGAACGCGTCGGCGCCGTCGGGGTCGCCGAAGTCGGGTCGGGTGGCCGGGGTGTAGGTGTAGGTACCGGCTGCGGCGTTGAGAGTGACCGACCCGTTGGCGGGGGTGCTCGCGGTGTAGGTCAGGGTGTCGCCGTCGGGGTCGGTGAAGCCGAGGGTGCCGGTGACGGCGCCGGTTTCGGGGTCGACGGTCTGGGCGCCGGGGGTTCCAGCGACGGGCGCCTGGTTCTCGGGGTCGAAGGGCTGGCCGTAGACGGTGCGTCCGTCGCCGGGGCCGGTGTCGGCGAGCAGGTTGTTGCCGAAGGTCAACGCGTTGTTGTAGATGCCTGGGCCGGCGACGGCGCGGGAGTCGTCGCCCCACACGAACGCGGTGTTCTGCTCACCCAGCGCACTTGCGGTACTGCGGTCGCCCCAGACGCGGGCGAGGCTGCCGGGGCCGTTGGCGGTCGCCGAGCTGCTGTCCCCGGAGATCACGGCCTTGCCGTCGTTGGCTTCCGCGGCGTTGCCGTCACCATACGTGATGGCCTCGGCGCGGGCTTCGACCGCGTTGGCCGACGCGGCACTGTCATCGCCGGTGATCCGGGCGATCGACGTCTCACCGAGCGCATCACTGGACGCGACGTTGGAATCGCCGGTGATGCGGGCGGCGGCGTAACCGTCGGCGTCGGCGTCGGCCACCGCGGTGCTTCCGTCGCCGATGATCCGGACCAGGGCGGTGGAATCGTCCTCCGCCGACGCTGTGGCCGAGTTCTCGTCGCCACGCACCGTGATCTGGGCACGAGACCCGTTGGTGGCCAACACGGTGGCATCGTTGTCGTCGCCGGTGACTGTGGCGCGGGTGCCGTCTCCGGTGCCGGTGACCGCGTTGCCGACCCCACGGACGTAGATCGAGGTGTAGGCGCCGGTGGTCTCGGCGGTGTTCTGGTCGCCGTAGATGCTGGCTCGGCTGCCCGGTCCGTCGGCTCCGGCGGTGTTGTCGTCGCCGCGCACCCGCACCCGGGTGAAGTTGCCCTCGGAGGTGGCTGTGGAGTCATCGCCGCGCACGATGGCGACGTTGAACAGCCCCGAGGCCGATGCGACCGCGTTCTCACCGTGGGCGATCGCAAACGAGCCGAACCCTTGCGAGGTGGCGTAGGCGGTGCCGTTCTGCACGATCTGGCGTCCGCCGATGGAGATGCTGAAGTTGGCGAAGGTGTCGTCGAGTTCACGGCGCACCCACGACAGCACGCCCCACATCAACGGCTGCGCCGACGGTGCCGCCGGAGCGGCCGGCGTCGTGACAAACGGGGCGATCACCGCCGAGAGCATCGACGACGCAACCTCGAGGAACGTGCCCGGCTGGGCCTGCAACGCCTTGGCCGGCGCCTCCGTGATCTCCTCGGTGCTGGTGCGCGCCGACATCACCGACGCCGACGTGTACGACGACCGGGAGCTGGCCGGTTCAGTGCCGGCGGGTTCGGTGAGCGCGGTCGGGGCAGAGGTGGTCTCGATCGGCTCGGCGGGGGCATCCTCGATGGCCGGCTCCGAATCATCAGCCACCACCTCGGGTGCCCCTGTGTCCGGTGCGACCGATCCGCGCGAACCGCCGGAGTCGACCGCGACGTCCTCCACCTCGTCGACCGCCTCATCGACGATGGCTTCCGCTGCCTCGTCGGCCTCCTGCTCCTCGATGGCATCGTCATCGCCGCTGGACGACGCATCCTCGTTCTCGAGTTCTTCTTCCAGTTCTTCTGCGATCTCTTCGCTGAGTTCCGCATCGAGTTCTTCGGCTTCGGTGTCAGTGTCGGTGTCACCATCAGAGCCGTCGTCAGAGGTTGCCGGGGTCTCGTCGGCGTCCGCCCCCTCAGCCGCCGGGTCGTTTGTCGTTGCGCTCTTGTTCGAGTCGGGCTCACTCGTCGCAGACGATTCGCTCGCCCCCGAGGCACCCTCTGTTTCGGCGGCCGCCGCCCACGGCGCCACAAAGAGCATCGCGCCAACGCCCAGCGCGGCGGCCAGCCCACCGACGCGGCCGATGCAGTCCGCCGCTGAACGCGCCCCGCGCGTGGTGGAACCTGTCGAAACGAACGTGTGCCCGAGCCGCTGCTTGCTCATCCGAAACCCCCTGTACGGCAACAGCAGGAACGCCTGTATGACAGGGCAGTACAAGCGAACTCTGCGGAAGCGCTGAAAATTGGCTGTGCATGACGTTAGGCCGAAGCGAACGCACGGGAATCAGGGAAAACCCTACGCGGGCACCCTCTAGATCGAGGGTGCCCGCGGGGTTGGGTCGCCGTGCGCCGACAGCGGACCGTGGTTCACATGCACTGTCAGACGTCTATGGCGGAACCCGCGACGCCGATCGTCGTCAGCTGCCGGTTGCGCACACCGTCCTCGACGGTTTCGGTGAGCTGGTAGACCACTCCGTCGGCGCCGATCGTCACCGGCCCGACCGCTTGCCCCAGGAGGTCGACGACCACGGGGTTGGCGGGGTCTTCGGGGTCGATCACGACCACGTGGGTGAACCACGTGGGGATGAACTCGCGATTGTTGGTGCCGACGGTCTGATAGGCGGTGCCGTCGGGGGCGATCACCACGGCACCGTCGGGATTGCCCGCCACGTCGATGGTGATGGCGTTCTCCGGCTCGGCCGGGTCGATCACCGTCACCCGAGTCGCCGAGGGGTAGTCGATGCCGTCGAGGTCGGTCGCCGTGTTGGTCAGGAAGGCGGTGCCGTCCTCGCCGACTCGCAAACCGGGGTCGTATCCATTTGTCAGGGAGTAGTTGAAGAACGGGTCGTACTGGGTCCGTTCGACGGTGGCAGGGTTGGCCGGGTCCTCCGGATCGATGATCGTCACATGCACGGTGTACAGACTCGTGACGCCGCTGTAGCTCGTCTGGTACAGGGTCCCGTCGCCGCCGGTCAGCAGCTCGCCGACCGGGTAGCCGGGTAGGTCGATGACGGTGGGGGTGGTCGGGTTCGCCGGGTCGATCACCGCAACGTGGAAGAATTTGTCCCCACTGGGGTCGATGGTCCGAAGGCGTTGGTAGACAGTTCCGTCGGCGCCGATCACCCGGGTCAGGATCTGCTGGCCGGCCAGGTCGACGGTGGTGTAGTTGGTGAGATCCGCCGGGTCGATCACGGTGAGATGCGTGACGTACTCGTCGGTGCCGGGGGTGCGAGTCTCGCTGAACTGGTAGGCGGTGCCGTCGGGGAAGAACCCCACCGGCTCATCGTGTGTCCCCGGCAGAGCGATGACGGTCCGGTTGGTGGGGTCGGTCGGGTCGATCACCGTCACATGGGTTGTGGTGGTGCCGGTTCTGCTGGTCACATACGCGTCGCCGGTGTCGCTGAAGGTGACCTCTTCTGTCCGGTAGCCGGTGAGCGTGATGGTGACCGGGTTGGTGAAGTCCTGCGGATCGATCAGCGTCACATATGAACGGCTGAAATCACCGAGGAGTTGGTAGCCGGTGCCTTCGGGACCGAACATCACGGACCCGTCGGGGTCCTCCGTCAGGTCGATCGTGGTCGGATTTGCGAGAGTGCCGAGATCGAACTTCGTCACGTGGGTGAGGTACCCCGAGGAGAAGCTGCCGGAATAACTGGTCTGGTAGCCGCCTCCGGGACCGAAAACAACCGGCTCGGAAGTGAATCCGGGCAGTTCGATCGTGATGGCAGCCGCCGGATTCGCCGGGTCGATGACGGTCACGTGGGTGATGTCGTCGCCACCCGATGTGCTGCGGGTGGTCTGGTACACCAGCCCGTCGGGACCGATCACCAACGGGTCGGCCGGTTCACCGGTCAGGTCCACGGTGACGGCGCCGGTGGGGGCAGTCGGGTCGATGACCGTCACGTGGGTGGCGGTGCTTCCGGTTCCGGTGACGAGGTAGGTGGTGTCGCCGTCGAACACGGTGTACTCGAAGCTGCCGGGCACCTCCAGGATGGTGGCCTCGGCCGGTGCGGACGGATCGATCACCGCCACGTGGGTGACGTCGCCGGCGGTGCTGATCTGATAGGCGGTGCCGTCGGTGCCGAATTGCACTGCATCGGTGGCGCTGCCGGGCAGCTCGACGGTGATCGCGCTGGTCGGATCGGACGGGTCGACCACCGTCACGTACACGACACCATCGGTCTCGGTCGTCTGGTACGCGAGGCCGTCGGCCCCGATCACCAGCGGCCCCACCAGTTCACCGGGCAGCTCGACAGTGCCCAGGGCGACTGGGTCGCCGCCGACCGCGTTCACCGTGATGGCGGCTGTTGCCGTGTCCGTGAGTGCACCGTCGCTGACCGCGTAGGTGAAGCTGTCGGTACCGGCGAAACCGTCGGACGGGGTGTAGGTGAACGTGCCGTCCGGGCTTAACGACAGGGTGCCGTTTGCGGGTCCGGTGACCAGTTCCGCGGTGAGGCTGTCGCCGTCGACGTCGAAATCGTTCGCCAGCACATTGCCTGTCACGGCGGCGTTCTCGTTGGTGATGAAAGTGTCCTCGCCGGCGCTGGGCGCATTGTTGTAGGGATCCGCGGAGGGGCCCAGATAGATCACCGACACGGTTTCGTCGTTGTCGTTGACGACGTAGAGGTGGGTGCCGTCGGCGCTGATCGCCAGTGCATCCGGCCGCGCGCCGACGCTGATCGGATCGCCGATCACGAAGTTGAACGTGATGCTGCTCGGGTCGGTGTCGATGACCACCACCTCGCCGTCGAAACCGTTGGCGACATAGGCGCGGGTGCCATCGGGGGTGAACACGAGCGACTGGGGAAGGTCGCCGACCGGGATCGGATTGCCGATCACCGTGTTGTAGGTGGCGCTCAGCGGATTGGTGTCGATCACCGAGACGGTGTCGTCGCCCGCGTTGACCACGTAGGCGCGCGCGCCGTTCGGCGCGATCTCGATGTCGTCGGGTGAGTCCCCGACAGCGATCGGGTCCCCGATGAGAGTGCCGTAACCGTCGCTGTCGGGGTTGATGTCGAGCACCACCACGGTGTCTGCCCCGGACCTCGGGATCGTGATGTAGGCGCGGCTGCCCTGTGGGGTGAGCGCCAGTGCCCGCGGTGAGGAGTTCGCGACTCTGATGGGCGTGCCGATCAGCGTGTGGAAGCTGGCGCTGGTGGGGTCGGTGTCGAGTATGACGACGTCGAGGCTGGACTGGTTGAGGATGATCGCTCGGGTGCCGTCGGGCGTGAATTCGATGTCGGTGGGGCCGTCGCCGACCTCGATCGGGTCACCGATCACGGTGTTGTAGGTGGCGCTGGCGGGGTCGGTGTCGATGACCAGCAGGTGCCCGTTGCCGCCGACGACATTGTCGTAGGCGACGTATGCGCGCAGCCCGTCTGGGCTGATTTCGATCTCCCGCGGGTTGTAGATGTCGAACGGGATCGTCTGCAGCACCGTGGGGTTGGCGGGGTCGGAGACGTCGATGACAGTCACCGAGGCGTTGTCCTCGTTGAACAGGTTGCCGCCGTTGACGACGTAGACCCGGGTTCCGTCGGGGGTGACGCTCACCGCGTTGGGGTTCTCGCCGACGTCGACGGTGCCGATCACCGTATTGGGCGGATCGACAACGGCCGGGTTGACGGTGATTGTCACTGTGGCGGTTTCACTGACGAGTGCACCGTCGGTGGCGGTGTAGGTGAAGGAGTCGGCGCCGGTGTAGCCGCTGTCAGGGGTGTAGGTGAACGAGCCGTCCGGGTTGAGCACAAAGGAGCCGTTCACCGGGCCGGCACTCAGCACTGCGGTCAGCCCGTCGGACTCGGCGTCGGTGTCATTGCCGAGAACGCCCGGGCCGGTGACGACCAGCACGGTGTCCTCGTCGACCGAGTAGGTGTCCGGGTTGGCGACTGGCGCGGTGTTACCGGGTTGGGGGAGGGCGGTGACGGGCACGTCGATGGTGGTGCTCGCGGACAGGCCGGCGGGGTCGGTGGCGGTGACGGTGAAGGCGTCGGTGCCGTTGGGTTCACCGGCAGCAGGCCGGGTGGCCGGGGTGTAGGTGTAGGTACCGTCGGTGTTGACGGTGACCGAGCCGTTGCCGGGAGCGGTTGCAGTGTAAGTCAGTTCGTCGCCGTCGGGGTCGGTGAAGCCGAGTGTTCCGGTGACCGTGCCGGTTTCGGGGTCGACAGTCTGCTCGCCGGGGGTGCCGGCGACGGGGGCTTGGTTGCCGGGTTCGGGCTGTGCGGTGACGGGCACGTCGATGGTGGCAGTGGCGGTGGCTTGGCCGTCGGAGGCGGTGACGGTGAAGGAGTCGGCGCCGTCGGGATCGCCGAAGTCGGGTCGGGTGGCCGGGGTGTAGGTGTAGGTGCCGTTGGCGTTGACGGTGACCGAGCCGTTGGCTGGGTCAGTGGTGACGGAGTAGGTGAGGGTGTCGCTGTCGGGGTCGGTGAAGCCGAGGGTGCCGGTGACGGTACCGGTTTGGGGGTCGACGGTTTGTGCGCCGGGCGCGCCCGCCACCGGAGCCTGGTTCTCGGGGTCGAACGGCTGGCCGTAGACGGTGTTGCCGTCACCGGGGCCGGTGTCGGCGATGAGGTTGTTGCCCAAAGAGATCGCGGTGTTCCCGGTACCCGGGCCGGCGATGGCGCGGGAGTCGTCGCCCCACACGAACGCGGTGTTGTCCTCGCCCAGCGCACTGGCCGTACTGCCGTCGCCCCAGACCCGGGCGACGCTGCCGGGCCCGTCGGCATCGGCAATACTGCCGTCACCGGAGATCACGGCGTTGCCGTCGGTGGCTTCGGCGAAGTTGCTGTCGCCGAAGACGGTGGCCTCGGCGCGGGCCTGGCTCGCGGTGGCCCAGGCGGCGTTGTCGTCGCCGGTGATCCGGACGATCGACGTCTCGCCCATGGCGTCACTGGACGCGACGTTGGAATCGCCGGTGATGCGGGCGGCGGCGTAACCGTCGGCCTCTGCGTCGGCCACCGCGGTGCTTCCGTCGCCGATGATCCGGACCAGGGCGGTGGAATCGTCCTCCGCCGACGCTGTGGCCGAGTTCTCGTCGCCACGCACCGTGATCTGGGCACGAGACCCGTTGGTGGCCAACACGGTGGCATCGTTGTCGTCGCCGGTGACTGTGGCGCGGGTGCCGTCTCCGGTGCCGGTGACCGCGTTGCCGACCCCACGGACGTAGATCGAGGTGTAGGCGCCGGTGGTCTCGGCGGTGTTCTGGTCGCCGTAGATGCTGGCGCGGCTGCCCGGTCCGTCGGCTCCGGCGGTGTTGTCGTCGCCGCGCACCCGCACCCGGGTGAAGTTGCCCTCGGAGGTGGCCGTGGAGTCATCGCCGCGCACGATGGCGACGTTGAACAGCCCCGAGGCCGATGCGACCGCGTTCTCACCGTGGGCGATCGCGAATGAGCCGAACCCTTGCGAGGTGGCGTAGGCGGTGCCGTTCTGCACGATCTGGCGTCCGCCGATGGAGATGCTGAAGTTGGCGAAGGTGTCGTCGAGTTCACGGCGCACCCACGACAGCACGCCCCACATCAACGGCTGCGCCGACGGTGCCGCCGGAGCGGCCGGCGTCGTGACGAACGGGGCGATCACCGCCGAGAGCATCGACGACGCCACCTCGAGGAACGTGCCCGGCTGGGCCTGCAACGCCTTGGCCGGCGCCTCCGTGATCTCCTCGGTGCTGGTGCGCGCCGACATCACCGACGCCGACGTATACGACGAGCGAGATGGGGCCGTTTCCTCGACCTCGATCATCATCGCCTCGACCGGCGCCGATTCGGGCAGCACCTCAGGCGCGGCCGGCACCGCAGCATCGACGTCCACGACCGGCTCGGACTCCGACTCGACGGGACCGCTGCCGCCCCCGGAATCCACGTCCTCCTCCACGGTCACGACCTCGGCCACAGTATCGGCCGCGGTCACGTCATCGAGATCGACCGGGGCGTCGCCATCGCCTGAAGACGACCCATCCTCCTCCTCGCTGTCGGTGTCGTCCTCGATGTCGTCGAGCTCCTCGCCGAGTTCTTCGGTGAGCTCGGCCTCGAGATCGCCGTCATCCGAGGAGGATTCCGGCTCAGCATCGTCGGATTCGGTCTCGCCGGCGGACGAGTCGCCTGTCGAATCGTCGGTGGCCTGTGCCGTCGACGACGACTCGGTCGACTCCGTCGAGCCAGCCTCGGATGTCGAGGACGTGTCGCCGGAGCCTGACGACCCCTCGGCGTCAGCGGCGGCCGTCCACGGCGCGGCGAACAGCACCGCCCCCACCCCGAGAGAAGCGGCCAACGCCCCGACCCGGCCGATGCACTCCGCCGCCGAACGCGACGACCAGCGCGTGGTGGAACCTGCCGAAACGAACGCCTGCCCGAGCCGCTGCTTGCTCATCCGAACCCCCCCTGTGTCGCCCGACAGTCATGCCGGTACGTCACAGGTGCACAGGCGAATTCTGCGGAAGCGCTGAATATTGGCTGTGCATGACGGTAGAGCGCAGGGCCCCCGCAGGAATCAGGGAAATCCCTACCCGAGGACCCTCGACATTGCGGGGGATGGAGTGTCGCGGCCGGCCGTGCGCGCGAGTGCTAGAGCCGGCCCTCGCGCCGCAACAACTCCTGAGCGCTGACCCCGCTGGAGCCGCCACGCCGCTGACGCTCGTCGTCGCCGCGGGTGTTCAGCTTCTCGGTGGCCGCTTCCGCGTCACCGCGCCGGGCCGTCGGGATGGCGCGAGTCTCCTCGGCGGAGTCGTCCTGCTGCGGTCGGGGCTCGCGCTGGGCCGGGATCGCGGTCGTCGGCTCGTTACCACCGGGCTCGGGCATCGCCCGGGTCGGCTCCGCCGACGGCGGCTTGGGTTGCGGCGCGACCGGAGCTGCTCCGGTGCCCCGCAGGTCGCCGAGCCAGGACTCGATCTCGCGATCTTCCCGCTTGGGAGCCGGCGGGGGTGTGGCCCGCGGCGTGCGCTGCGTGACCGCCGTGGCGTTGGTGACGGCGTTGCGTACCGCATCCTTGGCGATGGACAGCCGGGTGGTCTGCGGCTCCTCAGCCGGAGCCGGCCGGGGCGGGGCGCTCGGCAACCGGCTGGTGCCTGCGGCGGACGGACCGCTGGGCCGCGGGGGCGTCCCGCGGCCGGGGACGCCCGGACCGGGATGCGTCGGGTCGTGGGGTTGTACGCGGCCCGACACGGCCACCGGCGGACCGCCGGCACCGACCAGCGCCTCGGGATGGGCCGGCTCCGCCGGCTGGCTGGGCTCACCGGATTCCCGCACCGACGGGCGTTTGCGCTCGTCGGGCAGCTCGGTCTCGCCGAGGCCGAGCCGGTCCTGGAGGCGCTTCATCCAGCGGGGCGCCCACCAGCAGTCGTCGCCGAGCAGCTTCATGATCGCCGGCACCAGGAACATCCGGATGATCGTGGCGTCCAACAGCAGCGCGATCAGCAGACCGAACGCCAGGTACTTCATCATCACCAGGTCGGAGAACACGAACGCGCCGGCAACCACCGCCAGCACCAGCGCGGCGCCGGTGATGAGACGCCCGGTGGTGGCGGTGCCGATGCGGATCGCCTCGGCGGTCGACATGCCGCGTTCGCGCGCCTCCACCATGCGGGAGACCAGGAACACCTCGTAGTCGGTGGACAGACCCCAGATCACCGCGATGATCAGACCGATCATCGGCGCCATCAGCGGCTGGGGGGTGTAGTTCATCAGCCCGGACCCGTGGCCTTCGACGAACATCCAGGTCAAGATGCCCATCGTCGAGCCGAGGGTCAACGCGCTCATCAACGCGGCCTTGATCGGCAACACCACCGACCCGAACGCCAGGAACATCAGGATCGTCGTCGTGACGATCAGCACCGTCACCATCAGCGGCAGCTTGTCGAACAGGCTGTGGATGCTGTCCTGTTCCAAGGCGGGCGTCCCGCCCACCGACAGCGTGATGCCGCGCGGTGGACTGATGGCCCGCAGCTCGTCGATCTTCTCCGCCGCGTCGTTGCGGTTCACCAGACCGTTCTGGATCACCCGCACCGACGGGTCCTCCGAACCGCCCTCCTGAACGGATCGCTCCTGCCACATCTTCGTCGGGTCGTTGTCCGGATCGGTGAAGCCGCTGATGTTCATCGCCTTGGACCGGATCTCGGCCATCTGCTGGTCGGTGACCGGCTCACCGTCGTCGCGCTCGACCACCAGCGTCAGCGGTTCGGTGCGGAAGCCCGGGAAGCTCTGATCGAAGTTCTCCTGCGCCAACCGGACCGAGTTGTCCGGGGGCAGGTACTTCTCGCTGATGCCGCCCAGGGACAGCTGTCCCAACGGAATCACCAGCAGGATCATCACGATCAGGATCGGCGCGGCGAACGCGATCGGCCGCTTCATCACGACGTTGACCAGTCGCCCCCAGAAGCCCTTCTCGACCTCCTCGCGGGTCTTGGTCTTCTGCAACCGGTCGGCGAGCCAATTGAGCCACCAGTTCATCGGCTTCCAGTTGCGGAAGAACGGCACCCGCAGCAACGTGCGCACGCCGAGCGCGTCGACGTTGCGGCCCAGGATGCCCAGCGTCGCCGCCAGCACGGTGATCGACAGGATCGACGCCAGCATGACGGAGGCGATGATCGCGTAGGTGATCGACTTCAGGAAGCCCTGCGGGAACAGCAGCAGCGGCAGCGACGACGCGACGATGATCACCGCGGAGAACATCACCGTGCGGCCGGACGTCATGATGGTGCGGCGCACCGCGGCTTCGGTGTCGTAGCCCTCCGCGATCTCCTCGCGGAAGCGGCTGACGATGAACAGGCCGTAGTCGATCGCGATGCCGAGGCCGATCAGTGTCACGACCGGTTGGGCGAAGAAGTGCACGGGCATGAATTCGGCGGCGAAGCGCATCACGCCCAGGGCGCCGGCGATCGTCAGGCCGCCGATGATGGCCGGCAAGCTGGCCGCCACCACACCGCCGAAGACGAAGAACAGCACCACCGCGACCAGTGGGATGGCGGCCACCTCGGCGCGCTTCTGGTCCTCGCCGATGGTGCCGGTCAGTTCGCTGGCCAGCGGGTTGAGCCCGGCGAGTTGGATGTCGCCGTCGTTGACCTTCTTCAGATCCGGTTCGATGGCCTGGTAGTTCTTCAGGATGGTGTCGTCGTCATCGCCCTTGAGCGGGATGCTGATGAAGGTCTTGGAATCATCGGCGGTCTTCATCTGCTGAACCTGCGCAGAGTCGGTGTCGGGGGCGCGCAGCCACCCGACCCAGCTGACGATCTGGTCCGGATGCTCTTCGACCAGGTCGTTCAGCTCGCCGGTGACCTTCTCCATCCACTGCGGATCGGTGACCTTCTCACCGTCGGGCGGAGTGAGGATGGCCACCACGTGGCTGGTCCGGTCACGCCCGTAGGCCTCGTCGGAGACCAGGGACGCGTGAACTGATTCACTGCCCTCGTCGTAAAAACCGCTCTGTGTGACGTGCTGTCCCAGGCTGATGCCGTAGACGCCGCCGCCCAGGCACAGTGCCACCATGACACCGATAACGATGTATCGGTACTGGTACACCGTTCGACCCCACCAGGCGAACACGTTAGCTCCTATTGGTCTTGAACATCACCGTCGACCTGCGCACGGTAGAAATGTCTGGTTTCATCTTGTTCTACACACGCGAGGCCAGTAGCGAGGACAGCGGCCGGAATGGCTGCAGCCATGCGCCCTGCTCAGGTAGCGAATCGAGGCCGATTCGCGGTAGCGGCTCCCGGAAGACACCGTCGATGTCCTCCAGGTCGACGAACTCCAAGGTATCCGACGCTAGCGCCCAACTGGCATGTTCGCGAAATCCGAGGACCTGAACCTCGACGCCTTCTTCAGCGAGGTTCTCGAGCGGCTGTTTGAACGCCTGCCCGTCCGCCGAGGCGACCAGCACGGCGGCCAGTCCCTCGGTGCGGCGCACCGCGATGTGCTCGAGCATGTCGGAGTCCACATCGCTGTCGTCGTCGATCTTGGGCTTGGCGAACACGGCGAAGCCGACGTTGCGCAACGCCTCCACCCAGGGACGTACGACGTCCGCGCTGCCCGGCGCGATGTTGGTGAACACCGTGGCCTCCGGCTCGAGCGCCACGCTGCGGCCGGCCTGCGCGTGTTGCGCGGACAGGTCGGCGGTGCGCGCCAGCAGCCATCGGCCCAGCGCGTCGAAACGTGGTCGGTGCGCCGCGGTGGGCCGACCACCCAGAATCGACCCCAGCCCCATGTCCAGGTTCGGGGCGTCCCAGACCAGCAGCACGCGGGAGGCAGTGGGCGTGCCGGGGGCCCTGGCGTCGTCTCCGGGGACGGTGCCGTCCGCGCTCATGTCCGGGATGTTCTCGGTCACGCTCACGGGATGCGCTCCCACAGCAGCTCCGTGACGATGGGGCCGGCCAGCGCTTTGCGCTCGTACTTCGTCACCGGCCGGGACACCGAGATGGGCAGCTCGGCGGTGTCGCGGTCGATTCGGCGCAGCCGGGGCTCGGCGTCACCGACCTCGGCGATGTGTTCGGCGTAACCGAGATGGTCGGTTGCGGCGTGCAGCACACCGCCGGGTCGCAGTCGATCGGCGATCAACGCCATCGTGTCCGCCTGCAGCAGACGCCGTTTGTGGTGCCGGGCCTTGGGCCACGGGTCGGGGAAGAAGACCCGTACGCCGGTCAGCGAATCCGGCCCGACCATGTGAGTCAGCACGTCCACGCCGTCCCCGCGGACCAGCCGGATGTTGGTCACCTCGGCGCGGTCGATGGCACTGAGCAGCTGGGCCAGCCCCCGGCGGTACACCTCGACGGCGATGACGTCGAGGTCCGGCTCGGCCTGCGCCATCGCCAGCGTCGAGGTGCCGGTGCCGCACCCGATCTCCAGGATCAGCGGCGCCTGCCGGCCGAACCACGCGTCGGTGTCCAGCAGCGGTGCGGAAGACTCCCCGTGTCGGGCCTCGGTACCCAGCTGCGGCCAGCGCTCGTCCCAGACCGCCTGCTGACGGTCCGAGATCGTCGACCGCCGGGCCCGGAAGCTGGTGACGCGGCGGTGACCATGCGTAGGGGCGTCCTGACCAGGGACGACGGACCCGGACGACGCCAGCTCATCGGCGACGTCAGGGCCCGGAGCATGCATCCGTCCATGGTCGCTCATCAACGCCTGACTCCCTGCATCGTGTTACAGATTGATACCCAACAGTTGCCTACCATGCCTACCCGCTGGTAACCGGTCCGGCGAGCACTGGATCGAGCCCGGAAAAAGGTGTCCGGGGTGGTCCACCCGTGGTGGGAGGATTCCTGTGCATGAGCTGGACATTTTCCAGCCCTGACCGGGGGCGGCACATCTTCGCTGATGTGCTGGCGCGGTATGCGGCGCAGACAGGCGACGGGCGACTGGGCACCGTCGAGAGTCGCGTGCGCGCTGCTGTCAGGGTAGCGGTGACCGGCCGGCAGGGGGTGGGCCGAAGCCAGGTCGCCACCGCGCTCTCCGGTGCCGGGCTCGTGGTCACGCCCGACGTGGATGGCGCCGACGCGCACGTGCGGGTCATCGCCGAGGCGCTCAAGCCCGAGGACGAGCGGGCGCTTCGGGATCGCTCGGTGCCCGCCGTGGTGGTGTTGAACAAGGCGGACCTGGCCGGCGCCGACCCGGGCGGGCCGTTGGCCGGGGCGGAGCGCACGGCCGCCCGGTTGGCGGCCGAACGCGGGCTGACCGTCGTGCCGATGGTCGCCTCGCTCGCCGACGTCGCGTTGGGTGACGAGGATATGGCGGCGCTGCGGGCTCTGGCGCGCTGCGCGGCCGACATGACGTCCACCGACGCGTTCGTCGCGGCACCGCACGACGTACCGGGTGCGGTGCGGTCGCGGCTGCTGGTCATGCTGGACCGGTTCGGGCTGGCGCACGCCATTCTCGCCGTGGCCGAGGGCGCTGCGGCCGGCCCGGTGGCGCAGCGGTTGCGGGAGCTCAGCCACCTCGACCGGGTCCTGGACCGGGTGACGGCCGCGGCGGCACCGGTCCGCTATCACCGGATCGCTGCCGCGCTGGTCGAACTGCGCATTCTCGCCGCGTGCAGTGGTGACGAGCAGCTCGCGGCATTCTGCTGCGCGGACGACACGGTGCTCGCGGTCAGCGCCGCCGCCGTCGACGTCGTCGAGGCCAGCGGGGGCAGCGTCGCCGGCGGGGACGGCCCGGAGGATCACCTGAAGCGGGCGCTGCGGTGGCGGAGCTACGGCCAGGGTCCCGTGAGCCCGCTCCATCAGCGCTGCGCGGACGACATCGTGCGGGGCTCGCTGCGGCTGCTGGACCGCGTCCGGTGACGGTGCTGACGGCGAGGACGACGGTGGTGCACGTCACCGGGCCGCCGCGGGCCGGGGTCAGCAGCGTCGCCGCGTGTCTGCGCGACCGGATGCCCGATGTGACCGTGGTCGACGCCGCCGACCCGGCCCGTACGCGCGACGTCCCCGACGTCCCCGATGTTGTCGTCTTCGTCGTCTCGGCGGTCGCGCCGATCACCGAGTCGGACTGCGCGCTGGCCGTCTCGGCCTGCCGGTCGACGGATGCGGTGATCGCGGTGCTCACCAAGATCGACGACCACCGCGACTGGCGCGGTGTGCTGGCCACCAGCCGGCAGCGGCTGGCCGACTGTGCGGCCCGATTCGCGTCGGTGCGCTGGGTGACCGCCGCCGCCGCGCCCCGGCTCGGCGAGCCTGCGGTCGACGACGTCGTCGCTGCGCTCACTGCGGCGCTGTCCGACCCCGATCTCGCGCGACGCAACACGCTGCGCCGGTGGGAAGCCCGCCTCGGCGCGGCGCTCACCGGGATGCACGCCGCGGACTCCGGGCACCTTGCCCGGGTGAGCACGCTGCGCGCACACCGGGATACGTTGGTGCGCAACCATCTTCCGTCGGGGGCGGTGTCCGTGCGCCATCCGATGCAGCGCGCCCGGCTGGAGTTGGCCTCGGCCGCGCGGCAACGGTGCGTGACGCTGCGCACCGAACTCTTGGGGGCTGCGGCCGAGACGACCGCGGTCGCGGAGATCGAGGAGCGCGTGCGCCGACGATGCGGCGAGGTGATCGCCGAGGTCGACGAGCAGACAGAACGGCGGCTGCACGACCTGGCGAGCGAGCTCGGGGCGAGCCTGCCGGAGCCGTCGGCAATGGCCGAGGTGTGTCTCGGGGATCCGCCGCTGCGGCAGCGGCGTCTGGAGGCGCGTGTGACGACGGTGCTCGGGGCCGGCTTCGGATTCGGTGCCGGCCTGGTGGTGGCGCGCTGGGTCACCGGCCTCGCGCCCGGGCTGACCGTGGCCGGGGCGCTGGTCGGGGCGGCGGTCGGGCTCGCCCTGACGCTGTGGGTGGTGGCCGCGCGGGCGCTGCTGTATCGACGCGCGGTTCTGGCCCAGTGGATCGGGGAGGCGACTGGCACGGTCCGCGCGGCGCTCGACGAGCGGATCGCGTCGCGTCTGCTGGCCGCCGAGGCGGCGGTCACCACCGCCCGGCTGGCCCAGCGCGCCGGCATGGCCGAGCGCGTCGCCGAGTGCGACGCGCAGCTGCGCGGCCACGTTCTCGCCGCCCGCCGCGCCCAGGCGCTCCGGGAGGCCAGTGAACCCGGGCTGGCGCGGGTGTTGACCGTCGTGCGGGACGGTTTGCGGGAACCGGATTCGACGCGCACACTTGTTACCGATCGGTAGCAGGCCCGGTGGAGGGCATCTGAATCGTTCCTGTGAGTGAACGGACATAGTCCTGAATTCCCGCGGGTATGTCACCCGCGTTAACCTCGATACCAGGGGCGGCGCTGGCTGCTACCGATTTCGGGCCTGTGGCCCCGGATCGCGCAGCTGCGTCCCGGCAGACATCTCGCAGGACGATGCAGGAGACGACACAGCATGACCGCAGCGACCATTCCAGGTCTGGATTCCGCACCGACGAAGCATGAGGGGCTGCTGGCCTGGGTGCGGGAGGTCGCGGAGCTGACTCAGCCCGATCGCGTCGCCTGGGCCGACGGGTCCGACGAGGAGAACCAGGCCCTGTGCGACCAGCTGGTCGAGGCGGGCACGTTCCAGAAGCTCAACCCGGAGAAGAAGCCCAACTCCTACCTGGCGCTGTCCGATCCGTCCGACGTGGCGCGCGTCGAGTCGCGCACCTTCATCTGTTCGCAGCGTGAGATCGACGCCGGCCCGACGAACAACTGGATGGATCCGGCCGAGATGCGCGGCCTCATGACCGACCTGTACCGCGGCAGCATGCGGGGCCGCACGATGTGGGTGGTCCCGTTCTGCATGGGTCCGCTCGAGGCCGAGGATCCCAAGCTGGGCGTCGAGATCACCGACTCTGAGTACGTCGTCGTCTCGATGCGCACCATGACCCGGATGGGTAGGGCCGCGCTGGACAAGATGGGCACCGACGGCTTCTTCGTCAAGGCGCTGCACTCCATCGGTGCCCCGCTGGAGCCGGGCGAGAAGGACGTGCCGTGGCCCTGCAACGACACCAAATACATCACGCACTTCCCCGAGACCCGCGAGATCTGGAGCTTCGGTTCCGGCTACGGCGGCAACGCGCTGCTGGGTAAGAAGTGCTACTCGCTGCGCATCGCGTCGGCGATGGCGCACGACGAGGGCTGGCTCGCCGAGCACATGCTGATCCTCAAGTTGATCTCCCCGGAGAACAAGGCCTACTACATCGCCGCGGCGTTCCCGTCGGCGTGCGGCAAGACCAACCTCGCGATGCTGCAGCCGACCATCCCGGGCTGGCGCGCCGAGACCGTCGGTGACGACATCGCCTGGATGCGCTTCGGCAAGGACGGCCGCCTCTATGCCACCAACCCCGAGTTCGGGTTCTTCGGTGTCGCGCCGGGCACCAACTGGGACTCCAACCCCAACGCCATGAAGACCATCGCCGCCGGCAACACCGTGTTCACCAACGTCGCGAAGACCGACGACGGCGACGTGTGGTGGGAAGGCCTGGAGGGTGAGCCCGACCACCTGATCGACTGGAAGGGCAACGACTACATCCTGCGGGAGACGGAAACCAAGGCGGCGCACCCGAATTCGCGCTACTGCACACCGATCTCGCAGTGCCCCACGTTGGCTCCGGAGTGGGACGACCCGCAGGGCGTGCCGATCTCGGCGATCCTGTTCGGCGGACGCCGCAAGACCACCGTCCCGTTGATCACCGAGGCGCGCGACTGGCAGCACGGTGTGTTCATCGGGGCCACGTTGGGCAGCGAGCAGACGGCCGCGGCCGAGGGCAAGGTCGGCACCGTGCGTCGCGACCCGATGGCGATGCTGCCGTTCATGGGCTACAACGTCGGTGACTACTTCCAGCACTGGATCAACATCGGCAAGCAGGCCGACGAGTCCAAGTTGCCGAAGGTGTTCTTCGTCAACTGGTTCCGCCGCGGCGACGACGGCCGGTTCCTGTGGCCCGGCTTCGGTGAGAACAGCCGGGTGCTCAAGTGGGCCATCGAGCGCATCGAGCACACGGCCGACGGCAAGAGCACGCCGATCGGCATCGTGCCCACCGCCGCCGATCTGGATCTGGACGGGCTCGACGTCGACGCCGCTGATGTCGACGAGGCGCTGAAGGTGGTCCCCGACGAGTGGCGCAACGAGCTGCCGCTGATCGAGGAATGGTTCGAGTTCGTCGGCGAGAAGTTGCCCACCAGCATCAAGGACGAGTTCGACGCGCTCAAGCACCGCCTCGACGAAGCCTGACAAGGCCTGCGCGCCCACCGATTGTTCGGCCTCGCGAGAGTGCGGGTCTACACGCCGACTGCTTGACACCTGTCAAGTACGGCGAAGTATTCTCACCGCATGCAGATCCGCGACACTGCCGTTGCCACCCCCGACAAGCCCGCCGTCATCATGTATCCCTCGGGGACGGTGGTGACCTTCGGTGAACTGGAGGCCCGGGCCAACCGCCTGGCGCACCTGTTCCGCAAGGCCGGACTGGTCGAGGGCGACGCGGTCGCGATCCTGATGGAGAACAACGCCCACATGCACGCGGTCATGTGGGCCGCCCGCCGTGCGGGGCTGTACTACGTGCCGATCAACACGCACCTGACCGCGGCGGAGGCGGCCTACATCATCGACAACAGCGCAGCCAAGGCGATTGTCGGATCGGCCAAGCTGACCGACACCCTGGCAGGCTTGGCCGACGAACTGCCCAACGGCCTACCGTCGTTGCTGCTGATCGCCGACGGCACCCTGCCGGGATGGTCGAGCTACCCCGAATGCGTGGCCGACCAACCGGATACCCCGATCGACGACGAGATCGAGGGCGATCTGCTGCAGTACTCCTCGGGCACGACCGGCCGCCCCAAGGGCATCAAACGCGAACTGCCGCACGTACCGCCGTCGGAGGCGCCGGGCCTGATGGCCGCACTGGTGTCGTTCTGGATGCACCCTGACACGGTGTATCTGAGTCCCGCACCGCTTTATCACACCGCCCCCTCGGTGTGGTCGATGCAGACCCAGGCCGGCGGCATCACCACGGTGGTGATGGAGAAGTTCGACGCCGAGGGCGCCCTGGACGCGATCGCCAAACATCGCGTCACCCACGGCCAGTTCGTCCCGGTGATGTTCACCCGCATGCTCAAGCTCCCCGACGAGGTCCGCAAGGCCTACGACGTGTCGAGCCTGGAGCGGGTCATGCATGCCGCGGCGCCGTGCCCGGTGGAGATCAAGAAGCAGATGATCGACTGGTGGGGCCCGATCGTCGACGAGTACTACGCCTCGTCCGAAGCGCACGGCTCGACATTGATCACCGCTGAGGAGTGGCTCACCCACCCGGGCTCGGTCGGCCGCCCGCTGGCCGGTGCGGTGCACATCGTCGGCGAAGACGGCACCGAGTTGCCGCCCGGTGAGCCCGGCGAGATCTATTTCGAGGGCGGCTTCGACTTCGAGTACCTCAACGACCCCGACAAGACGGCGTCGTCGCGACATGCCAGCGGCTGGAAGACCGTCGGCGACATCGGCTACGTCGACGAGGAGGGCTACCTGTACCTCACCGACCGCAGGCACCACATGATCATCTCCGGCGGGGTGAACATCTACCCGCAGGAGGCGGAGAACCTGCTGGTCACCCATCCGAAGGTGATGGATGCCGCGGTGTTCGGCGTGCCGGACGACGAAATGGGTCAACGCGTCAAGGCGGTCGTGCAGACCGTCGACCCCGCCGACGCCACACCGGAGTTCGCCGACGAACTCCTGGCCTGGCTGCGCGATCGCCTCGCGCACTACAAGTGCCCACGATCGATATCGTTCGAGGCGCAGCTGCCCCGCACCGACACCGGCAAGCTGTACAAGCAGGAACTGATCGCGAGATACTCGCGCTGATGCATGTCGCCGACCTGTCGGAGCCCCCGCCGCTCGAGGACGCGGGCCCGCCGGGCGTCGTGGTCGCAGTCGGCGACCTCGACTCGGCACACGCCGAATACTGGCTGCAGCGTGCTAGTTTCACGCTGACCGAGCACTCGAGCGCCGACCCCCGCACGGTGTGCGTCGATTCGGTGCCCGACGTCCTCGCCGTCCTGCAACGGCGGTGCAGCACCTGGCCGGTGGCGGCGGCGACCGGTGACGACGTGCTGCGAACGGTCGACATCTCGGCGCCCGCCTTCGCCGGGGTGATCACCGAGTCGCTGGCCTACTCGACGCTGCAAAGCGGCGCCGAGTTCGCCGCCTGGCTGCACCGTCGCGGACCCAGAACCGTTCCCGACGATGCAGATCCGGTACTGGCCGACCGCGACGCGGACACGCTGCGCATCCGGTTCAACCGGCCGCGACGGCACAACGCGTTCACCACCGCAGCACGGGCGGCCTTGCTCGACGCCCTCACCGTCGCCAGGCTGGACCCGACCGTCACCGAGGTCGTGCTCGCCGGAACCGGCCCTTCGTTCTGCAGCGGCGGTGATCTCGACGAGTTCGGCACGTTCACCGACCCGGCCGCCGCGCATCTGGCCCGCACCCGCCACAGCCCCGCGCTGGCGCTGGACGAACTGCGCGGCTGCCTCGGTCAGCGGCTCCGCGCGCAGATACACGGACAGGTGCTCGGCAGCGGCCTGGAGATGGCGGCGTTCTGCGGTCGGGTGAGCGCCGACCCGCAGACGCGGATGGGGCTGCCCGAGCTCGAGCTCGGCCTCATCCCGGGTGCGGGCGGGACCGTGAGCATCACCCGCCGAATCAGACGATGGCGCACCGCCTATCTGTTCCTGACCGGTGCTCTCATCGACGCGCGGCAGGCACTGCAGTGGGGCTTGGTCGACGAGGTCACCGCTGACGGGCCGGCCGGATGATCATCTCGTTGACATCCACGTCGGCCGGCTGGGCGATGGCGAATGCGACCGCGGCTGCGATGGCGTCCGGGGAGATCGCCGCGGCCCGGTAGTCGCGCATCGCCGCGCTCGCAGTCGGATCGGTGATCGTCTGCGCTAGTTCGGATTCGACGACGCCCGGCGACACGGTGGTCACCCGGATCGACGGGTCGGACTCCAGACGCAGGCCCTCGGTGATCGCCCACGCCGCGTGCTTGGTCGCCGAATAGACCGCCGCGGTGGGGACCACCTCGTGCGCGCCGACCGACGCGACGGTGATGACGTGCCCTGCGCCCTGCCGCTGAAAGTGGGGGAGGGTGGCGGCGATGCCGTGCAGCAGGCCACGCACATTCACGTCGATCATCCAGTTCCACTGCTCGACGAGCAGGGCATCCAGCCGTGACAGCGGCATCACGCCGGCGTTGTTGACGATGACGTCCACCCGGCCGTGCGCCGCGACGGTGGCGTCGACGAAGGCCCTCACGTCCGCCGGGTCGGTGACGTCGAGACGGCGTGTCTCGATGCTGCCGCCGGTGCCCTCGACGCTGTGGGCCAGATCGGTCAGCCGGTCGGTGCGTCGCGCGCCGGCAACGACATGGTGCCCCGCTGCGGCGAGCCGCGTGGCCACGGCTGCACCGATTCCGCTGCTGGCTCCGGTGACGAGGACGATCTTCGATTCGGTCATGCTCCCAGCTTCGACAACCGAGGCCGGCTCAACCAGGGTGCATTGCACCCATCCGGCGCCGCGGTAGCGGCTCCTATGCTGGCGGGATGGGTGACCTCGGGGACTACCTACGCAGCCGGCGGGCCGCGGTCGCGCCGGCCGACGTCGGCCTGCCCGGCGCCGGGCTGCGACGGGTCCCGGGCCTGCGCCGCGAGGAGGTGGCGCTGCTGGCCGGTGTCAGCGTGGACTACTACACCCGTCTGGAGCAGGGTCGCGAACGCTCACCGTCGGTGCAGGTCCTCGACGCGCTGGCGGCGTCGCTGCGCCTCGACGCCGACGGCCGGCGGCACCTGTTCGGGCTGGCCGGCCTGACACCGCGGCCGGGTGGCGGCCCGGTGTCCGGCACCGTCGACCCGGGACTGCTGCGCCTGATGCAGGCGTGGCCCGACAATCCCGCTCTGGTCTACAACCGCGCCTTCGACGTGTTGGCTGCCAATGCAATGGCCGCCGCGTTGTTCGGCGGGTTCGGCACCGTCGGCAATCTGATGCTGCTGGTGTTCACCGAGCCAGCGTCGCGGACGTTCTACGCCGACTGGCCGGTGGTGGCCGCCGACGCCGTCGCCGGGTTCCGGATGTCCTACGGCACCGACCCCGATGACCCGCGCGTCCGAGAGGTGCTGGCGCAGCTGCTGGCGACCAGCGAGGAGTTCCGCCGGCTGTGGGCCCGCCACGACGCCCGGCGAAAGAGCGCCAGTGTGAAGAGGTTTCATCACCCCGAGGTCGGTTCGCTGACGCTGACCATGCAGACGTTCGATGTGCGGTCCGCCCCCGGCCAGGAACTCGTGGTCTACGACGCGGAACCGGGCGGTCCGGACGCCGATGCGCTGGCCATCCTGGGCAGCGTGGCGGCGCAGCGCTGAGTCAGCCCGACCGGCGCAGCGTCACCCGGTAGGTGTACTGCTCGGGCAGGAACTGGCTGACCGCCAATTCCATTGCCCGCCCGTCGCTGTCGGTGTAGAGCCGGTCGACACGCAGCATCGGGTGCCCAGGTGGGCAGCCCACCGCGGCCGCGGCGGCGTCGGTGGCTGCCGAGACGGTGATCGATTGAGCGGCTTCGGCGATCGGAACCGGTGAGCACGGCTCGAGCAGCCCGATCACGGTGTGGGTGCTGGTCGCCCCGGTGGCCAGGTGCGGTGAGCCGGACACGGTTTCGGCCACCGCCGGGGGCAGGTGGACGACGGTGTGGCCGAACGCGATGCCGGCGTGCAGCCGGCGGAACACCACCGTGTACACGACGTCACCGTCCAGGCGCAGTCGGCTCGCGGCTTCGATGTCCACCCGGCGGCGCAGACCTTCGAGGACCTCCATCGTGGTGTCCTGCGACAGGCTCATCAGGTCCTCGATCGACCCCAGCTGACGCAGATACCGTCGCCCTTGTCCACCGGCGTAGCTGCCGCGCCCCGGCACTCTGAACACAACTCCCTCGGCGACCAGGTCCTGGAAGGCGCGTCGGACCGTCTGGCGCGACAACCCGTGGCGGGCGACCAGTTCGGACTCGGTCGGCAACCGCGTGCCGTCCGGGTAGTGTCCCGCCGCGATGTCGGCCCGGAGTTGTTCCCGCAGAATCTGATACGCGGGTGCCCGGGTGGTGACCACCATCAGATGCCGCCTCGGGCCACCAGCTGGCCGGCGATGACGTTGCGCTGGATCTCGTTGGTGCCCTCACCGACGATCATCAGGGGGGCGTCGCGGAAGTACCGCTCGACGTCGAACTCGGTGGAATAGCCGTAGCCGCCGTGGATGCGGACCGCGTTCAGCGCGATCTCCATCGCCACCTCGGAGGCGAACAGCTTGGCCATCCCGGCCTCCATGTCGGCGCGCCGGCCGTCGTCGTACCGGTCGGCGGCATGCAGGGTCAGCTGACGGGCCGCGGTCAGTTTGGTCGCCATGTCGGCGAGGTAATGGCCGACGGCCTGGTGCTTCCAGATCGGCTGCCCGAAGCTCTCCCGGCTCTGGGCGTAGTCCAGGGCATCCTGTAGCGCCGCGGACGCGACGCCCAGCGCGCGGGCGGCCACCTGGATGCGGCCGGTCTCCAGGCCTTTCATCATCTGGGCGAATCCGCGACCGGGGGCGTCGCCCAGAATCGCCGACGCCGGCACGCGGCAGTCGTCGAAGCTCAGCTCACACGACTCGACGCCCTTGTATCCCAGCTTGGGCAGGTCGCGTGACACCGTCAGCCCCGGGGCCGGGTTCTCCACCAGGACGACGGAGATGCCGGCGTGCCGGGGCGTGGCGTGCGGGTCGGTCTTGCACAGCAGTGCGATGAGCCCGGACCGGCGGGCGTTGGAGATCCACGTTTTCGCGCCGTTGATCAGCAGATCGTCACCGTCGCGGCGGGCCACCGTGGCCATGTTCTGCAAGTCCGAGCCGCCACCGGGTTCGGTCAGCGCCATGGTGGCACGCGTGTCACCGGTGGCCAGTGCGGGCAGATAGCGCTGCTTCTGGGCGTCGGTGCCGAACAGGGCCAGCAGCTTGACCACCACGGTGTGGCCACCCATCGCACCGGCCAGACTCATCCAGCCTCGGGCCAGTTCCTGGGTGACATGCACATAGCACCGCGTCGAGACGGGGGTGCCGCCGTACTCCTCGGGGACCGCCAGGCCGTAGATGCCGAGCTGCTTCATCTGCTCGATCCATGCCTCGGGGTAGGTGTTGGCGTGTTCGACGTCGCGGACCCCGGGTTTGACGTCGCGATCGACGAACGCCCGCACCGTGTCGACCAGCATGACCTCTTCGTCGGTCAGTCCGTCGCTCACGCAGCTTCCTCCTCCACCCGAAAGGTACGGCCATTTGTGCCTCGGCCTCGCCCGAATGTTGACACAGCTTGGGACGTAGTGCCAGCATGCCCGCTGTGACTTTGTCCGGCCAAATTGCGGGGGGCCCGTTCTTCGACGACCTGACCGTCGGTCAGGTGTTCGACACCGCTCCGTCGATGACCCTCACCCCGGGTGCGGCGGCCACGCATCAGGCGATCCTCGGGGACCGGCTCAGGTTGGCCCTCGACGCGGAACTCGCGACCGCCGTCGTGGGTGCCACCGCGCCGCTGGCGCATCCGGCACTGGTCTGTGACGTGGCGATCGGGCAGTCCACGGTGGTGACCCAGCGGGTCAAGGCCAACCTGTTCTACCGGGGTCTGACATTTCACCGGTTCCCGGTCATCGGCGACACGCTGTTCACCAGGACCGAGGTGGTCGGGTTGCGGCAGAACACGGCGAAACCGGGCCGAGCACCCACCGGTCTGGCGGCCCTGCGGATGACCACGATCGACGGCGTAGGGCGGCTGGTGCTGGACTTCTACCGGTGCGCGATGCTGCCGTGCAGCGGTGACGGGGTCGAGACGGGGCATCGCGACGACCTGGGCGGCATAGGGGCCGACGTCCCGCCGCAGGCTGAGCCCACGGCGGACTGGGACGCGGCCGTCTACCGGACGCGGGTGCGGGGCGACCACTTCGACGTCGTGTCGGCCGGCACAGTGCTGCGCAGCACCGCCGACGTCGTCAGCGGCGCACCCGAGCTGGCCCGGCTCACGTTGAACATCGCTGCCACTCATCATGATTCGCGGGCCGGCGGTCGCCGGCTGGTCTACGGCGGACATACGATCGGGCTGGCGCTGGCGCAGGCCTGCAGGTTGCTCCCCAACCTGGTGACCGTGCTGGGCTGGCAGTCCTGCGATCACACCGGGCCCGTACACGAGGACGACACGCTCTACAGCGACCTGCACATCGAACACGCGGAACCGCGACCCGACGGACGTGGCGGCCTGCTGCGGCTGCGTTCGGTGGTGTTCGCCGCCGCCGACAGCGGGGACGACCGACAGGTGTTGGACTGGCGCTTCACCGCGCTGATGTTCTGAGTGCGGACGGTGGCGGCCACAATGGGATGGTGACGCCCGTGACAGTGCCGACCGCCGTGCTCGAGCACGCGGGCGTGGTCGCGCGCGAGGTCGCCGCCGAGCTGGGCATCGACATCGACGTGCAGGAGCTGCTGGGCGGCCGCGCCGCCATGCTGGGCCTGACCGCCGGCGAACAGGTCTCTGCCGGCGGCGCCACACGATTGCTGCCCGGCCACGACGGGTGGTGCGCGCTGACGCTGTCCCGCCCCGACGACATCGAGGCGGTGCCCGCTCTGGTCGAGCGCGACGGCGTCGGCGCCGACCCGTGGCCGGCGGTGCGGCACGGTGTGCGCCGCCTCGGGGTGTCGGCATTCGCCGAGCGGGCCCGCCTGCTCGGGCTGCCCATCGGGGTGCTCGGCGAGACCGGGCCCGCCCCGATACGGTTGCGCCGCATCGGCGATCGGCTACCTCGCCCGGTGTTGACGGACCTGCTGGTGGCCGACCTGTCCTCGATGTGGGCCGGTCCGCTGTGCGGTGCGCTGCTGGCCCGAGCCGGTGCGACGGTGGTCAAGGTCGAGACCGCAACGCGGCCCGACGGGACCAGGTTCGGCTCGACGGCCTTCTTCGACTGGATGAACGGCGACAAGCTCTCCTACCGGGTGGATTTCGAAGCACCGGAAGGTCTGTGCAGATTGCTGCGAGTCGCCGATGTGGTGATCGAATCCTCCCGCCCGGGTGCGCTGGAGCGGCACGGCGTCGGAGTCGCCGACCTCGGCCCGCGCGATGGCGGGATGTGGATCCGGATCACCGGACATGGCACCGAGGGCGAACGCGGCGGGTGGGTGGCCTTCGGCGACGATGCCGCGGTGTCCGGCGGTTTGGTCGGTGGCCGGGAGTCGTCTCCGCAGTTCTGTGGGGACGCCCTGGCAGACCCGTTGACGGGGTTGCACGCCACCCGCGCGGTGCTGCGGTCACTGGCGCGCGGTGGAGGAGAGCTCGCTGATCTCTCGATGGCCGCTGTCGCTGCGCACTATGCCGGTGTGCCGCGTGACGCCGAAACACCGTGCAGCGTAGTGCCGCAGCGCATCACGTCGGCGTCCGAGCTGGGCGCCGACACGACGCGCGTCGAGGCCCTCGTCGCCGGGCGGCTGGCCGCGCGATGCTGATCCAGCGGGCCGTGCTGCTCGACGGTACGCCCGCCGACATCCGGGTCGGAGCACGGATCGTCGACGTCGCCGACAGGTTGGTGCCGCGACCCGGCGAGGATGTCTACGACGCGGCGGGCGGCACCGTGCTGCCCGGGTTGCACGACCACCACCTGCACATCCGCGCGGCCGCGGCGGCGATGACGTCGGTGCATGTCGGCCCCGAGGTGGTGCGGAACCTCGACGATCTGCGCCGGCTGCTCACGGGGGCACCCGTCGGTGCCGACGGCTGGATTCGGGCGGTCGGCTATCACGACGCCGGCGCAGGCGAACTCGACCGCGGGGTGCTCGACGCGGCTGGCCCGCCTGTGCCGGTGCGGGTGCAGCACCGCAGCGGCGTGCTGTGGGCGGTGAATTCGGCTGGGCTGCAACGGCTCGGGCTGCCCGGGCATCCCGACGGCCGGCTGCGCAGCGCCGACATCTCGTGGTCGGCGGCGCTGCCGCGCACCGAGCCGGACCTGGCGCAGTTCAGCAACCGCTTGAGCGGTTACGGTGTCACCGGTCTGACCGACGCGACGCCCGATCTCGGTGCCGCGGACGCGGCGGTGATGGCCGAGGCGCGCCGGCGCGGGGACTTGCGTCAGGGCGTGCACCTTCTGGCGCCGGGCAAGAGAATCCTGCACGACGACGGTCTCGATCTCGACGAGCTCACCCGGTGGGTGGGTGACCGGCATGCCGAGAATGTGCCTGTCGCGCTGCACTGCGTCACCGCCGCGCAGCTGATCGTGGCGTTGGCGGCGCTGCGCAGCGCCGGCCGGCACCCAGCCGACCGCATCGAGCACGCCGCGACCGTGCCCGACGACGCCGTCGCCGAGCTGGCCGCCGCCGGGGTCACCGTGGTGACGCAGCCGAACTTCGTCGCCGAGCGTGGCGATCAGTACCTGGTCGATGTTCCGGCCGCACAACATCATGAGCTGTGGCGGGTGGCCACGCTGACCCGCGCCGGGGTTCCGGTCGCGCTGTCGACCGATGCACCGTTCGGCGATGCCGACCCGTGGGCGGCGATGCGCGCGGCGGTCCACCGACGCACCCCCGGTGGCGCCGTCCTGGGCCCGCGGGAAAGGATTTCGGCGCAAGCGGCGTTGACGATGTTCCTCGGCACCGCACAAGCGCCACTGTCCCCACGCCGGGTCTGCCCCGACGCCCCGGCAGATCTCTGTGTGCTGTCGGAGCCACCCGCGACTGTGCTCGGTGAACTCGACGCCGGCCTGGTCGCGGCGACGGTGCTCGCGGGTGAGCTCGTGCTCGACCGCGGCTGAGTGTCTCAGGCCGCGGCCGGCGCGAAGGCGGTGGTGAGCATCGCGCACTGGCTTCGGAAGAACGACTGTGACACATCGGCTTTGGGGGTGATGCCGTCGAACCCGTGGAACGCTCCCTCGATCACCATGACCTCGCAGGCCACTCCGGCCGCGCGGAGGCGTTCGGCGTAGGCGAGGTCTTCGTCATGGAACAGATCGAACGTCCCCACGCCGATCCAGGCCGGGGGCAGCCCGGCCAGATCGTCGCGACGAGCGGGGACGGCTCGATCCGGATCGGCGTCGCCGAGGTAGGCGCGCCAACCGAACCGGTTGCTGGACTGGTTCCACAGCCGGTGCCCGGGATGATCCAGATCCTTGCGCAGCACGGTGCGATCGTCGAGCATCGGATACACCAGAAGTTGTGCGGCCACAGGGATCTCCCCGATATCGCGGGCGTGCAGTGCCAGGGCGGCAGCCAGTCCGCCACCCGCGCTGGCCCCACCGATCGCCACTCGGCCCGGATCCACCGCGGGCAGCGCGACCAACCAGCGCAGCGCTGCATAGCAGTCTTCGAGACCAGCCGGGTACGGGTGCTCCGGGGCCAGCCGATAGTCCACCGCCACCACCGTGGCACCGAGCTCGGCGGCGAACCGGCGGCACAGCACGTCGTCCTGGGCGGCGTCGCCGATGACGTATCCGCCGCCGTGGATCCACAGCAGCGCGGGCCCCGGCCCGCTGCCGGTGGGCGGGCGGTGCAGGCGCACCTTGACTCCCGGCGCCAGGGTGAGCACCTCCACGCCCTTCGGTGGGTGGCGCCACATCATCCGGGTCGCGGCGCGGACGAACGGCAGCGTGACGGGGGTGATCATCTGCTTGGGGACGAGGCGGGCGCTGCGACGCAGCTCGGGGTGGAATTCGATGCTGGGCACCCGATAAGTATGCGCGGGCACGGCTGCCACACGGTGCGGTATCGCACTCGACCACCAGCACGGATGTCTGGGCCATTTGCTGGATGGCAGTATTGACGCGTGTTCCAGTATCCGGTGGGGCGGATTGTTGAATCCGAGAGGATTGCTGGATTCCTGCGTGCGGTCGAGTCGTGGCCCGCCGCACTGGTGCTCGACGGGGAAGCCGGCATCGGCAAGAGCACGGTGTGGGAGGCAGGTCTGCAGCGCGCCAGGGAGGCCGGCATGCATGTGCTGTCGGCGCGGGCGTGGGGAGCCGAGTCGGTGCGGGCCTGGGCGACGGTCGCCGAACTGCTGGCCGACGTCACGCCCGACATCGTCGCCGAACTGCCCGAGGTGCAACGCGGGGCGGTCACCGGCCTCCTGATGCGCGACCGGCTCGACGAGCCGGCGGACCAGGCGCCCGTCGCGAACTCACAGGTGCTGGCCGCGGCGATGCTGTCGATCATCGACGCGCTCGAGCAGAGCGCGCCTGTCCTGATCGCGATCGACGACCTGCAGTGGCTCGATCCCTCCAGCCAGGCGGTCATCGGATTCGTGGCGCGCCGTGTGCGGCGGCGCACGGCGCTGCTGCTCACCCATCGCACCGATGCCGACGCCGGGCACGCCTCGACCGCATGGCTGCATCTCGACAGCGTCAACGGGATCCAACGGATGCAGCTTCACCCGCTCACCCTGGGCGGCCTGCACGAGGTCATCGCCCAGCGACTCGGCAGGTCCTTTCCCCGGCCGACGGTGGTACGCATCGCCGACGTCTCGGGCGGAAACCCTTTCTATGCACTCGAACTCGCTCGCGCGCTCGGCAACCAACCCTTGCGCAGCGACACCGAACTCCCCACGTCGCTGGCCGAGCTGGTGCGCCTGCGGGTCGGTGCGCTGAGCGACGAGGTCCGCGCCGTCCTGCTGGTGACCGCCAGCACGTCCGACCCGACCGTCGAGATGATCTCCGCGGCCATGGGGGCGAGTGTCGAGCGCACCGTCGAGCTGTTGGAGAGCAGCGAGGGGGCGGGGGTGGTCACCGTGATCGGGAACAGGGTGAGGTTCAACCACCCGCTGCTCGCCCGGGGCGTCTACACCGATGCCGAGCCGCGGCAGCGACGGCAGGTACACCGGCGTCTGGCCGACCTGGTCGCCGAAACCGAGCTGCGGGCACGTCACCTCGCCCTGGCCGCCACGACCGCCGACCCGGTCACCCTGGCCGCGCTGGACCAGGCCGCCGCCGTGGCGCGGCACCGCGGAGCTCCCGCGGAGGCCGCCGAACTGCTCGAGCTCGCCATCGGGCTGGGCGCCGACAGTGCCCAGCGCCGAATCCAAGCTGCCGACAATCACATTCGTGCCGGCGACACCGGGACCGCGTCGTCGATCCTCGCTCCGGCCATCGAGCGGTCGGCGCCCGGCGTCACCAGATCGGTCGCGTACCTGTTGCGCTCGGCCGTGCTCATCCACACCCAGGGTTATCTGCGAGGCATCGACGACCTGCAGAGTGCGTTGGCCGATGCCTCCGGTGATGCGATGCTGACGGCGTTCGTCCGGACGATGCTGGCGTTTGCGCAGGTACGCGCGGATCTGTACGACGAAGCGACAGCGAACGCGCGGGAAGCGTTGGCCGAGGCGGAGCGGCTCGGGGTCGATCAGCTCATCAGCTCGGCGCTGGCCGTCAACGCGTGGATCGATTGCCTGTGCGGCAGAGACTATGACCGGGCGGCCATGCGGCGGGCGCTGGAGTTGGAGGCGGTGGAACTCGATGCGCCGGTCACCTTGAGTGCCGGCGCCATCAACGCCGTGCTGCTGATATGGACCGGCGAGGTCGAGGACGCGGCGGTGCAGCTGCAGGCCGTTCGGGACCGCCTGCTCGACCGTGGCGCCGACACCGAGATGCTCTGGGTGTCGCTGAACGCCGTCATGCTCGGCATCCTGCGCGGCGATTACGCCGCGGCTGCGGCCGACGCCCGCGACACCGTCGAACGCGCCGAACGACTGGGCGGTGCGCACGTGATGAGCATTGCGCTGACGATGCGCGGTGCCGTGGCCGCCTACACCGGCGACGACGAGGCGGCCAGAACGGATCTGCGCACGGCGCTCGAACTGGCGAACAGTTGCCGGTCCCCGTATGCCGATCTCGCCTCGGCGCTGCTGGCTTTCCTCGAGGTGTCGGTAGGGGCGTACGAGGCCGCGCTGGACACGTTGGAGCCGATGCTGCGGGTCTTCGACACCGTTCCCGGCGCTGAGTTCGCCAGCAAGGGGTACCTGCCCGACGCGGTGGAGGCCCTGGTGGCGGTCGGCCGGTGGGAGCAGGCCGAACCGCTGGCAGCGGCCCTGGAAGACACCGGCCGTCGATTCCATCGGCCCTGGCAGCTGGCGGTGGGTGCGCGGTGCCGCAGCATGGTGCTGCTGGCGGCGGGCAAGGTGGTCGAGGCCGAAGCGGCCGCCGCCGAGGCGATGAGGCACCACCAGCGCCTCGCCATGCCCTTCGAACGGGCGCGGACGCAGCTGGTGTGTGCTCAGATTCAGCGCCGCCGGCGCCGTAGACGAGCGGCGGAAGCGCAGTTCGCCGAGGCGCTGGGCACCTTCGAGCGGCTCGGCGCGGCGCTGTGGGCCCGCCGGGCCGAAGCCGGGGCGGGGCCGGTGGGCGTCGATGCGGATGCCGGGCGCGCCTTGACCGGCACGGAGCGGCGCATCGCCGAGCTCGCCGCGTCAGGCCTGACGAACCGGGAGATGGCCGCAGAGCTGTACGTCAGCCCGAAGACCGTTGAGGCCCACCTGACCCAGGTCTACCGCAAGCTGGGTATCCGCTCGCGTGCCGAGCTCGGTCGCGTCATGGGCCGCTCGGCCCGGTGAGTACTCCGAATGTTCACCGCAGCAGGGGATCTCGGGGCAGACCCAGGATCCGTTCGGCGATCGTGTTGCGGGTGATCTCCGAGGTGCCCCCGGCGATCGTCATGGCACGATTGCCCAGGTAGCTCAGCGTCAACTGCGGTGTTCGACCAGCAATGGCGGCGGTGCCGGCCAGCTCGAACGCCAGCTCGGTGAGCCGCTGCCCGGACTCGGCGACCAGCAGTTTCGTCACGTTGCCTTCCGGGCCAGGTTCGGCACCGGCGATCGCGCGGGTGGCGCGGCGCAAATTGAGCAGCCGCAGGGTGTGGATCTCGGCGATGACCTCACCGGCCTGCCGTACGTACCGCGCGGCCGTCTCGGGTGCGCTGTCGAGCAACGTGACCAGGTGATCGGGCGTGGTCCCGGTCGGCGCGCCCGATCCGCCGCCGATCGAGATGCGCTCGTTGCCCAGGGTCGCGCGGGCCACCAGCCAGCCCTTGTTGACGTCGCCGACCACATCGGAGTCGGGAACGAACACGTCGTCGAAGAACACCTCGTTGAAGTGGGAGTCCCCGGTGATGCCCCGCAGTGGGTTGACCGTGACGCCCTCGGCGCCCATGTCGATCGCCATCATCGTCACGCCGGCGTGCTTGGCGGCATCGGGATCGGTGCGGACGGTGGCCAGCCCCCATTGGCACAGGTGGGCCAGGCTGGTCCAGACCTTCTGGCCGGTGACGCGCCAACCGCCGTCCACTCGTTTCGCCGAGGTGCGCACCGCGGCAGCATCGGATCCTGCACCGGGTTCGGAGAACAGCTGGCACCACATGACCTGCCCCCGCAACACCGGCTCGACCCAGCGTTCACGTTGGTCCTCGGTACCGGCCTGGGCAATGGTCAGCGCGACCCACCCGGTGATTCCCATGTCCGGGCGCTCGACTCCGGCGAACTCCTCCTCGATGACGAGCTGTTCGAGCACGGTGGCGCCCCGCCCCCACGGCTGCGGCCAGTGCGGGACCAGATAGCCGGAGTCGACCAGGAAATCGCGCTGTTGTTCGGCCGGAAACGCGCGGACTCGGGCCGCGGCTTCTCGCGCCGCAGCTCGATGGTCCTCGGCTTCCGGGGGCAGTGTGAACGAGGCGCCGTGCGCCTGGCCGCTGCGCCGGCCCTCCACCACGTCGACCAGCGGGTCGCCGCCGTCGGCCATCAATGCCGCGAGCGTGCGCGCCCGGCGCAGATACAGGTGTGCGTCGTGCTCCCAGGTGTAGCCGATGCCGCCATGCAGCTGGATGTTGTTCTGCGTGGTGGACACCTGCGCGCGGATCGCCAGAGCGGCGGCGACAGCAGCGGCGAACCAGGCGCTGTCGAGGTCGTCGGCGCGGGCGGCGTCCCACGTGGCGGCCGTGGCGACCTCGACGTCGACGAGCATGTTGGCTGCGTGGTGTTTGACCGCCTGGAAGGTGCCGATGGTCCTGCCGAACTGTTCGCGGACCTTGGCGTAGTCGACCGCCATCTGCAGCGCGGCCCACCCGACACCCACCGCCTCGGCGGCGGTCAGGATGCGCCACACGGTCCTGGCGTTGCGTGCCGCCCCCCGCAGCACCCGGTCCTGGGGCACGGCCACCCCGCGCAGGGTCACCGAGCCCAGGCTGCGGGTGGTGTCCAGGGAATCCAGTGCTGTGACGGTGACGCCGTCGGCGGCGGCGTCGACGACCACCAGATCGTCGCCGGCGGTCAGGACCAGCAGGTCGGCGTCGGGCGCGCCCAGTACGGTCGGTTGCTCGCCGGTGGCGACGTGGTCGGCGCCCACGGCGACGGTCCCGGCCACGCCGAGGGCCGCGACTGTCTGACCGTTCGCAAGTGACGGGAGTAGTTGGGCGGCAACGGTGTCGGGCGCATACCGGTCGAGGACCACCGCTGCGCAGACGGTGGGGAGGAATGGTCCGGGTGCCAGGTGACGGCCCAGGCACTCCAGCACCACGGCCACCTCGCCGAGCCCGAACCCCGACCCGCCGTGGTCTTCGGCAACCGCCAGCCCGGTCCAGCCGAGTTCGCTTGCTGCCGACCAGATGTCGGCCGGATGCGTCGTGCCGCCGGCCAGCGTCGACCGCGCCTGCGCGAGGGCATCCAGCCGCGCCAGTTGCCCGGAGACGGCCTCGGCCAGGTCCTGGTGTTCTTCGGTGATGGCAAGCGCGGACGTTTCCGCGACGGTCGGCGAGGTTCTGGCCACGTTGACACCCTCTTCGGTGAAGTTGACAGTCGTCAACTGACGCTATCGCGCAGGTCACGACCACGACCAGGGTGTGACCCACATCACCAAAAAGTAACGTCTGAAAAACAGTAGACAACTTGGGCCGGATTGTCTGTTTGGTATCCGGGGTAGGGGGTACGCTCGCGCAATGACGGAACGACCGGCCACCCGGTATCCCGGACCCACCCTGACTACCCGTTTGCACTGGTTGTTGAACGCGGGTCCGTCCGATTACATGCTGGCGCTGAGCGTGGCGTCCGCGTCGCTGCCGGTCATCGGCAAACACCTTGAGCCGCTTGGCGCGTTGACGGCGGCAGGCGTGTGGGGCGCCAGGCACGCCCCCGACGTCGTCGGATCGCTGGCCAAGTCGCTGGTGGCGCCCAATGATGCCGAGAAGAAGCAGCAGGAACGGGACTGCACCAACGCCGTGACGCAAGCCGCGCTGCGCGGACTGGTCTCTGCCAAGGACCTGGACATCGACTGGCCGCTGCCGGAACGGACGCCGCCGGTGTGGCGGATGCGCGACCACCGGCGTCACGTGCACAAGACGTCGGTGCGCTACGGACCGCGGCCGACCCAGCTGCTCGACGTGTGGCGCCGCGACGACCTGCCCGCCGACGCTCCGGTACTCATCTTCGTGCCGGGTGGGGCCTGGGTGCACGGCAGCCGCATGTTGCAGGGCTACGCCCTGATGTCGCATCTGGCCCAGATGGGCTGGGTGTGTCTGTCCATCGACTACCGCGTGGCTCCCCACAACCCGTGGCCGGCGCACATCACCGACGTGAAGACGGCGATCGCCTGGGCTCGCGCCAACGTCGACAAATACGGCGGTGACCGCAATTTCGTCGCCATCTCGGGGACCTCGGCCGGTGGGCACCTCGCTGCGCTGGCCGGGCTGACCGCCAACGACCCGGAGATGCAGGGCGAACTGCCGGAAGGCTCGGACACCTCCGTGGATGCCGTGATCGGCATCTACGGACGCTACGACTGGGAGGACAAGTCCACCGTGGAGCGGGTGCGCTTCATGGACTTCCTGGAGCGGGTCGTGGTGAAGCGCAAGTTCGACAAACACCCCGACGTGTTCCGCAAGGCCTCGCCGATGGCCAGGATCCACTCGGAGGCTCCGCCGTTCCTGGTGGTGCACGGAACCGGGGACAGCGTCATCCCCGTGGCGCAGGCCCGCAGCTTCGTCGAGCGGCTCAAAGAGGTGTCCCGATCGGTGGTCGGCTACGTCGAGCTACCCGGCGCCGGGCACGGTTTCGACATGACCGACGGGGCCCGCACCGGGGCGGCGTCGACCGCAATCGGATTGTTCCTCAACCATATTCACCGAAACAGAAGTCTTCTCGGAGCCAAAGAGGTTATATAGGACGCCTCCAGGGAGGTGTCGCGGTGAAAAGGCTTCGCGGGTGGGACGCCGTGCTGTTGTACAGCGAAACCCCGAACGTGCACATGCACACGCTGAAACTGGCGGTGATCGAACTCGACGGCCTCGGCGGGGCCAGTTTCGGGGTCGAGGAACTCCGGCAGGTCATTCACAGCAGGCTCTACAAGCTCGATCCGTTCCGCTATGAACTGATCGACATCCCGCTGAAGTTCCATCACCCGATGTGGCGGGAGAACGCCGAAGTCGACCTCGAGTACCACGTGCGCTCGTGCCGGGTGGAAGCCCCGGGGGGGCGCCGCGAACTCGACGAGGCGGTCGGCCGACTGGCCAGCACCCCGCTGGACCGCAGCCGGCCGCTCTGGGAGATGTACCTGATCGAGGGTCTCGCGGGTGGCCGGATCGCGGTCCTGGGCAAGATTCATCACGCCCTCGCCGACGGCGTCGCGTCGGCCAATCTGCTGGCCCGCGGGATGGACATGCAGGACGGCCTCGGCGCCGACCGCGACTCCTATGCCACCGATCCGGCGCCCACGCCAGGTGAGTTGGTGCGCACCGCATTCGCCGACCACCTGCGCCAGATCGCCAAGCTGCCCGGCGTCATGCGCTACACCGCCGAAGGAATGCGCAGGGTGCGGCAGAGCCCGCACAAGCTCTCGCCCGAGCTGACCCGGCCGTTCACCCCGCCACCGACCTTCATGAACCACATGCTCGACTCGACCAGGCGGTTCGCCACGACCACGCTGTCCCTCGATGACGTCAAGCAGACCGGCAAGCATCTCGGCGTCACGATCAACGACATGGTGCTGTCGATCTCGGCCGGGGCGCTGCGCACCATGCTGCTGCGCTACGACAACCGCGCCGACCACCCGCTGCTCGCGTCGGTGCCGGTGAGTTTCGACTTCTCACCCGACCGGATCTCCGGCAACTTCTTCACCGGCGTGCTGGTCAGCCTGCCGGTCGACGTCGAAGACCCGCTGGAGCGGGTAAGGGTCGCGCACGACTCGGCCGTCGCGGGCAAGGAAAGCAACACCCTGCTCGGGCCCGAGCTGGTCAGCCGGTGGTCGTCATACCTGCCGCCCGCGCCCGCCGAGGCGATGTTCCGCTGGCTGTCGAACAAAGACGGCCAGAACAAGGTGATGAACCTGCCCATCTCGAACGTGCCGGGACCCCGCACCCGGGCGCGGGTCGGCGGGGCATTGGTGACCGAGATCTACTCGGTCGGACCACTGACCGCGGGCAGCGGAATCAACATCACGGTGTGGAGCTACGTCGACCAGATCAACATCTCGGTGCTCACCGACGGCAAGACGTTGAAAGACCCTCACGAGCTCACCGACGCGCTGAGAGAGGCCTTCATCGAGATCCGGCGTGCAGCAGGGCTTTCCGAGAAGCTCACCGTCGTCGAAACCGCGATGCCCGTTTAGTCGGCTCCTCGACGTGTTTGTTCAGTCGGCTCGCCACGGTGTCTGTTCAGTCGGCTCGCCGACGTGTCTGTTCAGTCGGCTCGCCGACGTGTCGTGGCCGCCACCCACGACAGGAATTCCTCCACTGCCTGCGCGGTGTAATGCGCCCGCGGGGACCCGTAGTAGAAGTCGAACGCGTGCTGGGCATGTGGGATCTCCGCATACACCACCGGAGCGGTCGAGACTTCGCGCAACGCGTCGGCGAACTCGCGGCCCTCCTGCACCGGGATGATCGAGTCGTCCTGGCCGTGCAGGATGAAGAACGGCGGCGCATCGGCGCGGACCCGGTACAGCGGCGAGGCGTCGACGTAGAGCTGATGGTGCTGCACGATCGGTTTCTTGGTGACGAATTTCTGCAGGAACGCGATGAACTCCTTGCGGCCGCTGCCGCGCGCAGACACCCAGTCGTAGCGGCCGTAGATCGGCACCGCGGCGACCACCGACGTATCGGCGTCCTCGAAACCGGGTTGAAACTGCGGGTCGTCGGCGGTCAAGGCCACCAGAGAGGACAGATGACCGCCGGCCGAGCCACCGGTGATCGCGACGAAGTCGGGGTCGCCGCCGTATTCGCCGATGCGCTCCTTGATCCAGGCCAAGGCACGTTTGACGTCGACGATGTGATCGGGCCAGGTGTGCCGCGGGCTGACCCGGTAGTCGATCGACACACACACCCAGCCGTGGTCGGCGAGGTGGCTGAGTAGCGGGTACGCCTGGGGGCGGCGCATGCCGATCGACCAGGCGCCACCCGGAACCTGCAGCAGCACAGGTGCTTTGCCGTCCCGGGGAAGGTCGGATCGCCGCCAGATGTCGGCCATGTTCACCGCGCCGTGCGGACCGTACTGCACCGTGTCGAGCTTCGTCACGTAACGCCGGCGGATCACGTCGTTGGGCGGAACCCCGATCCGGCGTCGTCGCCGGTCCGACTGCGCCTTCTCCGAGATGGCCTGATAGTCGGCGCCGAGCGCTGCCCGCAACGGATCTTCGAAGTAGGGCTGCGAGGCCACGTTGCGGCGGTGGATCAGCCACAGCAGAGCCCAGGCGACGGCGGTGAGAAGCAACGCGATTCGGCCCCGCACACCCCGGAAGTCACCACGCAGTCCTCGCCGGGCGGCGTCGAGCATCGAGCCGACCATGTAGAGCGGCGACATCTCCGAAGTCGGCCACCCGAAGGCGAACACCGGGATGGTCACATACCCTTCGCGACCCAGCGGCCGCAGACCGTTGGCGGCGTTGAGCAGCTCCACGGCGGCGCGCAGCAGGGGTCGGCGCTCAGGCATTCTTTGCCCGGTCCTGCAACTCCTTGCGGGAGATCTTTCCGGTGGTGCCGCGCGGCAACTCGTCGAGCACGGTGATCGCCCGGGGCACTTTGAAATTGGCCAGGTGCTCGCGGACGTGTTGTTTGAGCTCCTCGGGGGTGGCCGCCGCGCCGGGGCGCAGCACCACGAACGCCTCGAGGCGCTGACCGAACTTCTCGTCGTCCACACCCAGCACCGCGGCTTCGGCGACGTCGTCGTGGGCGGCCAGCGTCTTCTCCACCTCGATCGGGTAGACGTTCTCACCGCCGGAGACGATCATCTCGTCGTCGCGGCCGACGACGAACAACCGGCCGGCGTCGTCGACGTAACCGACGTCACCGGAGCACATGAATCCCTCGTGGAATTCCTTGGTCTGCCCCGAGGTGTAGCCGTCGAACTGAGTCGAGTTGCGCACGTAGATGCTGCCGACCTCGCCGACCGGTAGCTCGTGCAGTTCGGCGTCGAGGATGCGGATCTCGGTACCCTCGGCCGGCCTGCCTGCTGTGTCGGGCGCCGCGCGCAGGTCGCGCGGTGTGGCCGTCGCGATCATGCCGGCCTCGGTGGCGTTGTAGTTGTTGTAGATCACGTCGCCGAAGCGGTCCATGAACGCGATGACGACATCGGGACGCATCCGCGATCCCGAGGCCGCGGCGAACCGGAGCGAGCGGCCGCTGTAACGGTCGAGGACCTCGGTCGGCAGCTCCATGATGCGGTCGAACATGACCGGGACGACACACAACCCGGTAGCCCGGTGCCGATCGATCAACTCCAGCGTCGCTTCGGGATCGAACTTGCGCCGGGTGATGATGGTGCAGGACATGGACGCCGCGAACGCCAGCTGAGAGAAGCCCCACGCATGGAACATCGGCGCCACGACCACGACCGGCTGCTCGGTTCGCCACGGAGTCCGGTCGAGAATCGACTTGAGCACGCCGGGATCGCCCCCGGAATGGCTGGCGCCCTTGGGGGTTCCGGTCGTGCCCGAGGTCAGCAGGATCACCCGGCCCTTGGCGGAGGCGCGCTGCGGGTCCCGGTCGCCGTGCTCGGCGATCAGGCGCTCGAGGGTCGGGTAGTTCACCGGTCCGTCGGTCCATGCGACGATCCGCGCGGTGTCCGGCCGGCCGGCCACCGCCCGGTCGACGACCTCGGTGAACTCCTCGTCGTAGATGACCGCGACCGACTTGCCCTCCCCTTCGCGCTCCAGCACCTCGGCCATCGCCGGCCCGGCGAACGAGGTGTTGAGCAGCAGCACGTCGGCGCCGATCCGGTTCGCTGCGATCAGCGCGTCGACGAACCCGCGGTGATTGCGCGCCATCAGGCCGATCACCTCGGGCTGCCCGCCGGGCAGGGCCTGCAGTGCGGCTGCCAACGCGTCGGCGCGTCGGTCGATCTGTCGCCAGGTCAGGATGCCGAGCTCGTCGACCAGACCCGCCCGGTCCGGGCAGCGCTGCGCGGCGGCGGCGAAACCGGAAGTGATGGCCATGTTCTCGCGCTGCATCGCGGAGACGATCCGCAGGTACTTGTCCGGGCGCATCGGGGCGATCACGCCCGCCCGTGCCATCGTCGAGATGAGCCCCAGCGGTTTGGTCAGTGGATCGAGAATTCCCATCGGTCAGCCCAGCACCGGAAGTCGGCGCTTGCTGGCCAGTTCGTCGAGAGCCCGTTGCATGACCCGCCGGACGTGGGCGTCCACTTCGTCGATGTCGGGGTCCTCGCCGAATTCGGCGGCCACGTCGATGGGCGGCAGCGTCTGCATGGTGATCTTGGTCGGCAGCGGCACGTTGACGGGCAGCACCACCGACAATCCGAACGGAAAACCGAACGACACCGGCAGGATCTTCGTCCGGAACGCGCGTGCGATGGGCCCGAGCGCCTTGGCGATCTCGGTGCCGCGGGTGAGGAACAGCTGACTCTCCTGGCCGCCGATAGACACGGTGGGCACGATCGGGACGCCGTTGTTGAGCGCGGCGCGTACGTAGCCGGTGCGCCCGCTGAAGTCGATCTTGTTGGCGCTGAGCGTGGGCCGGTACACGTCGTAGTCGCCGCCGGGGAAGACGACGACCACGCCGCCGGAGCGCAGCGCCTCGTCGGCGTTCTCGTGGTTGGCGGGGATGAAGCCGGTCTTCTTGAAGAACGTGCCAGACGGCCCGACCATCAACATGTCATGGGACAGCGTGTACACCGGTCGGTCGTAGCCGAAATGGTCGTAGAAGCCGCTGGCGAACACCGGCACGTCCATGGCGAGCAGGCCGCCCGAGTGGTTCGACACCACCAACGCGCCGCCGGCGGGGAAGGTCTCCAGCCCGCGTACCTCGGCCCGGTGATAGCCCTTGAGAAATGGCCGCAGCACGCCCATCACCCGTTCGGTGAGCGCCGGATCCCACTTGGTGATCTCAGATGGCGTGATCTCAGACGGCGTGATGTCGGTCGCGCTCATGGCGTGCTCCCTCGAGAAGACGTCAGATTGGAACGTGTTCTAGTTTTGCGAGTGTACCCACTGCTCACGACCCCCAATCGACGCGGCCGCCGGCACCCCGGGTCATCCTGTCATCGCCGACGTCCGCTCAGTCGGGCTTTGACTGCGAAATGCGACACACCTGGATGTCTCGTGCCGGGCACGTCATCTGTTGACGTGTCGGCGGAGAAGGGGCACGCCGAAGTCGCGGCCGCGGTAGCTTCCTAGAGGCTATGGCGGGACCTGGTCGGGGATTCCGCCATAGCCGCAGGGCTCCGGGCGGAGCAGGAATTGTCATGTCCTGCCCGGCGGCCGGCGACCATACTCAAACACCGTGACCGATCCGCTGTCCGTACCGGCGCCCGCCGGTCGCGACCGACTGCGTGAGCTCCTCGACGCGGTCACCGACGCCGGCAACACCGCCGTCGGCGACATGGCGCGCAGTAGTTTCGCCTCGGAATTCCATTTCTCCCGCCAGGTCCGCCGGCTCACCGGAGAATCGCCCGCGGCGTTACGCCGCCGAGTCATGCTCGAACGTGCGGCGTGGCGATTGCAGCGCGGCGAGGCTGTCGCGGTCGTCGCCGCCGCCGAGGGATGGTCGTCGGCCGAAGTGTTCTCCCGCGCGTTCCGGCGCGCCTACGGCGTGCCGCCCTCGCGGGCCGCCGATGTGCACTTCAGGTTGACCGCGCCCAACGGGCTGCACTTCCATCCCCCCGAGTCGCTGTGGCTGGACGCCGGTCCGGGCGCCGACCCGTCCGCGCCGTCGGTGTCCGCGCTGATGCTCGCCCACGACGTCGACGACACCGCCTGCCTGCTTGCCGCCGCGGCGCAGCTGAGCCCGCAACAGTGGGTGGCCGACGTTGCGCCGGGCCAGACAGTGCTGGAGTGGGACGGGCCCGAAGCCAGCGTCGGAGCGGTACTCGGCGCGATCGTGTGGACCAAAGAGGTGTGGCTGGCCACCATCGCCGGGCACGACTTCCCGTCCCGGACGGCGACGCGGCCGGAATCCGTCGACGCGCCCACGCTGGCTGCCCACCACGACGCCATCGCCGCGCGGTGGCGCGCGACGATCGCCGATCACTCGGCGGCCGGCCGACTCGGCGACACCGTGATCGACGCGCTGTGCGATCCGCCGGAATCGTTCCCCCTGCACGGCATCGTGGCGCACGTGCTGACCTATTCCGCGCACCGCCGCGAGCTCGCGCGCACGATGCTGGCCGCGCTCGGAGTGAGCGTTCCCAGCGGGGACCCGTTGAGCTGGATGAGGGAGATCTAGATGGGCACCGTCTACTACACCGCGTCCAGCCTGGACGGCTACATCGTCGACGACCACGGCAGCCTGGACTGGCTGACCAGCCGAGCGATCGACCAGGCCGGCCCGTTCGGCATCGAACCGTTCCTGGCCACCGTCGGCGCACTCGTGATGGGTGCCGACACCTACGAGTGGATACTGGCCAACCATCCCGGCGAGTGGATGTACAGCCAGCCGTCCTGGGTGTTGACCCACCGGCCCGGCATCGTCGCCGCCGGGCATCCGGTACACGTGTTCGACGGCGCCGTTGACGACCTGCACCCGGAGCTGGTGAGGGCCGCGGCCGGCAGGGATGTCTGGGTGGTCGGGGGAGGAGACGTCGCCAGGCAGTTCAGCGAGGCGGGGCTGATCGACGAGATGGTGGTCGCCTATGCGCCGTGCTCGCTGGGCGCGGGGTCACCGGTGCTGCCGATGCGTTCCGAATGGGCGTTGACGGATTCGGGCCGCAACGGTGATTTCCTCTGCGCCCGGTGGCGCCGCGGCTGAGGGGCCGCGGGTCAATGCCTGCAGCGGCGACGATCACGCACAGATCCGTCGACTCATCGAACGCCGCTGCTCAAGACGCCGACGAGATCCGACTTCTGCCGGAGAAGTACGAGAAAACCTCGGCAAAAGTCGGATCTCGTGGAGCGTCGTCAGTCGGCGGGGGTGTAGCCGAACGGCAGCAGGATGCTCTTGGGCTCGCAGTAGGCCTCGATGCCCTCGGGACCGTTCTCGCGGCCGATGCCGGAGTTCTTGAAACCGCCGAACGGTGCGCCCGGGTCGAAGGCGTACATGTTGACCGCGTACGTTCCGGTGCGGATCTTGCGCGCGATCTTCAACGCCTTGTCGTTGTCGGAGGTGTACACCGAGCCGGCCAGCCCGTAGACCGAGTCGTTGGCGATGTGCACGGCGTCGTCTTCGTCCTCGTAGGGAATCACCGCGAGGACGGGCCCGAAGATCTCCTCCTGAGCGATGGTCATCGAGTTGTCGACGTCGGCGAACACCGTCGGCTGCACGAACCAACCGCTGTCCAGTCCCTCGGGGCGGCCGCCGCCGGCCACCACCCGCGCGCCTTCCTCGATGCCCTTCTTGATGTAGCTCTCCACCCGCTCGCGCTGCTTCTCGCTGATCAGCGGCCCGATCGCGGCACCGGGATCATCGGGCAGGCCGACCGGCATCGCGGCCACGGCCGCCGCCAACTTGTCGACGACCTCGTCGTATCGCGACCGCGGCGCCAGGATCCGGGTCTGGCCCACACATGCCTGCCCACAGTTCATCAAGCCGGAGAACACCAGCATCGGCAGCGTCGAGTCCAGGTCGGCGTCTTCGAGGATGATGGCTGCGGACTTGCCGCCGAGCTCCAGCGTGCACGGCTTGAGGTTGTCGGCGGCGATCTTGCCGATCTCCTTGCCGACCGCCGAGGAGCCGGTGAACGTGTACTTGTCCAGGTTCGGATTCGCCGTCAGGGCGCGGCCCGTCTCGGCGCCACCCGGCACGATCGACAGCACACCCTCGGGCAGCCCTGCCTCGGCGAACATTTCAGCCATCGCGAACACCGACAGCGGCGTTTCGGCGGCCGGTTTGAGCACCATGGTGCAGCCGGCCAGCAGCGCGGGCCCGAGCTTGTTGGCGGCCAGGAAGAACGGCACGTTCCAGGCGGTGACGGCGCCGACCACACCGATCGGTTCGCGCACCACCAGCGTCTGGCCGTAGACGCCGTCGCGGATCTCCTGCCAGGTGAACTTGTCGGCCGCGCCGGCGTAGTACTGGAACGCCGACATCGCCGCGCCGTACTGCATCATGTCCACGATCGTGGTGGGCTGCCCGGTCTCGGCGGACAACAGGAACTTCAGCTCGTCGCCGCGTTCCTCCATGATCTTGACCGCGCGGCCGAGGATCTCGGCGCGCTCTTCCGGCGACATCTGCGGCCACGGGCCCTCGTCGAAGGCCTTGCGCGCCGCGGCGCAGGCCGCGTCGACGTCGGCGGCCGAGGCCAGCGGCACCTTGCCCACCAACTCGCCGGTGGCGGGGGAGTGCACCTCGATGACATCCGAGGTGGCCGGCTCGACCCACTTGCCGCCGATGAACAGCTTGTCCCATTCGGTCTTGAAGGCGGTGCTCTGTGTCATAGGCGTCACACTACCGACCGTTGGGCAAAACGAGAACCTGTTGCAGTCCGGCAATCAGGAGGGACGTAACACCAGCACCAGATTGCTCACCGCGAATTCCCGTAGGCCGGGCAGTTTCACCAGGCCCCAGGCCCATCGCGGGTGGTAGCGCGGGAATGCGGCGACCAGTGCGCCCGTGCCGCGGGCCCAGTCCAGCCCGGCCGCCGCGGACACCGCGAACAACGACGAGCCGTAGTCGTTCTTGGGTCGATGCCCGTGCCTGCGGGTGTACCGATCGGCCGCGCGGCGGCCGCCCAGATAGTGGGTCAGGCCCATCTCGTGTCCACCGAACGGGCCCAGCCACACCGTGTACGACAAGATCGCCAAGCCGCCCGGCCGGGTGACGCGCAACATCTCCTCACCCAGCCGCCACGGCTCGGGCACGTGTTCGGCGACGTTCGACGACAGGCACACATCGACGCTGCCGTCGGCGAAGGGCAGCCGCATTCCCGAGGCGCGGACAAAGGAGCCGGTGAGACGGTGCGTGCGTGGGGCTGCGGCGTGCATCTCTCGTGGGTCCGGTTCCACCCCGAGGTAGCGCATCCCGGCGTCGGTGAACGCGGTCGCGAAGTAACCCGGACCACCGCCCACGTCGAGTACCCGGACCCCCGCCGGCGTCGTGCCGGTGGTGCCGGTCCAAAGGTCGCCGACCAGCGCGGCCGTGTCCGCGGCGAGTGCGCCGTAGAACCGGTCCGGGTCGGTCTGTTCGAAGCGGAACTGCCCGAGCAGCCGCACCGACCGGGACAGCGTCGCCCGGCGTGCGAACAGATCGGTAGCGACCACGTGGCAACCCTAAGCCGACGGTTAGGCTGGCCGGGATGTCTGCCCCGCCCGTGAAGTCCGTGCTGCTGTTGTGCTGGCGCGACACCGGTCACCCGCAGGGCGGCGGCAGCGAGACCTATCTCCAACGCATCGGCGCCCATCTGGCCGCGTCCGGGATGCGGGTGACGCTGCGCACGGCGCGCTACCCGGGCGCGCGGCGGCGCGAGGTGGTCGACGGCGTGCACATCCAACGCTCCGGGGGGCCCCACTCGGTGTACATCTGGGCCGGTTTGGCGATGGTGGCCGCCCGGCTCGGTCTGGGTCCGCTGCGTCGAGTGCGACCCGACGTCGTCGTCGACACGCAGAACGGTCTTCCGTTCTGCGCGCGCCTGGCCTACGGCCGGCGGGTCGTCGTGCTCGTGCACCACTGCCACCGGGAGCAGTGGCCGGTGGCCGGCCGGGTGCGTGGCCGCATCGGATGGTTCGTCGAGTCCTGGTTGTCGCCCCGGCTGCACCGGCGCAACCAGTATGTGACGGTGTCGCTGCCGTCGGCGCGCGACCTGACCGACCTGGGGGCGCCCGCCGGCCACATTGCGATCGTCCGCAACGGTGTGGACGCCGCGCCTGCGGACACGCTCACACCGGAGCGCTCGCCGACCCCACGGGTGGCGGTGCTGTCGCGGCTGGTGCCGCACAAGCAGATCGAGGACGCGCTGGACGCGGTCGCACGGCTGCGCGGCGACGTACCCGACCTGCATCTCGACGTGCTGGGCGGCGGCTGGTGGGCCCAGCCGCTCGTCGACCACGCCCGGCGCCTGGGCATCGCCGATGCCGTCACGTTCCACGGGCACATCGATGACGCGGCCAAACACGCGGTGCTGCAACGCAGCTGGGTGCACGTGTTGCCGTCCCGCAAGGAGGGGTGGGGCCTGGCGGTGGTCGAGGCGGCCCAGCACGGCGTACCCACCATCGGTTACCGGTCCTCCGGCGGGTTGACCGACTCGATCGTCGACGGCGTCACCGGGTTGCTCGTCGACGACGATGACGGCCTGGTCGACGATCTGCGGCGCCTGCTCGGTGACCGCGTCCTGCGCGAACAGCTGGGCGCCAAGGCCCTGGTGCGCAGCGGTGAGTTCTCGTGGCCTCAGTCAGCCGAGGCGATGCGGACGGTCCTCGACGCGGCGCACACCGGACAGTTCATCACCGGGATCGTCTGACCGTTCACAACTATCGCACATAATGGGCTCCTACGTGCCTATTCAATGTCGAAAAAGGCGCACGCGGCTTCACATGACCATTAACATAGGGCCATGGTCGGCGTGCTGCGCAAGGTGTTCGCCTACGAGATGACGATCGCCGAGTGGATCGGTCTGGCGATTCTGGTCAACATCCCCCACGTCCTGCTCGGTCTGCTGTGGACCGCCACCCATCCCGATCACCTCGCCGGCGCGCACGGTCTGGAGAAGGCAGCCGCACTCGTCGGTGGTGTCGCGTTCTGGCCGGTGCTGTGGGTCGCCGCGGTGGCGTGCCCGACATGACCGCCACGCGCATCCAGATCTCCCGGCGCACTGCACGGTGGGATGACGCCGCGGTCCGCGTCGGGGACGCGATGGATTTCTGGTCGTTCGCCGCGGGAGCGGCGAACGTCGTGATGCAGATGTCACGGCCCGGCGTCGGGCACGGGGTGGCCGAGAGCAGGGTCGAATCGGGCAGCCTGATGAAGCACCCGTGGAAGCGGGCGCGCACCACGTTCCAGTACCTGGCGGTCGCCGTGTTCGGAGACGAGGACGACCGCGCCGCCTATCGCGAGGCGGTCAACGGTGTGCACCGCCACGTGCAGTCCGGGCCGTCGAGTCCGGTGCGCTACAACGCGTTCGACCGCGACCTGCAGATGTGGGTAGCGGCCTGCCTGTTCGTCGGGCTCGAGGACACCTATCAGCTGCTGCGCGGCGAGATGACCCCCGAGCAGTTCTACCGATCAGCCTGGCTGCTGGGCACCACGCTGCAGGTCACCGACGACCAATGGCCCCCGACCCGCGCCGAGTTCGACCGGTACTGGGACGACGCCTGCACGCAGGTCGCCGTCAACGACGTGGTCCGCGCCTACCTGTCGGACCTGATCAACCTGCGCATGATCAACCCGCTTCTGGGGCTGCCGTTCCGGCCGCTGCTGACGTTCCTCACGACGGGTTTTCTCGCGCCGGTGTTCCGCGACGCCCTCGGCCTGACGTGGGGCCCGGTGCGACAGCATCTGTTCGAGCGCCTGTTCCTGATCGTGGCGTTCGCCAATCGCTTCCTGCCGGGGTTCATCCGGCAGGGAGGCACCCACCTGCTGCTCGCCGATGTCCGGCTGCGGGTACGCCGACAGCGCCGTCTGGTCTGAGGAGACATCGATGGGGGTGAAGACCGCCACGCGCCGGCTGCTGAGCCGGCGGGTCAGCGTGGCCGACATGGTCGAGTTCGGGTTGTGGCTCGGAATCCCATACGTGATCGTCGGATTGGTGTTCGCGTTCTTCGGCATCGAGCAGGTCCGTCACATCGAGTCGCTGGTCAGTCCGGTGCTTCCGGCCGGCGGCGAGATGGCCGGCTATCTGGTGGTCGCTGGTCTGTGGCCGGCCTTCCTGCTGCTGCCCGCGGTGTGCGGCGTCTGACCCCACCCACGACCATCGCAAGCAGGCTGCCGAGGAGCTGGGTCAGCCAGACGAGGTGCGCCCCCAGCAGCACCCCGCGCTGCGAGGCCTGCGGAGCGTCGCCGCCCACCGCGTACACCGCGATGTCGGAGTCCCGATAGGTCAGCGGCAGCGGCAGTGATTGCGGGTCAGGGCCCTCGACGACCACCCAACGCACCCCGGCCTCGGCGAGACGCTGCGCGTCCGCCCCACCGATGAGCAGCTGTTGCACCTCACGGGCCCGGGTGCCCTCCCCGGGGATGAGCCGCCCGGCGATGACGAGGTCACCGGTGCTGAGGACCTCGGCACGCACCCAACGCGGCAGCGGATCGAGCACCGGTGCCGCACCCGCCCACGGGAACCGGCGCATGCTGTCGACCGGCAACACGGCGACCGGCCCCGGCTCGGCGTTGATCAGCGCTGCAGCCCGCTGCCACCCGGGCGGGTAGTGCACCGACCGCACCTGCCCGCCCACCCCCCAGACCAGATCGGGCAGGGTCGCCACCAGCACCGCGCAGCACACCGCCGCCGACACCAGGGCCGGCACCCGGGGTCGTAGCGTCACCACCGCCCCCGCGGCGGCCAACGCATACGCCGGCATGGCCAGCGCCACCCATTTCTGGCCGTCGCGCACCACGCCCAGCCCAGGAAAGCCCCGGATCACCGCCTCGACGAGGGCCAGCCCCGGGCCGGTCGCCATCAACGCCGGCACCGTGACCGCAACCAGCGCCAGCAGCAGCGGCGTCGCGACGCGCCGGCGGATCAGCAACGGCACACCGATCGCCACGAGCGTGAGCAGGGCGACCACCGACAGCACCGCGAACACGTTCGTCCGCGACGCGGGCACCGCCTCGGCGTTCCAGATGCCGCCCAGGCCGGCCAGACTGCCCAGGGTGCCCAGCCCCGGCTCGGCACGCGCGGCGAACGCCGCCACCCCGGCGTCGGCGACACCAGCCTGAGACGCCCATCCCGGTGCCACCGCCGAGGCCGTCAGCCAGGGCAGCGCGGCGCCGACGGCGGCCCCCAGGCTCAGTAGCGCGCAGAACCGCCGGGACCGTCCGGCGCCGCCGGCCGCCGCGCACGTCAGCGCGACCGTGGCGGCCAGCATCAACCCGGTGGGCGTCAACCCTGCCAGCGCCATCCAGAACAGCAGCGCCGGCACCAGCACCGCCCCGCGGGATTCGGACCGGCGCAACGACAGCACCGTCAGCCCCACCCACGGCAGGCAGCCGTAACCGACCAGCAGGCTCCAATGGCCCTGCAGCAGCCGCTCGGCCACGTAGGGATTCCAGATCGCCACCGTCACCGCGACGGTTTGCCCGGCCAGGCCGGCGTCCGGCAGCAGCATCGCCACGAGCCGCGCGGCTCCCCAGCCCGCCAACCAGATGCCGAGTATCAGCAGAGCCTTGACGACCACCCCACCGTCGAGCACGTGCGAGGCCACCGCGACGGCGAAATCCTGCGGCAACGCGCGCGGCGCGGCCTGCGTCGCCCCCAGTGCCGCATCCGACAGATACGACCGAGGCGTCGACACCGCGTCACGCAGCAGCAGATAGCCCGGCGACAGCAGCGGACCGGTCACCGCCAGAGTCAGAGCCAGCGCGTAGGCCGGCGGGAACGCGCGGGTGATCAGCCCGGTCTGTCCGGGGGCAGATCGGACGGCCGTTGCGCGGGCAGCTTCTCGGTCTTCGCCTCGGCGCCGGGTACCGGCTCGCCTTCGTCGTCGCGGTGACCGAAGAACCGCCGCCCCGCGTCGTCGAGGCCCGGATCGATGAGCATCGACTCCGCGCGCAGGCTGAAGGCGCCCAGCAGCGCCCCTCCGACCAGCGCGATCAGGCCCAGCGCAGTGAAGGTGATCGGCAGGATGCGTCCCCACAGCGCCACCCGGTCGCGTTCATCCCGCGCCGCGGAGACCTGGGATTCGATCGACTCCTCGTTGGTGGTGACGCTGTAGTCGACGAAGGTGACCTCGGGTTCGAGCGCCTCGCGGGCGTAGTAGTGGTAGCCCCGATCGGTCTGTTTGACGATGGTCCCCGACACCGGGTCCACCCAGAAGGTGCGCTGCGCGGCGTAGTACCGCGTCATCGTGATCGGTTCCTCGGGATCCTCGGCCTCGATGCCCCACAACCGGGCCGGTGCGGTCGCCCTGCTGTCGGCCTCGTCGTCATAGAGCGACGCATAGGGGATCGGGTCGACCAGTTCGCCGTCGCCGTCGAAACCGACGTTCTGGGTGAACTTGTAGGTCGTCAGCCCGTTGACGTCCTCTTCACCGTCGTAGTTGGCGTCGAACGCCTTCTGCGCGATCGGATCGAAGTACGGGTAGGTCTTCTTCTCGGTGTCGAACGGGAAGCGGTAGGACAGCCCCTCGTGCGGCAACGCGATGTTGGTGGGCGGTTCCTCGTTCTCGATCGCGCGCGGCTTCTGCACCGCGCCGCCCGGATTGCTTTCGCTGGACACCGCCATCGCGGTCTCGCGGTCGAGGGTGACCGTGTCGACCATCGCCAGCAGCAGACCGTTCTCCTGCTGTTTGTCGCTGCGCCGCAATGTGCTGCCCACCTGCAGCGTCACCACGTCGGCATTGGCCGGGGACTCGACGGTGACCTGCTCCTGCATCACCAGCGGCACGTCTTCGTTGACCACGAAGTTCTGCTCGTTCAGCGACGCCGGGTCGAACGCTGTCCCGCTGCCGTCACTGACCACCGTGTGGTCGATGTCCAGCGGGATCTTGGAGATGTTGCTCTTGGTATAGGTGGACAACAGCAACGCGGCGATCAGCAACGCGGCCCCCAGGCCCATGATTCCGCACGCGGCGATCCTCAGCGCGACTGCGCGGTTCAATACCGTGTCTCCCTTCACCTACCGCCACAACCCAGACCTGTGTTGTGGCGGCAAAACCCGTTCGACCCTAACAGCAGAGAATAAGGTCGTCGCTCACTACGAGCCGTTGACGGACCCGTTGGTACACGGCTCCGCGCGGGGGGTGACTACCCGTTCTCGCCGTCGTCGACCGCAGCGGGGCACACTGTTGGACGTGACCGCCACCGCGACACCGCCCAGCGCGGCTCCCGACGCGGCGCAGAACGCCGTCGGCGGCACCCGCAGCTTCCTGCCCGCGGTAGAGGGAATGCGGGCGTGTGCGGCGATCGGGGTCGTCGTCACCCACGTCGCATTCCAGACCGGACACACCACCGGTGCGGTCGGGCGGGTGCTCGGCCGGTTCGACCTCGCGGTGGCCGTGTTCTTCGCGCTGTCGGGATTCCTGCTGTGGCGCGGCCACGCCGCGGCCGCCCGGGGGCTGCGGGAGCGGCCCAGAACCGGGCACTACCTCCGGTCGCGGATCGTGCGGATCATGCCCGGCTACCTCGTCGCGGTCGTCGTGATCCTGACGCTGCTCCCCGAGGCCCAGGCCGACCTCACGGTATGGCTGGCCAACCTGACGCTGACCCAGATCTACGTGCCGCTGACGTTGACCGCGGGGCTGACCCAGATGTGGAGCCTGTCGGTGGAGATGAGTTTCTACCTGGTGTTACCGCTGCTGGCGCTGCTGTCCCGGCGGGTGCCGGTCCGCGCCCGGATCGCGATCATCCTCGCCGCCGCGGTCGCCAGCCTGTTCTGGGTGCACATCCCCTTCGACGGCGGATCCGGCCACAACCTGTGGAACTGGCCGCCCGCGTTCTTCTCGTGGTTCGCCGCGGGCATGGTGCTGGCGGAGTTGACCGTCTCGAAGGTCGGCTGGCCGCACAGACTGGCGCGGCACCGCGTCCTGATGGCGCTGATCGCGGTGAGTGCCTTCGCCGTCGCCGCGTCGCCGCTGGCGGGTCTGGAAGGCCTGCACCCCGGCTCGATCGCGCAGGTGACGCTCAAGGCCGCGATGGGTGCGATCGTGGCCGGCGCGCTGCTGGCACCGCTCGTGCTGGACCGGCCCGATACGCGGCACCGAATTCTGGGCAGCGACACCATGGTCACGCTCGGCCGGTGGTCCTACGGGCTGTTCGTCTGGCACCTGGCCGCCCTGGCGATGGTCTTCCCGATGATCGGGGAATTCTCCTTCAACGGACACTTCACCGTGGTGCTGGTGTTGACCGTCCTGTTCGGTTTCGCGATCGCCGCGGTCAGTTACGGGTTGATCGAATCGCCCTGCCGCAACGCGCTGCGGCGATGGGAGCGGCGCAACGACCCCACCCCGCTGGACAGCTCGGTCACTGAGCAGATCGAGCCTGCCGTCGCGCGTTAGCCGTGTTGCGCGGCCCGCCGCGCTGGGTCCGATTGCGCGGCCCGCCGCGCTCAGCCCGATTGCGCGGCCCGCCGCGCTCAGCCCGATTGCGCGGCCCGCCGCGCTCAGCCCGATTGCGCGGCCCGCCGCGCGATGACCTCGTCGCGGACCGCCGACCTCCGCGCCTTGCCCGCGTCGTCGCGCAGCGGCCGCGCGGTGAACTCCACCGAGCGGGGCAACTTGTGCGCGGCGATCCGGGCGGCCAGGAACTCCCGCACCGTGTCCTCGGACATGTCGGCAGCGGATTGCACGATCACGTGCGGCACCTGGCCGAGATCGTCGTCGGGCAACCCCACAGCCAAGCTGGACAACACGTGAGGATGCTCGGCCAGCGCCGACTCGATCTCGGCGGGATAGACGTTGCGCCCGCCCACGGTGAACATGTCCACGCGACGGTCGTTGAGGTACAGAAATCCATCGGCGTCGAAATAGCCCAGATCGCCGAGGGAATCCCAGCCGTCGCGGTTCTTCGCGGTGCTGCCGATGTAGCGGTAGGTCGGCCGGCTGCCCGGAGCGGGCCGCATGTAGATCTCGCCAGGCACACCCGGCGGGCACTCCTTTCCGTCGTCGTCGAACACCTTCATCTCACCGGACACGACCACCCCCACCGAACCCGGATGGCTCAACCACTGCGCACCCGAGATGAAGGTCAGCGCCTGTAACTCGGTGCCGCCGTAGAGCTCCCACACGACATCGGGCCCCAGCAGATCGATCCAGGCCTGTTTGACGGCCGGCGGGCAGGGCGCGGCGAGATGCCAGAACCGCCGGATGGACGACAGATCGTAAGCATCGGGATCGGCGCGGTGTACCGGCAGCAGCCGCTGCATGATCGTCGGCACGGTCGCCAGAAACGTCACCCGGTACTCGGTGACCAGCCGCAGGAACTCCTGCGGCTCGAATCGAGGCATCAGCACCAGATGGTGTCCCTGCAGCAGGCCGATGGCGAACGTGGTGAATCCCGTGTTGTGGCTCAGCGGAACCGAAACCAAGTTGACATCGCCGGGTTCGGCGCCCAGCGGGGCTCCGATCGTGGGCGGCACCCTGCTGTCGTTGCCGGCCTCGATGAGTTTGGGACGCCCGGTACTTCCGCCCGACGCCATCGACTTCCACACCGGCGAAACCGCCTCCGGCAGTGGATCATCGGAGAAGCCCGCGGCGATCTCGGCGACCGCGGCACCTGCACTCGGGGTGTCGCCGGTCGGGTCGGCACGCCCGACGAGCAGCGCCGGGGGACGCAGCTCGAGCAGTGCCGCAAGCTCGGTGTCCGGCATCCGCGCCGAGAGGGGTTGCGGCACCGCCCCGAGTTTCCAGCACGCCAGCACCGCGTACACCCAGTCCAGTGAGTTGGGCAGCACGATCGTCACATAGTCGCCGACCCCGACGCCCTGCGACGCGAACGCTCTCGCGAGGCGGTTGGATGTCGCGTCAAGCTCGGCGCGGGTGATGGTGACTCCCGAACAGGTGACCGCCGGCGCGCCAGGGGCCTGGGCGGCCAGCGCCGATACCTGGGTGCCGATCGGGGGAACTCGTTGGCTGCCTGGCTGGCTCATGGGCTCCATTGTCGTCTGTGGGCGGCTCCGTCCGGCCGGATTCGGGCAGGCCGGCCCTCTCGCTCTCCGGTGCGGCGGGCGGCACCGCGGCGGACACGGCGACCGCCACCACCGACAGCAGCGCCAGCAGTTGGACACCGGCGGAGTGTCCGACGTACCCGTCGACCGACCGCCACGGGTTCTGGCTCAGGATCGCTCCGGCCAGCACCAGCCCTCCCGCCGCCGTGCCCAATGTCGCTACGCGGGTGATCCTTTCGTTCTGCCGGAACAGATGAGCCAGCGCCAGCGCGGCGCCGGCGACCATCGCTCCGGCCAGTCCCGAGATGACCGTGGCCGCGACGACGACCGCGGCGCCGCGCACCGCGGTCGGCGGGCACCATGGCCGTACCGTCGGGGGAGTGGTCTGGCGGCGCCGTCCCGGCACGAACGCCGCGACCAACAGCATCGGCAACAGCGCCAACCCGCCGATCAACCCCCAGCGGTAGGTGGCATTGGAGGCGAAGCTCATCGTGACGGCTCCCGCGGTGCCGGCGGGCACGATCCAGCCCTGCTGCCAACCGTTGACGGTGATGGCCGTCAGCGGCGCGCCGTCGGCGGTGGTCGCGGTCCAGCCCGGGTTGACGCTTTCAGGCACCACCAGCAGTCGTTCCCGGCCGGAGGGGGTCACGTCGACCTCGCGGTGGTCGTTGCTCCAGGCGTCCGCAGCCACGGGAAAGGCTGTGGCCGTGCGTAATTCGCCAGCGAGGGGCGTTGCGAGCTCGACTCCGTCGACCAGGAGGCCGGGCCCCGGGCTGACCAGCAGCTCCTGGTCGCCGGCGGGCAGGGTTATCGGTTCGCTGCGACAGGGTCGTGCGGCGATGGGTTGGTTGTCCAGCAGCGCGGCGACGGTGGTGGTGACCGACGTCTGGACGAACTGACCCGCGACACCGATGACCGGCCCGCGTCCGCACGGCAGCGTGACGGCCCTGGCCCGGTTGGTCGCAGCGTCGGCGGGCGCGATCGGCGCGCCGGACTCGTCGAGGGGTACCACCTCGGCCAGCCCCGGTGGCTTGAGCTGATCGAAACCCAGTGCGGTGCGGTCGATCACGTCGTCCCAATCCATCAACGACAGCGTGATCGTGTCGGTGCGGCGGGGCTGCAGGTCCAGTGTCTGCGTGCCGTCGATCCGCCTGACCTGGGGGCCGTCGCCGAGGTCGACGGCGATCATCGTCGGGTGGGCCGGCAGCGCTGAGGAACTCGGGGTGACGCGCAAGCCGGCCACGGTGCGCGGTTCGGGCAGTTTCACCACCAGCGTGGGGGGTGTGCGGGGCTGCACCACGCGCTGCGGCGCGGTCCATGCGGTGCCGGGGTCACCGTCGGCGGCCGCGTACGCCGAGCCCAGTACGTCGAGCGGGTCGGCGTCACCGGCGGCGCGGACCACCCCCGGCTGGGCGATCAGGTCGGCGAGGTTGGGTCCCTGACGGGCGCGTACCCACACCGTCGGATCGACCGGCGTCGGCTCGGGCACGGTCAGCGTGCGGCTGAGGTTGACCGGCTCCTCGGAGGCCAGCGCCATCGCCGCCGCACACCGGGTACCCGTCGGGCTGTCCGCACACCCCGGCCGTCCCAGTAGCTCGGTACCGAGATCCCATTGCGCGATGGCCGATCCCGGGGGAGGGCCGGGAACGTCGACGGTGTGGCGCAGGGCGATCGGGTGGGCGAACCCGTTCGCGTCGTACTGGGTGATGCTGAAGTCGGTGATGCCGAACTGGACCCCCGGCGAACCGTCGTCGGTGGCGGCCGCGGTGATGCGTACCCACGGCGTCTCGCCATACGGCAGCGCGACGGTGACCGGGGTGCCCGGGTCCTCGACACGCACCGTGCTGGTGCCGTTGACGGTGGCCACCTCGAGACGGCGCACCTGCGCGCCGACGGCGGTGGCGCTGGGGGTGATGGTGAGCGTGGCGTTGGTGACCGGACGGTCGAAATCCACCTGCAGCCACTGCCCGACCGCCGCCTGCAGCGCGTTGGACACCCAGCTGGTGGACGCGTCGGCGTCGATCGCCGCGGCCGGCGAGGAGGCGGGTGACACATTGGGCAGCGCGGTCGAATCAGACGCGGCACTCGACACCGAGATCCGCCCGCCGTCCCATCGCCCGTAGACCAGCTCGGCGCCGTCGGCCGGATAGTCGGGCACCCGGTTGAACGTGTTACGGGCGTCGCCGGGACTGCGCACGGCCGAGGAATGATCGTCGACACGGCCGTAGTCGGTTTCCCGCGCCAGTGGGGTGTCGGTGATGGTGACCAGGGGCACCGGCAGCCCCGCGCGTTGAGCATCCTGGGTCAGCAGCATCGGGCCCAGCGGCTGCTGACCGCTCAACCGCCTGCGCTCGTCGAGGCGCAGCAGAGCCTCCGGTCCGCCGTCCACCCGCGCCATGGTGTCGGCGTCCACCAGGAACGGCGCCGCCGGTGGCCGACCCGCGCCGTCCACCCGGTAGATCTCGACCGCCGGGTACCGCGGTCGCAATCCGCTGTCGGCAACGAACCCCTCCAGCGTCCCGGGGCCGACCGGGTCGCCGAACTCGGCGACCTTGGTCAGCCCGGGAGAACCGTCGACGGCCTGGTGCACCAGGATGGGCCGCGCCGAGCGCGACGCATCCGGATCCAGGTCGTTGCGCACCACCACATACGAGATGCCCTGCCGGATCAGCGTGTCGGCGAGCCCCGCTGACGGCCGGCCCGAGGCGAAGAGTCGCTGCACCGAGTCCAGCGCGCGGATGGTCTCGGGTGGGGTCAGCGGAATGGAATCGCGCACCCCCCAGGTGCTGTCACCGAGAACCTGCAGAGGCTCGTCGTGGCTGTTGCCCCACACCTGCGTCGCGAACGGGGCACCGGGCGCGACCAGCACCCGTCCCGCGGGTCCGGCTGGGCCGGATTCGCCGGCTGGGCCGGATTCGCCGTCTCCGCCGCCTCCGCCTGCCGCACCGGTGTTGTGCTCGTCGAGCCACGCCGCCGTGTCATGCCAGTACTGCGGGATCGCGTCGAATGCCCCGGGCGGGGTCAATCGGCTGGTCCAGGCCAGCGACGTCGCCGCGGTGAGCGCCGCCAGCACCACAACCCCCACCGCCACCCGCTTGTCGTTCTCCGGATGTGCGAACGCGGCCCGCCATACCGGGCGGGGGGCACTGCCCGGCAACGGAATTCGGCCCAGCAGGTGCGCCAAACCCAGAGCCAGCGGCAACCGCAGCAGCGGCTCCAGTTTGTGCAGATTGCGCAACGGGGTGCCGTCGGCATCGAGGAACGCCTGCACCTGAGCCGCGATCGGGGAGCCGAGCCCGCCGGAGTACCCAGCCGCCAACAGCGCGACACCGATCAGCAGCATCGTGATCAACCGACCGCGCGCCGGCATCGTGCGCAACGCCAGACCGGCCAATCCCGCCGCGGCCACCAGCGTCGTCGCCAGCACCGCGACCGACCCCGTCACCAGCGGAGCCCCCGCGGTGGCACCCGGCGCGACGTACGGCGTCCACGCCCCGGTGCCGCGCAGCATCTCGGTCAGCGACATCCACTGCGTGGTGACCCCGGAAGATTCGATGAAGTCGAGAAACGGTGGGCTGATGCGGCCGAGGTGCAGCAATGCCACCACCCACCACGTCACCGCCAGCACCGTGCAACCCAGCCACCACGCGGTGAACCGCCACCACGTCCGGTTCGGGCGGTGCGCCAACAACCACACCACCGCGCACAGGCACGCCGACAGCGTGGCGACCGCGTTGATCGCACCCATCAGCGCGATCGCCAGTGCTGATCGCGCCGCCAGCAGCCGAGTTCGCGGATCAGCCCCTCCGGACCCAGCCCGGTTTTCTCCCGCCCCTCCGGACCCAGCCCGGGCCCCTCCCACCCCTCCGGACCCACCCTGGGTTTCTCCCACCCCTCCGGACCCACCCTGGAAGGCGAGGATGACCGGCAGCAGCACCCACGGCGCGAGCATCATCGGCCACGTCTCCGACGAAATCGCCCCGAGCGTGGTCAACACCCGCGGCGACAACGCGAACGCAATGGCGCCCAGCACCCGTGAGGTCGGCGTACCGATGCGCAGCGCCTCGGCCACGCGCAGCACACCCCAGAACCCGACGGTCAGCACCAGCGCCCACCACAGCCGCTGCGTCACCCAGCCGGGAATCTCGAGCAGGTCGCCGAGCAGGAAGAACGTCCCGTGCGGGAACAGGTAGCCGTACGCCTGGTTCTGGGCCTGCCCGAACGGCAGGTCGCTGTTCCACAGGTCGAACGCGCGGGTCAGGAACCGCAGCGGATTGGCCGTCAGGTCCAGTTTGGTGTCGGGTGAGATCTGTCCGGGCGACTGGGCGAAGGTCAGGAGCAGAGCTACCGCGCCGACGAGCCACAGCCAGCGCCGTCGCAACGGCGTGACCGAGGCTACGGACGCATCAACTGCGGTTGCCGTACTCGACCCTGTTGAGCACTGACGACGCCGGATCGCCCGCCTGCAGCGGAGGCTTCGTGTCCTGCTGCACCATCAGCGTCACCCCGAACACGGCAGCCGCGCCCAGCAGCAGGCCGACGACGATGCTGGCCGCCGCGGGCACGAGAAACCGATCCATGGCCGCCAAACTAGCACGATGCGTGTGCTGCTCGATCGTTGCTGCATCGACCGGCTACTGTCGGGGCCTATGGTCACACGCACGACGGTGCCGAGAGCACTGACCGGGGTGCTGGCGGCGGCGTCGCTGCTGGTGGGCTGCGCGTCGCCGGCCCAGGAACCCGCCGCGGGTCCCCGCTCGACGGTGACGATGGCCGCCGGTCCGGTACCGCCGGCCGTGGTGCCCCCACCGGCCGCTCCGGCCCCGCCGGCGTGCGGCGACCCGAACGCGGTCGTCGCATCGATGTCCACCCGCGACAAACTCGCCCAGCTGCTCATGGTCGGCGTGACCGGTGCCGCGGACGCCCGCGCGGTCGCCGACAGCCATCACGTCGGCGGCATCATGATCGGCAGCTGGACGGACCTGTCGATGCTGTCTGACGGTTCGCTGTCCGAGATCGCGGCCGGGGCGGGACCGCTGCCGTTGGCGGTCAGCGTGGACGAAGAGGGCGGCCGGGTGTCGCGACTGTCCAGCCTGATCGGCTCCCAACCCTCGCCGCGGGTGCTGGCACGCACCAGCAGCCCGGAAGAAGTCCGCCAGATCGCCGCCGATCGCGGCCGCCAGATGCGGGCCATGGGCATCACCATCGACTTCGCGCCCGTCGTCGACGTCACCGACGCCGCCGACAACTCGGTGATCGGTGATCGGTCGTTCGGTTCGGACCCCACCGTGGTCACCGACTTCGCCGGGGCCTACGCGCAGGGCCTGCGCGACGCCGGCATCCTGCCCGTCCTCAAGCACTTCCCGGGTCACGGCCAAGCCTCCGGCGACTCGCATGCCGAAGGCGTCGTGACACCGCCGCTGGACCAGCTGCTGGACCAGGACCTGGTGCCGTACCGCACGCTGACCTCCGCGGCGCCGGTCGGCGTGATGGTCGGCCACATGCAGGTCCCGGGGCTGACCGGCAGCGATCCGGCCAGCCTGAGCCCGGCCGCCTACGCGCTGCTGCGCTCCGGTGACTACGGCGGCCCACCGTTCGCGGGTCCGGTCTTCACCGACGATCTGTCGAGCATGCGCGCGATCAGCGACCGATTCGGCGTCCCCGACGCCGTGCTGCGTGGCTTGCAGGCCGGTGCCGACGTGGCGCTGTGGGTGACCACGGCGGAGGTACCGGCGGTGCTCGACCGGCTCGAGGCGGCGGTTGCCGCCGGTGAACTGACACTGCCCAACGTCGACGCGTCGGTGCAGCGGGTGGTCGCGATGAAGGGGCCCTCACCGCGCTGCGGCGGCTGAACAACGATTCGATGCTTACCCTGGGGTGAAAAGCTCGCTGTACTCCGGTGAACTTCTTCTCCGGTGAACACTGTCGGGTGAACAGTGCTCTCGGTCCCACGGACCCGCTCAGGAAGGCTCTCGCATGGCAGGTGGAACCAAACGGTTACCCCGTGCGGTGCGGGAGCAGCAGATGCTCGACGCCGCGGTACAGATGTTCTCCGTCAACGGCTACCACGAGACGTCGATGGACGCCATCGCGGCCACCGCGCAGATCAGCAAGCCGATGCTCTACCTGTACTACGGCTCCAAAGAGGAATTGTTCGGGGCGTGCCTGGATCGCGAGCTGCGCAGGTTCGTCGACGAGGTCCGCGACAAGATCGACTTCGACGAGGCCCCCAAGGAGCTGTTGCGCAACGCGGTCTCGGCGTTCCTGCGCTACATCGACGAGCACCGCGCGTCCTGGATGGTGCTCTACACCCAGGCGACGAGTTCGCAGCGCTTCGCCCACACGGTCCGGGAAGGCCGCGAACGCATCATCGACCTGGTCGGCCGGCTGCTGCGCACCGGAACCCGATTCCCGGGACCGGACACCGATTTCGACATGATGGCCGTCGCGCTGGTGGGCGCCGGGGAGGCGGTGGCGTCGCGGGTCAGCACCGGCGACGCCGATGTCGACGACGCCGCCGAGCTGATGATCAATCTGTTCTGGCTCGGCCTCAAAGGTGCGCCGTCCGACGGGGCCGGGCCGGTCCCGGACACCGATCTCGGCACCGGGACCGACGCGGACGTCGTCACCCGCGCGTGAGCGGGCTGACCTTTCCGGTCAGATGTGGATAGCCCTTCGACAGGTGGCGCAGCGTCAGCTCCCAGCCGTCCTGGTCGTGCTCGACGTACAGACCGGCCCTCGCCGGTAGCACCACGGGTTTGGCGAAGCGCACCGAGTAACTCACCGCATCCGGCAGTTGGCCCTCGATGTTGGCCAGCACCGCGGCGGCGCTGTACATGCCGTGGGCGATGACGGTCGGGAAACCGAACAGCTTCGCGGCGATCGCATTGGTGTGGATCGGGTTGTGGTCGCCACCGACCGACGCGTAGTGGCGGATCTCGCCGGGGGTGATGCGCAGCACGGCGTTGGGTGGACCCAGCTTGGGCTGCTTCTCCGGCGGCGGCTTGGGCTCATCCGACAGGCTCGTCCGCTGCTGGTGCAGGAACGTCGTGACCTGATGCCACGCCACGTCGTTGCCGACCTTGATGTCGGTGACGATGTCGACGAGCAGACCCTTGCGGTGCTCCCGCAGGTTCTCGGCGTGCACCGCGGCGTCGATGGTGTCGGTCACCGAGATGGGCCGGTACTGGGTGATGTGGTTCTCCAGATGCACCGAGCCCATCGCGGCGAACGGGAAGTCGAAGCTGGTCACCAGCGACATCACCGTCGGGAACGTCAGCGCGAACGGATACGTCAACGGCACCTGGTCACCGAACCGCAGACCCGTCACGCCCGCGTACGCGGCGACGTGATCGGGGTCGATGCTCAGATCCGACACCGTCAGCGTGCGGTTGGGCAGGCTCTCGCCGCGCGGTACGAACGGCAGCGCGCCGGCGGCGGCCCAGAACAGGTTCTTCAGCCCGGAGGGCTGTGCGCCTTCACTCATGAAGATTCACGCACCCAGCATGGCCTGGCCGCAGACCCGGATCGTGTTGGCGGTGACCGCATTGGAGGCTGGGCTGGCGAAGTAGGCGATGGCCTCGGCGACGTCCACCGGTTGGCCGCCCTGGAACAACGAGTTGAGGCGGCGGCCGACCTCGCGGGTGGCCAGCGGGATCGCCTCGGTCATCTTGGTTTCGATGAAGCCGGGGGCGACGGCGTTGATCGTGATGCCCTTCTCGCCGAACTGGGGGGCCAGTGCCTCGGTGAGGCCGATCATGCCCGCCTTCGTCGCCGCGTAGTTGGTCTGCCCGCGGTTACCGGCGATGCCCGCCATCGACGACAGACCGATGATGCGGCCGCCCTCACCGATGGTGCCGTTGCCCACCAGCCCTTCGGAAAGCTGCAGCGGTGCCAGCAGGTTCACCGCGACCACGCTGTCCCAGCGGGATTCGTCCATGTTCGCCAGCAGCTTGTCGCGGGTGATCCCGGCGTTGTTGACCAGGATGTCCAGCTTGCCCTCGTAGTGCTGGCCCACGTGTTCGGCGATGCGGTCCACCGCGTCGGCGGCGGTGACGTCCAGGGTCAGCGCGGTGCCGCCGATCTTGGTCGCGGCCTCGGCGAGGGCCTCGGCGGTGTCGGGCATGTCGACGGCGATGACCTTGGCGCCGTCGCGGGCGAACACCTCGGCGATCGTGGCGCCGATCCCGCGGGCGGCGCCGGTGACCAGGGCGACCTTGCCGTCGAGCGGGCGGTCCCAGTCCGCCGGCGGGGTGGCGTCGGCCGCGCCGACGTAGAACACCTGACCGTCGACGTAGGCCGACTTCGCCGACAGCAGGAAACGCAGCGTCGACTCCAGTCCGGTGGCCGCCGGTTTCGCGTCGGCCGCCAGGTACACCAGCGCGACGGTGGAGCCGTTGCGCAGCTCCTTGCCCAGTGACCGGGTGAAGCCTTCCAGCGCGCGCTGGGCGATGCGTTCGCCGACAGACTCGGCCTGCTCGGGCGTGGTGCCGACGACGACCACCCGGCCGCTGTGGCCGAGATTGCGCAGCAGCGGGGTGAAGAACTCATAGAGCTGCTTGAGACCCGCGGGCTCGGTGATGCCGGTGGCGTCGAAGACCAGCCCGCCGAACTTGTCGGCCCACCGACCGCCGAGGTTGTCGCCGACGACGTCGTAGTCCTCGGCCAGTGCGGCCCGCATCGGTTCGATGACGCGGCCCTCCCCGCCGATCAGCAGGGACCCGGCCAGCGGCTCCTGGCCGGGCCGGTAGCGGCGCAGCGGCTCGGGCTGCGGGACCCCGAGCTGTTTGGCCAGGAACGAACCGGGGCCGGAGTTGACGACTTGGGACAGGAGATCGGAAGCCACAGCGCTGCCTTTCGCGTGAGTCGAGGTGCACGGTCATTCGTGCCGCGTTGGACGCGGCCGGGTGTTGGGTACCCCACTGTCGTGTCGATCACGAACTTACTCCAGAGTAAGAACGGTGGGTAGTATGACCCTCGACACTGCAATGTTCCTCGCGACGCCGGGAGGCAGACGTGGCTGAGACCAAGAACACCCGCCGAGTGGCCATTCTCGGAGGTAACCGGATCCCGTTCGCGCGGGCCGACGGCGCCTATGCGCACGCATCGAACCAGGACATGTTCACCGCCGTCCTGGACGGTTTGGCCGACCGTTTCGACCTGAAGGGCACCAAGCTCGACGCCGTGATCGGCGGCGCGGTGCTCAAGCACAGCCGGGACTTCAACCTGATGCGCGAATGCGTGCTGGGCAGTTCGCTGTCGTCCTACACGCCCGCGTTCGATCTGCAGCAGGCCTGCGGTACCGGCCTGCAGGCGGCCATCGCGGCAGCCGACGGCATCGCGATGGGCCGCTACGAGGCGGCCGCCGCGGGTGGGGTGGACACCGCCTCCGACGCTCCCATCGCGTTCGGCAACGATCTGCGGCGCGTGTTGCTCGGCCTGCGCCGTGCGAAGTCGAACGTTGATCGCCTCAAGCTGGTCGGCAAGCTGCCCGCCTCGGTCGGTGTCGAGATCCCGGTCAACAGCGAGCCGCGCACCGGGATGTCGATGGGTGAACACGCCGCGGTCACCGCCAAGGAGATGGGCGTCAAGCGCGTCGATCAGGACGAGCTCGCCGCGGCCAGTCACCGCAACATGGCCGCCGCGTACGACCGGGGGTTCTTCGACGACCTCGTGTCGCCGTTCCTGGGTCTCTACCGAGACAACAACCTGCGCGCCGACTCGTCCCCGGAGAAGCTGGCCAAGCTCAAGCCCGTGTTCGGGGTGCGCAACGGCGACGCGACGATGACCGCCGGTAACTCCACACCGCTGACCGACGGCGCCTCGGTGGCGCTGCTGGCTTCCGAGGAGTGGGCCGCGCAGCGCTCCATCCCCGTGCTGGCCTACTTCGTCGACGGTCAGACCGCCGCGGTGGACTACGTCAACGGCCGCGACGGGTTGCTGATGGCGCCGACCTACGCCGTTCCGCGGATGCTGGCCCGCAACGGGCTGACGTTGCAGGACTTCGACTTCTACGAGATCCACGAGGCCTTCGCGTCGGTGGTGCTGGCCACACTGGCAGCGTGGGAATCCGAGGAGTACTGCAAGGAGCGGTTGGGCCTGGACAGCGCGCTGGGATCCATCGACCGGTCCAAGCTCAACGTCAACGGTTCGTCACTGGCGGCGGGTCACCCGTTCGCGGCGACGGGCGGGCGCATCCTGGCGCAGATGGCCAAGCAGCTGGCCGAGAAGAAGGCCGAGACGGGGCAGCCGGTGCGCGGTCTGATCTCCGTCTGCGCCGCCGGTGGGCAGGGTGTCACCGCGATTCTCGAGGCGTAAGAAATTTCTTTCGCGGCCTTGTAACGCCGGGCTGTGAGAGGTCGATACACGGGATAGCTCCGTGTTGCCGTCTGACCCCCCGACCCGACGGCAACACGGGGTTTTTCTGTTCCGTGCTACCTCCGGCGCTACAGTCCAGGCATGCAGATCAGCATGTTCGGGCAGCTCTCCGGCCTCGGCGACGGGTCGCCGATCGACGCCACGGTGGAGTTTCTGACGCTGGTACGCGACGAGGGCTTCGGCCGGGTCTGGATGAGCCAGCTGCCCTACGAGCCCGATCTGCTCACGGTGCTGGCCGTGGCACTGCACGAGGTCGATCGCATCGAGGTGGCCAGTGGCGTGGTGCCGATTCAGAACGTGCATCCGATGCTGATGGCGCAGCGGGCGTTGACGCTCAACCTGGCCTCCGGTGGCCGTTTCCTGCTCGGGCTCGGGATGACACACGCCGCGGTGACCGAGGGCATGTGGGGGATTCCCTGGGACAAGCCGGTGCGTCGGCTCGGCGAGTACCTCGACGGACTGCTGCCGCTGCTGGCCGGGGAGGCGGCCGACGCGCCCGGGCAGACGGTCACCACCCGCGGTGCGCTGATGATCCCCGGCGCGCCGCGTCCGGACGTGTACATCGCCGCACTGGGTCCGCAGCTGCTGCGGCTGGCGGGCCGGCGCACGTCGGGCACGTGCACGTGGATGACCGGGCCGCAGACGCTGCGCGGTCACGTCAGCCCCACCCTGCGGCAGGCGGCCGCCGATGCGGGTCGCCCCGAGGACGCGGTACGCGTGGTCGCGGCCCTGCCGGTGGCCGTCACCGACGACGTCGAAGGCGCGCGCACACAGGCCGCTGAGCAGTTCGCCGTCTACGGCACATTGCCGTCCTACCGGGCGATGCTGGAGCGCGAGGGTTACGACGGGCCGGCCGACGCCGCGATCATCGGCGACGAGGCGACGGTGCGGGACCGCCTCGACGAGGTGCGCGCCGCCGGCGTCGACGAGTTCGTCGCGGCGCCGTTCGACAGCTCACCGGAAGGACGCGCGCGCACCCGCGCGCTGCTGCGTTCCTACGCGGCGCAGAACTGACGTTTAACCCCTCTGGTGTGAGAAGCATCACAGGGGTAGCATCGACCGCACGACGGGTTCGGGAGTGACCTATCCGAAGAGCCGAACAAGGGATGAAAGTCGGCCGCGCGAGACTGATGTGACGCGCCCACTGTCCTCCCGAACCCGCCCTTATGTGCTGTCTTAGCCGCTCTTTTCGGCCGTGGTAACCCACGAGCCGTCACACCCCGCGCGCAGTCGCACCGTGTGACCAGTGTCCGATTGAGTACGGATGCACCCCGGCCCGACGAGATCCGACTTCTGCTGAGGACTTCTCGCGGAATGTCTGCAGAACTCGGCTCTCAACGCAAGACGCCCCCGGGAAGAGTCCGGGGGCGTCTTGGTCGGTTGGGGCGAGCGGTCAGAACGCCGCCTCGTCCAGCTCCATGACCTCGTTGTCGAGGTTGTCCAGGATGGACCGGGTGCTGGTGAGCATCGGCAGCATGTTCTTGGCGAAGAACGACGCCACCGCGATCTTGCCTTCGTAGAAGGCGCGGTCGTCACCCTGCGCACCGGCGTCGAGCTTCTCGATGGCCACCGCGGCCTGCTTGGCCAGCAGCCAGCCGATCATCAGATCGCCGACGCTCATCAGGAACCGCACCGAGCCCAGGCCGACCTTGTAGATGCTGGCCTGATCCTCCTGCGCGGCCATCAGGTAGCCGGTGAGCGTCGCGGCCATGCCCTGCACGTCCTCCAGGGCGGTGGCCAGCAGCGCACGCTCGGCCTTGAGCCGGCCGTTGCCGGTCTCGGACTTCACGAACTGCTCGATCTGGCCGGCCACGTGGCCCAGCGCCACACCCTTGTCGCGGACGATCTTGCGGAAGAAGAAGTCCTGCGCCTGGATGGCGGTGGTGCCTTCGTAGAGCGAGTCGATCTTGGCGTCGCGGATGTACTGCTCGATCGGGTAGTCCTGCAGGAAGCCGGACCCGCCGAGGGTCTGCAGGCTCTCGGTGAGCTTGGCGTAGGCCTGCTCGGAGCCGACACCCTTGACGATCGGCAGCAGCAGGTCGTTGACCTTGACGGCCAGTTCGGGCTCGATGCCGTGCAGCGTCTTGGCGACCTCCGCGTCCTGATGGGTGGCGGTGAACAGGTACAGCGCGCGCAGCCCCTCGGCGTAGGCCTTCTGGGTCATCAGCGAGCGGCGCACGTCCGGGTGGTGGGTGATGCTGACGCGCGGCGCGGTCTTGTCCGTCATCTGCGTCAGGTCCGCGCCCTGCACCCGCTCCTTGGCGTACTCGAGTGCGTTGAGGTAGCCGGTGGACAGCGTGGCGATCGCCTTGGTGCCCACCATCATCCGGGCCTGCTCGATGACGTCGAACATCTGGGCGATGCCGTCGTGCACCTCGCCGACCAGCCAGCCCACGGCGGGGGTGCCGTGCTGGCCGAGTGACAGCTCGCAGGTCGCCGAGACCTTCAGGCCCATCTTGTGCTCGACGTTGGTGACGAAGACGCCGTTGCGCTCGCCGGGCTCGCCGGTCTCCGGGTCGAAGTGGAACTTGGGCACGAAGAACAGCGACAGACCCTTGGTGCCGGGACCGGCGCCCTCGGGGCGCGCCAGCACCAGGTGCATGATGTTCTCGAACAGGTCATCGGAGTCGGCCGAGGTGATGAAGCGCTTCACGCCGTCGATGTGCCAGGTGCCGTCGGGCTGCTGGATGGCCTTGGTGCGACCGGCGCCCACGTCCGAGCCGGCGTCCGGCTCGGTGAGGACCATGGTCGAGCCCCAGCCGCGGTCGGCGGCGAGCTTGGCCCACTTCTTCTGCTCCTCGGTGCCGAGGTGGTAGAAGATGTCGGCGAATCCGGCACCCATCGCGTACATGTAGACGGCGGGGTTCGCGCCCAGGATGTGCTCCTGCAGGGCCCACGACAGCGCCCGCGGCATCGGGGTGCCGCCGAGCTCCTCGTCGATGCCCAGCTTGTCCCAGCCGCCCTCGATGACCGCGCGCACCGACTTCTTGAACGCCTCGGGCAGCGTCACGGTGTGCGTCTTGGGATCGAAGACGGGAGGGTTGCGGTCGCCCTCTTCGAAGGACTCGGCCACGGGACCCTCGGCGAGACGGGCCATTTCAGCCAGCATCTCGGTCGCGGTCTCGGCGTCGAAATCGGCGTAGGCACCCGTGCCGAGCACCGTGTCGACGCCGTATACCTCGAACAGGTTGAAAACCTGGTCGCGAACATTGCTCTTGTAGTGGCCCACGGAAATTCCTCCTCGTCGAGAACGCCACGTGCGGTTGGGTACTCGGGACAAGTTACCCACCAGTAACTGTGCGTAACTATACCGGCTGGTAACTTCAACGCAAGATGACTGTGGGCGATTTCCCGCCCCCGACCAACCGAGCGGTTGGCCGACCTGCGCTTCGTCGCGCTTGCGGGCCTCTGAGCTGCACTTTTCCTGATTTGTGATGCTGGTCACGTGACGCTGGATATGGTGTCCGAGTGCTGTCGCAACTCGGGGTCGCGGTGTGGGGAACGGGCAACATGGGGACGACGGCGATCCGGTCGCTGACCGCGTTTCCGGGGCTGCGGTTAGCCGGTGTCATCACGTCGTCCGAGGACAAGGCCGGGCGGGATGCGGCCGCGTTCGCCGGCTTGGACAGGGAAACCGGCATCGCCGCGACGACCGACGTGGCGGCGGCGCTGGCGGGCTGCGACGCGGTGGCCTACATGGCCTCCGGCGACATCCGCCCCGATGAGGCCGTCGCCGACATCGAACGCTGTCTGCGGTCCGGCGCCCACGTCGTCACCCCGTCGCTGTACTCGCTCTACGACCCGCGCTCCGCGCCGCCGGACTGGGTGCAGCGGTTGACCGCCGCGGCCGAGGAGGGACGCGCCACGCTGCTGGTCAGCGGCGTCGACCCGGGGTGGGGCAACGACGCGCTGGCGGTGACAGCAGCCGGGCTGTGCACCCGCATCCGCACGATCACGTGTCAGGAGATCTTCGACTACTCGACCTACAACCAGCCGTACGCGGTCACGGTGTCCTGCGGCTTCGGCGGCTCGATGGACGAGACGCCGATGATGCTGCTGCCGACCATCCCGACGATGGTGTGGGGCGGCAACATCCGCCTGATCGGGCGCGGGCTGGGCATCGAGATCGACGACATCACCGAAGAAGTCGAACGCGTTGCGCTGGAGCACACCGTCGAGACGGTGATGGGGTCGTTCGAGAAGGGCACCCAGGGGGCGTTCTACCTCAAGGTCATCGGATGGTCGGCGGGGCGGCGGCGGGTGGTGATCGAGCACATCACCCGGATCCACCCGTCCTGCGCACCCGACTGGCCGCAGCCCGACGACGCCGCCGCCGGCGGGGCCGGCGACCACCGGGTCATCGTGGACGGCGACCCGCAGCTGACCATCGTCGTGCGCGCTGACGTGCCGGGCGGCACCCGCGCCGACGGCGGCAACACCACCGCCACCAACCGGCTGCTCGGCGCCCTGCCCTGGCTGGCGGAACAGAAACCGGGCATCTACGACGGGCTCGACGTTCCGCTGCACCCCCCGCTGCCCGCGCAGCTGGAGGCGCAGCGCTGGAGCTGACGCCGGCTACTTGTGGGCGAGCTGCTTGTTGACCAGCCGGGTCAGCCAGCCGGGGGAGAACCGCGAGGCCAGCGCCAGTGTCTTGGCCTGTGCGCCGACCGGGAAGTGCACCTGGCGCAGCGTGCGGCGCGTCCACGGCGCGTCCACCGCCGCGACGATGTCGTCGGCGATGTCCTGTGCGGTCAGCCGGATCCCCAGCGACTGCGTGGTTCCGGTGGACACCCCTTTGGTCATCGCGGTGTTGACGTAGAGCGGCCACATGTCGATCACGCGGATGTCGTGGCCGGCCCACTCGATGTTGAGCGCTTCGGTGACGGCCCGGACGTAGAACTTGGTGGCGCTGTAGTTGGCGAGCTCGGCCTGCCCGTAGATCGCCGACGCCGACGCCAGGTTGATCACCGTGGAGCCTGGCGTGCTCTTCAGGAACGGAAACGCCAGATGCAGGCCGTTGACGACACCCTTGACGTTGACATCGATGTCACGGTGGTGCGTGGCGAGCGGGATCTCCTCGAAGGCGCCGGCGGTGAGCAACCCGGCGTTGTTGATCATCACGTCCAGCCGGTCGCCGGCGGCCGCGACGAACTCGGCCAGTCGGGTCGACATTTCCTCGACGTCGGTGACGTCGAGATGCCCCACCGTCCCGGTGCCGCCGACGGCGGCGATATCCGCCTCGAGCACTTTCAGCCCGGCCTCGTCGAGGTCGTACCCTCCGACGAAGTAGCCCCGGCGGGCGAAGTTCAGCGCGGTCGCCCGGCCGATACCGGTGGCGGCCCCGGTGATGAACACCGATTTCTTCACTCGAATTCTCCTTCCAGAGCGGCGGGCGTCATGAGTTGAGTTGCCAGACCGCGAAGTTCAGTGACAGCGCGAACGCCGACCACAACAGATAGGGCACCAGCATCGCTCCGGCGGGCCGGCTCAACCGCCAGAACATCACCACCGTGGCGATCAGGACCACCAGCAGCACGCTGAGCTCGGCGAACGCGATGCCGCGCCAGCCGAGGCCGAAGAACAGCGGAGTCCACGCCGCGTTCAGTACCAGCTGCACGGCGTAGAACGTCAGCGCCAGGCGCGACTGGGCGGAGGGGCCGGTGCGCCACACCAGCCAGGCCGCCACCGCCATCAGCAGATACAGCACCGTCCACGTCGGGCCGAACACCCAGGACGGCGGCGCCCACGACGGCTGCTCGAGACGGCCGTACTCTTCGGACGCGCGGCTGCTGGCCAGCCCGCCCAGGCCCGAGGCCACCGCGACAGCGACCAGCGAGACCGCCAACGCAAGCAGCGATTTCGGCCGGGTTCGCGAGGAGTCGGCCACCATGGTCTGTCACCGTACCGCAGCGTCTCGCCGCCGAATCTGATCATTCGGTGACAGGTGGTTCCTCCTGCGGGGCGGGCTCGGGTGTCTCGGCGTCCGGCAGCTGCCCGACGAGGTACTCGGCCAACCCGCCGATGGTCGGATAGTCGAACACCGCGGTGGCGTTGATCGTGAACGCGCCACCGAACTGGCTGTGCAACCGGTTGCGCAGTTCGATCGCCATCAGCGAGTCCGTCCCGAGGTCGAGGAACCGACTGGTCGCGGCCGGCGGTTGAGCCAGCCGCAGGAAGTTCTGCACCTCGCGCTGCAGGAACTCGGTGACGAACCCGGCCCGCTGGGGCACCGGGATCTCCTGCAGCTGACGCAGCAGCTCGCTGTCCCCGGTCGTCTCCCCGGCGGCGCTCGGCAGCACGAGATCCAGAATCGGCGGACGCGCACTGCCCAGCACCTTGGCGGCACGCTGCCAGTTGGCCTTGAGCACCGTGGCCTGTCCGGTGCCGTTCGCGACCACCTCGGCCATCGCGCTCAGCGCGGCGGACGGCTCCAGCGGGATCAGACCCTGGGCACTGATGTTGGCCACCGCGGCCTCGGAGGAGGCCATGCCGCCCTGCGCCCACGGCCCGAAGTTGATGCCGGTGGCCGGCAGCCCCTGCGCGCGTCGCTGCGCCACCAGGCCGTCGAGCAGCGCGTTGGCCGCCGCGTAGTTGGCCTGGCCGGGCGAGCCGAACAGGCTCGACACCGACGACGACACGAGGAAGAAGTCGAGGTCGTCGTCGCGCGTCAGATGGTCCAGATGGCAGGCGCCGAATGCCTTGGGCGCCAATGTGGTCCGGAACCGCTCCAGGCTCTGCTGGGACAGCAGTGCGTCGTCGAGGACACCGGCCAGATGTGCCACCCCCGCCAGCGGCGGCAACTCCGTGCGGATCCGCTGCAGCAACGCGGCCACCTCGGCGTCATCGCCGACGTCGGCGGTAAAGGTGTGCACGCGGCACCGGTACCGCTCGGTGATCTCGTCGATCACCCGCTGGGCGTCGGCATCGGGGGCGCGTCGGCTGGTCAGCACGATGTCCCCGGCGCCGAGCTGGGCCAGATACGCCGCGGTGTGCAGGCCGATCGCACCGAGTCCACCAGTGACCAGGTAGCTGTGGTCGGGGCGCGGCTGCAGCGGGTGGGGGATCTGGACCACGATCTTGCCGATGTGGCGCGCCTGCTGCATCCGTCGGAACGCGGCCCTGGACTCCGTGATCGGGTAGATCTCGGCGGGCAGCGGTGCCCACTCGCCGGTGCCCAGCCCCTGCGACACCTCGGTCAACAGCCGGTGGATGTGACCGGGGTCCTGCAGCGTCGTGACATCGAGCGCGACGATCTCGTAGGCGATGTCCGGCCGGGCGGCGGCCATCTGTTCGGGGGTCCAGATGTCGCGCTTGGCGATCTCGGCGAAGCGACCGTTCGGAGCCGTGGCCCGCACCGTCGCCTCGACGAACCCGTCGTTGGTGAGGCTGTTGAGCACCACGTCGACGCCGGCGCCGTTGGTGTCGGCCAGGATCTGGTCGGCGAAATCCGTGCTGCGGGAGTCGTAGACGTACTTGACGCCCATCTTGCGCAGCGTGGCGCGCTTGAACGTGCTCGCGGTCGCGAACACGGTGGCGCCGCGTTGCTGCGCCATCTGGATCGCCGCCAGGCCGACACCGCCGCTGGCGGCGTGGACGAGGACGCGTTCCCCAGGCTGGATCTGCGCCCAGTCGAACGCCAACCGCACCGTGAGCGCAGCGGCCGGAATGGTGGCCGCCGCGACCGGGCCCAGCCCGTCGGGTACCGGAGCCAGCAGCTGTGCGGGCACGTTGAAGCGGCTGGAGAAGGCGCCCTGCATGAAGCCGTAGACCCGCTGACCGACCTCCAGGCCGTTCACGCCGGCCCCGACCTGGGTGACGATGCCGGCGAAGTCGCCGCCGATCGGGCCGGGGTCGCCGGGGTAGAGGCCCAGGACGTTGAGCACGTCACGGAAGTTCAGCCCCGCGGCCTCGACCCGGACCTGCACGTAGCCGTCGGCCGGCGGTGCCACCTCCACCTCGGACAGCCGCAGGTTGTCGATCGCGCCGCGCTCGGTGGGCGCCAGCACGTAGTCACCGGCCCGCGGCACCGCCAGATGACCGCTGCGTGCCCACGGCAACAACCGCGAGGCCAGCAGCTTGCCCTGCCGAAGCGCGCACTCGGGCTCCGTCACGGGGTTGCTCAGCAGTCCGGCCAGCGCCGACACCGCTTCCGCCGACCCGTCGACGTCGACCAGCCGGCAGCGCAGCGCCGGCTCCTCGTTGATGGTGGTGCGGCCCAATCCCCACAGCGCGGCCTGTACCGGGTCGACGGGCTCGCCGGACTCGCAGGCGACCCCGCGCTCGGTGACGATCCACAGCCCGTCGGGCAGGGTGACCGGTGCGCTCCCGGAGCCGCCCTGCACCGCGTGCACGGCGCTGAGCAGGTGACCGATCTCGGCCTCCAGCCGCGCTGCGACGTGGTCGGCGTCCGCGTTCTCGGTGGGCGCCGCGGCGCGCCAGACGACGCCGGAGAACGGCAGGCCGCGGTCCCGCGCCTCGGTGAGAACCTGACCCAACGGGGCCGCGTCGGGCCCCCGGTCGAGCGGGATGCAGCCGGGCACGGCCGCCGCCAGTTCGTCGAACCCGGCGATCAGCCAGGTGCCGGCGGCCTCGTCCTCGCGCGGCTCCGGTGGCGCGACCTCATGCCAGCCCAGCGTGTAGAGCAGGCGGGTGGCGTCCCCGCCGAGGCCGCGCAGCAGCGCCTCGCGCGGTGCGCGTTTGACCGTGAACTCGCGGATCCCGCCCAGCAGGCGGCCGTCGCGGTCGACGAAATCGAGGTCGAAGACCTGGGTTTCGCTGTTCACCTCCGCCGCGTGCCACCTGGCGCGGCAGTAGAACCTGCGCGGCATCTTCTCCCGCAGCGTGACCTGCCCGTACCGCAGCGGCAGGAACAGGTCGTTGACGCCCTGCTCGGCGGCCAGCAGCGCCGGGAACGCCGGGAACGCGACGCCGGTGCACAGGTCCATCAACACCGGGTGCATCGGTTCGGAGCCGAGCTGTTCGGCGAGCTCCGCACCCACCAGGATGTCACCGATCGCTTCGCCGTCGCCCAGCCACAACGACTTCAGCGACCCCGACCAGGTCGGTCCCCACGCCAGCTCCAGATCTGCGAACGTCTCGAACAGCTCCTGAGGCCGCATGCGGGTGCACCGCTCGATCGCGTCGTCGACCGCCTCGGCCTGCTCGGCGGGCTGCTCGTCGTCGAGCCCGGCGGCCACCGTGCCTTCGGCGTTCAACGACCAGTCGGTGTCGCGCTGACCGTAGGGCCGGCTGTGCACCTGGAACGTCCAGCCGCCGGTCTCCTGCGGGTGCAGCGTCAACTGGACCTCGCGAGAGCTCTTCTCCGGCAGGATGATCGGCTCGTAGAAGAAGACGTCCTGCACGCGTGCGGGGGTACCGACCGCGGCCAGGGCCATCGCGGCATAGGTCGCACCCGGAACGACGACGGTGCCGTAGATGACGTGGTCACTGAGCCAGGGCTGCGACCGGACCGACAACCGGCTGGTGTACACGGTGTCGCCGGACGCGAGATCCTTGGCGCTGCCCAGGATCCCGGAGGTGGTCGCACCGCCGCCCTCCATCGCGACGCCGGCCGATCGGGGCCAGAAGCGACGGCGCTGGAACGGATAGGTCGGCAATTCGACGCGGCGACCGGCACGGCCGTGGACCGCCGAGAAATCAGGACGGTGGCCACCGATGTACGCGGCGGCCAGGGCATCAGCGATCTGACGGCGGTCGGCGACACCTTTGCGCAGCGAGACCACGGCCCGCGGTGCGGCCACGTGCTCGGGCCACACCTGGACCGCGGCCCCGGTCAACACCGGCTGCGGCCCGATCTCCATCAGGATCGAGCACCCCAGCGCCGCCACGGTGCGCACACTCTCGGCGAACTGCACCGGCTGGCGCGAATGCCGGCGCCAGTAACCGGCATCGATCGGGGTCTGGGCGGTGAGCACGGTGCCGGTGCGGTTGCACACCAGCGGAAGTGTGGGCGAGGCGAACGTCATCCCCGCCGCGTAGGACTCGAACTCGTCGAGTACCGGGTCCAACAACTCGGAGTGGAACGCGTGACTGGTTTCCAGCCAGGTGCAGCGGATGCCGTCGGCGCTGAACCCGGCGACGATCTGCTCCAGGTCCTCGCCGGGGCCGGAGAGCACCGTGTTGGGACCGTTGTAGGCCCCGATCGACACTCGCGGGAACTGGGCGGCGGCTGCCTCGACACGGGTGGCGTCGGTGAACACCGCCACCATGCGCCCACCCGGGGGCAGGCTGCCGAACATCCGGCCGCGTTCGGCCATCAGCCGCACCCCGTCCTCGAGGCTGAACACGCCGGCCACGCAGGCCGCCGCGTACTGGCCCACGCTGTGACCGAGGACGACGTCCGGTTCGATGCCCCACGATTGCCACAGCCGCGCCAGACCCATCTCCACGGCGAACAGCGCCGGCTGCGCGAAGGACGTGTGCCGCAACCGTTCTCCGGCCTTGCCGCCGGTTTCACGGTCGGTGGCGAACAGCACCTCCAGCAGCGGATCGGCAAGCAGATCGGCGACCGCCTCCGCGCAGCGGGTCACCGTGTCGGCGAAGACCGGTTCGGTGTCGAACAGTTCCCGGGCCATCCCCGGGTACTGGCTGCCCTGTCCGGTGAACAACCATGCCGTCGTGGGACGGTGGGTGTGCTCGCCGCGCACCACCCCGGGGCGCAGCCGATTCTCGGCCAGGTCGGTCAGCGCCGCGCGCGCACCGTCGATCGAGTCCACCACCAGCGCGGCGCGGTGCTCGAAATGCGACCGCCCCGTTCCGGCCGTCAGGCACACGTCGCTCAGATCGGCATCCGGGTGGGTGCTCAACCAGCTGTCGTAGCGCTGCGCCAAGGTCACCAGCGCTTCCGGTGAGCGTGCCGACAGCGGCAACACGCGCACGGCGGAGCGGTCCGCGGTGGGCTGCGGCGCAGTATCCGGTGCGCCAGAAAGCTCAGCTGCGGCCGGGGCAAGTTCCGGCTGGGGCGGTTCCTCGACCAGGACGTGGGCGTTGGTGCCGGTGAACCCGAACGAGCTCACCCCGGCCCGGCGTGGCCTGCCGTTGGCCTGCCACGGCATCGCCTCGTCCACCACCCGCACGGGCAGCGAGTCCCACGGGATGTGCGGCGACGGCTGCTCGAAGTGCAGGCTCTGCGGCAGCACCCCGTGCTGCAGGGACAACACCACCTTGATCAGACCGGCTGCGCCGGAGGCGGATTCGAGATGGCCGATGTTGGTCTTGACCGATCCCATCAGCAGCGGCCGGTCGGCGTCGCGGGAGTCGCCGTAGGCGGCTGCGGCGGCCTGCACCTCGATCGGGTCGCCCAGCGGGGTGCCCGTGCCGTGTGCCTCCAGGTAGTCGACGTCACCGCCGGACAGCCCGGCGCGGGCCAGGACCGTCGAGATGAGCCGCTGCTGGGCGCCGCCGTTGGGAACGGTCAACCCGCTGGAGGCGCCGTCCTGATTCACCGCGCTGGCGGGGATGACCGCACTGATTCGATCCCCGTCGCGCACCGCGTCGCTGAGCCGTTTGAGCACCAGGACGCCGCATCCCTCGCTGCGGACGTAGCCGTCTGCGGACGCGTCGAAGGTCTTGCACCGCCCGGTGGGGGACAGCATGCGGGCGCGGGACGCCGCGACGACGGTGACGGGACTCAACAGCACGTTGACCCCGCCGGCCAGCGCGAGATCGCAGTCGCCGGAATGCAGTGCCTGGCAGGCCTGGTGCACGGCGACCAGCGCCGAACTGCATGCGGTGTCCACGGCCACGGCGGGCCCTTCGAAGCCCAGGGCGAAGGCGACCCGGCCGGAGATCGCGTTGAGCGCGTTGCCGGTGATGAAGTGCGGTTCGATCTTGTCGATGGGCTCGGCGGAGAGCAGGTGGGCGTACTCGTTGGCGGCTACTCCCACGAACACCCCGGTGCGGCTGCCGCGCAGGGCCGACGGCGCGAATCCCGCTCTTTCCAGCCCCTCCCACACCGTCTCCAGCATCAGCCGCTGCTGCGGCTCGATCCAGACCGCCTCGCGAGGTGAGATACCGAAGAACTCGGGGTCGAACCCGTCGATCTCGTCGAGGAAACCGCCCGACCGGGTGTACGTCTTGCCCGCGGCGTCGGGATCGGGATCGTAGAACTCGTCGATGTCGAAGCGGTCCTCCGGTACCTCGCGGATGGCGTCGACACCGCCGGCCAGCAGGTCCCAGAAGGCCTCCGGGTTGGGTGCGCCGGGGAAGCGGCAGGACAGGGCGACGACCGCGATCGGCTCGTCGGTCCGGGCGGCGACCACGGTCGCCGGTTTGGTGGCCGCCTGGCCGCTGAGTCCGAGTACGTCGGCCAGCAGGTAGTCCGCCACATCGGAGAGCCTGGGGTGATCCATCGCCAGGGTGGCCGGGATCTGCGCGCCCACAGCCTGTTCGATGCGCTGGCGCAGTTCCACGGCCATCAGAGAATCCATGCCGAGATCGAAGAACCCGGCATCCTCGCGGATCTCGTCGGCGTCGATGCGGGTCACCTCGGCCACCGCGTCGCGCAGGTGGTCGATCAGCAGCGTGCGGCGCTGCTGCACAGGGGCATTGGTGAGTTTCTCGACCAGAGCCGTCCTCCCGGACGGAAGCGCCGCCACCGGCTGTGCGGGCAGACCGTGCTGCATCTCGGCCAGGAATGCCCGCTGGCCCGCCTGCTGATACAACGGCAGGAAGCGGGCCCAGTCGATGCGGGCCACCACGCCGTGCCCGGACGTGGTCGTCGCGACGTCGGCCAGCCCGGCCAGGGCGTCGGCGGGCGAGAGGGTCTGCACTCCGCGCTGCGCCAACCGCGCGCGGGACTGTTCGTCGGCCATGCCGGCCGACCAGGGGCCGAAGTTCACGCTGATCCCGGCGATGCCCTGGTCTCGCTGATACCGGCACAGTCCGTCGAGGAAGGCGTTGGCGGCGCCGTAGGCGGTCTGACCGAATCCACCCCACACGGAGGCGATCGAGGAGGTGCTGAGGAAGAAGTCGAGCTTCAGGTCCGCCGCGGCCTCACTGAGATGCCAGGCGCCCCAAACCTTTCCGGCGAAGACACGGTCGGTTTCGGCGTCGTCGAGGGCGCTCAACGGGGTGGTGCCGACCTCGCCGGCCGCATGCACGATGCCGGCCAGCGGCGGAAGGTCGGCGGCGATGCCGGCCATCAGGCGCGCCACGTCGTGGGCGTCGGCGACGTCGGCGGTGATGACCTGCAGCGTGCACCCGTGCTGCGCGCGCAGCGCGTCGATCCGCTGCGCGGTGGCGTCGTCGGGCGCGCGTCGGCTGGTGAGCACCAGATGTCCGGCGCCGTGGGCGGCGAGGTACCCGGCGATCTCCAGTCCGATCGCCCCCAGTCCACCGGTCACCAGATAGGTGGCGTCGTCGCGCAGCGGCAGCGGGTCTGCTGCGGGCCGGCCGGTCCGGCGGACCAGACGGGGGACCAGCACCGCCTGGTCGCGGATCGCGACCTGGTCTTCCCGGGCGGCCGAGTCGGGTGGGCCCCCGATCAGGTCGGTGAGGCGGGCCCATTCGTGCGGCGCGGTGTCGCGGTCTGCGGCCAGGTCGGCGAGACCGCCCCACAGCTGCGGCAGTTCCAGAGCCGCGGCGCGGCCGAAGCCCCACAGACAGCTCTGCTCGGGCGCCACGGTGTCGGCGTCGGTGGCGTGTTGCGCGCCCCGGGTCACCAACCAGATCGGGCTGCGCAGTTCGGCGGCCGCTGCCGCACGGAACAACCGGCGGGTGCCGCTGAGGGTGCGGTGCTGCATCCGCAGCAGTGAGCGCATCGACGGGCCGGCCGCCGCGGACGCGTTCGCGTCCAACGCGGCGAGGTGCACGACACGCACTGCCGAGCCATCCTCGGCCAGGGTGCGCAGCGCGGCGGCGAGCTGCTCGGCGTCGGCATCCGATGCCGGCAAGGCGACCGACTCGCACCGCTGGCCGCGTGCGGTCAGCACGTCGACGAGGGGCTGCGCTGCCGCGGGGTCGCCGACCAGGACCCAAGTCGCGCTCGCGCTGGGCGAGGGGCGGAACGACGAGACCTCCTGCCAGTGGATCTCGTAGCGGTCATCGGTGATCGCCTGGGTGGTGCGTTGCTGATTGTGCTGTGCGGCAAGCTTGTTCAGGACAGCCACCGTCTGCTGGTCGTCCGCGCTGTCGAGCAGTGCCGCGAGCTCGGCGATGCGCCCGTCCTCCAGGAGCCCGACGGCCTCGGTGCGCGGACCGCTGCGGCGTTGTGGCTCAACCGAATCGGCCGTGCCGTCGCGACGGTCGGAAAACCAGTACTGGCGCCGCTCGAACGGATAGGTCGGCAGATCCAGCTTGCGTGCCTCCGGCCGGCGTAGCGCGGCGAAGTGGGGCAGGTGGCCCAACACGTAGGCGTCGGCGAGGGCCTCGGTGATCTGGCGGTGGTCCGCGGTGGTCGGGCGCAGAGACGCGATCACCCGCGGCGTGGTCGCCGGGTCGGGCCAGGCGCCCAGAGCCGCGGCGGTCAGCACCGGTCGCGGGCCGATCTCGACCAGCACCTTGCAGTTCATCTCGGCGAGGGTGCGCACGCTCTTGGCGAACTCGACCGGCTGGCGTGCGTGCCGCCGCCAGTAGGTCCCGTCGAGTTTCACACTGCGCCCCAGCGCGGCCCCGGTGCGGTTGTCGATGAGGATCCGTTGCGGCTGGTTGACCTCGAATTGCGCTGCGAACGACTCGAATTCGTCGAGGATAGGATCGAGCAGCGCGGAGTGGAAGGCATGGCTGGTGTCGAGCCAGTCGCAGCGCACCCCGGCAGCGACCAGTCCCGAGGTAGCCTGCGCGAGGTCGTCGGCCGGTCCGGACAACACGGTGTTCGCACCGTTGTAGGCGGCCACCGACAGGGTGGGGAACTCGTCGGTCAGCGCTTCGACCCGCTCCGGGGCCGTGAACACCGCGACCATCCGGCCACCGGCGGGCAGGCTGGCGAACAGGCGGCCGCGCTCGGCCATCAGCCGTGCCCCGTCGGCGAGGTCGAAGACGCCGGCCACGCAGGCCGCCGAGTACTGGCCGACGCTGTGGCCCAGCACCACGTCCGGCTCCAACCCCCACGACTGCCACAGCCGGGCCAGGCCCATCTCCACCGCGAACAGAGCGGGCTGCGCGGCAGACGTCTGGCGCAGCTCCTCGTCGCTGGACCCGAAGATCACGTCGAGCAAAGGCTTCTCGAGCACGTCGGCGACCGCGTCGGCACACTGCCGCAGCGTGTCGGCGAACACCGGTTCGGTGTCGAACAACTCGCGGGCCATGCCGGGGTACTGGCTGCCCTGCCCGGTGAACAACCACGCCGTCTTCGGCGACTCGTGGGACTCGCCGCGCACCAGGCCCGGAGCGGGCCGATCGTCGGCGAGCGCGCCGAGGAGTTCGAGCGCCGCGTCCTTCGAGTCGACCACCAGTGCCGCGCGGTGCTCCAGGTGGGCACGGGCCGTGCCCGCCGTGTGGCACACGTCGGCCAGCGTCGCCTCGGGATGCTCGGCCAGCCAGCTGCGGTAATGCTCGGCGAGGGTTGCCAGTGCGGCCGGGGTGCGGGCGGACAGCGGCAGCAAGCGGTAGGAGGCCTCCGGCCCGGCCGCCGTGATGGTGGCCGGCTCCGCCGCGGGGTCCATCAGCGGCCCCGCCGCGAGGCCCGTCAGCGGCTCCGCCGCGAGGCCCGTCAGCGGCTCCGCCGCGAGGTCCATCAGCGGCTCCGCCGCGAGGTCCATCAGCGGCTCCGCCGCCGGGGCCTCTTCGAGGATGACGTGGGCGTTGGTGCCCGCGAAGCCGAACGAGCTGACCCCGGCGATGCGGGGTTGGCCGTTGCGCTCCCACGGCACGGGATCGGTGACGACCTCGACCGCCAGCCGGTCCCACGGGATGTGTGGCGAGGGCTTCTCGAAGTTGAGATGCCGCGGCAGCATCTCGTTCTCCAACGACAGGATGACCTTGATGACCCCGGCGATCCCGGCGGCCGCCTCGAGGTGGCCGATGTTCGTCTTGACCGAGCCGATCAGCAGCGGCCGGTCGGCGGGGCGCCCGGCACCGAGCACCGCACCCGCGGCCTGAGCTTCGATCGGGTCGCCCAGCGACGTCCCGGTGCCGTGGGCTTCCAGGTAACCGACGTCGGCGGGGTCGACCCCGGCGCGATTCAGCGCATCGGTGATCACCCGTTGCTGAGCCACGCCGTTGGGCACCGTCAGCCCGCCCGAGGCGCCGTCCTGGTTGATGGCACTGCCGCGGATGACCGCGCGGATCCGGTCGCCGTCGCGAAGCGCATCCTCGAGGCGTTTGACGACGATGACGCCGCAGCCCTCGCCGCGCACATAGCCGTCGGCGGCTGCGTCGAACGTCTTGCACCGGCCGTCGGGCGCCAGCATGTGCGCGCTGGAGAAGGTGATCATCGTGGCGGGCGTGAGCAGCACGTTGGCCCCACCGGCCAGCGCCAGGTCGCACTCGCCGAGGCGGAGCGCCTGGCACGCCTGGTGGATGGCGACCAGCGACGAACTGCAGGCGGTGTCGACGGCGACCGCAGGCCCCTGCAGCCCCAGCCGGAAGCTGATCCGGCCCGCGGCGGCCGCGTTGGACGTCCCGATGGCCATGTAGGCCTCGATCTCGGGGTAGGTGAGTTCGTCGGAGGCCATGCCCAGGTAATCGTGGGTGGCCAGCCCGACGAACACGCCGGTGTTGCTGCCGGCCAGCGACGTCGGCGCGATCCCGGAGTGCTCGACCGCGCGCCACGCGGTCTCCAGCAGCAGCCGGTGCTGGGGGTCCATCAACCGGACCTCGCGGGTCGACATCCCGAAGAACGGAGCGTCGAAGCCCGTCGCGTCGTCGACGAAACCCGCGCGCCGGGTGACCACCTTGCCCGGCGTGCCCGGCTCCGCGTCGAAGAACTCGTCGACGTCCCAGCGGTCACCGGGGACCTCGGAGATGGCGTCGCGGCCTGCCCGCAGCATGTCCCAGAACCGGTCGGTGTCCGGGGCGCCCGGGAAGCGCGCCGCGTAGCCGATGACGGCGAACCGCGGGGCCTGCCCGGTCGGCTTCTCGGCGGATCCCATGCCGTTGTACTCCCTTGCTTCGACGGTGAGAATCTGACTGCACAGGTCACCTGTCGCGCCCTGAGATCGACTTCCCCCGACGGACACTATGGCACGTGTGCAGGTGCCGTGTGGGGTGTTGCTGTCCCGGGTTGGGGCGGCGCGGAACGGTGGCACCGGTATGTTGATCCAGCAGTAGTGGGCGCCGGTTCCGGAGTCGGCTGAGCGGGGTGTATTCGGGAGGGTCGAGTTTTGCGCATCGGCAAGATCACGGTTGGCGGACTTGACGAATGGTCGCTGACCCCGGGTGCTGTCGTCTCATGGCATCCGACGGCGGAAGCGCAGGACAAGGCCCGGCAGGCGCCGGTCAGTGCGGTTCCGGTCAGCTACATGCAGGGCCAGCATCTTCGTAACTACTGTGACCGTGCCGCGGCGGGTTTGAACTTCTCCCGCCAGATCATCGCCAGCTGTGACGTCGCGGGCCAGTGCGACATCGCGGCGATGGACCATGCCGTCAACGCCTACCTGCGGCGGCACGACACTTTTCGCAGCTGGTTCCGACATGTCGGTGACAACGAATTCATCCGCCACGCCCTCGAGGATCCGGCCGACATCGAATTCGTCCCGATCGAGCACGGCGTGATGACCGTCGAGCAGATTCACGAGCACGTGGTGGCCATCCCGAATCCGTTGGAATGGGGTTGTTTCACGTTCGGTGTCATTCAGAACGACGAATTCTTCACGTTCTTCGCCTCCATGGACCACGTGCACGGGGACGCCACCCTGATCGGTACCACGATGCTGGAAGCCAACGGAATGTATTCGGCGCTCAGTGGCGGCGGATCGGCGCTCACTCTTCCCGACGCCGGCAGTTTCGACGCATTCTGCGTTCGCGAACGCGAATACACCGCGGATCTGGATGTGGATTCACCCGGTGTGCAGGCGTGGATCGATTTCGCCGAGAACAATGACGGCGGTTTCCCCGAATTCCCGCTGCCGCTGGGGGACCCGCAGGAATCGGTGAGCAGCAGAATGACGTCAGAAGTGCTGATGGACGCAGCGCAGACGGAACGTTTCGATGCCGCCTGTGCCGGCGCGGGTGCGCGTTTCGTGGGCGGATTGTTCGCCTGCCTCGCCCAGATCGAGCACGAATTGACCGGCGCGTTGACCTATTACGGGTTGACTCCGCGGGATTCGCGCAACGCCGGCGACAATTTCATGACCCAGGGGTGGTTCACCGGGCTCATCCCGATCACGGTGCCGATCGGGGCGGCGTCATTCGGCGAAGCCGCGTGGTCGGCCCAGTCGTCGTTCGATTCCGGTTTGAACATGGCGAAGGTGCCGTATTACCGGGTGCTCGAGTTGGCGCCGTGGCTGAAATGGCCGCAACCGAATTTCCCGGTCTCGAATTTCCTGCACGGCGGCGCCGCTCCGCTCAACGCCATTCTGGCGGCCGGTGACATGGGCCTGGCCGACAACATCGGCATCTACCCCGACGGCCGGTTCTCGTATCAGCTGACGATTTACATATTCCGCTACGGCGAGGGCACCGTGATGGCCATCATGCATCCGGACAATCCGGTCGCCGAGAAGTCGGTCACGCGTTATCTGCAGGCGATGCGGTCGGTGTGCGGGCAGGTCGCCGACATCGGTCATTGGGGACGCGTCGCCTGACGGGGCGCAGCGAGGTGAGAGCGACATGCAGGTGACATGCGGAAACTAGCCGGCGTCGTGGTGCGCTGGCCCTGGGCCGTGATCGGGGTCTGGGTCGCGATGGCGCTCGCGCTGCCGCTGACGTTTCCCTCGCTCGGCGAGATGGCCGAGCGGCACCCGCTGGTCATCCTGCCCAGCGACGCGCCGTCGAGCGTCACCGCCACCAAGATGGCCGAGGCGTTCGGCGAAACCGGGTCGGACAACCTGATGGTCGTCGCGTTCATCAACGAGTCCGGGCTGACGCGGGACGACGAAGCGGTCTACCGCGACGTGGTGGACGCATTGCGCGACGACATCACCGACGTGGTGTCGACGCAGGACTTCATCAGCACCCCGCAGCTGCGGCAGTTCATGACCAGCGAGGACAAGACGACCTGGGTGCTGCCGGTCAGCCTCGACGGCGAATTGGGCACCCCGCGGTCCTACGAGTCGTTCAACCGGGTGTCGACGATCGTCGACCACCACACCGCCACCGGCGCCTCGGGCGACGGCCTGGACGTCTATGTCACCGGGCCCGCGGCCACCGTCGCCGACCTGACCGTCGCCGGCCAACAGGACCGCCTGCCCATCGAGATCGCCATCGCGGTGCTGGTGCTGGGCGTGCTGCTGCTGGTCTACCGCAACCCGCTGACCATGCTGTTGCCGTTGGTGACCATCGGGTCGTCGCTGCTGATCGCGCAGGCCGTGGTGGCCGGCTACTCGCAGCTGACCGGCTCAGGGGTGTCCAACCAGTCGATCGTGTTCCTCAGCGCGATCATGGCCGGCGCCGGGACGGACTACGCGGTGTTCCTGATCAGCCGCTACCACGACTATCTGCGCTCGGGCGCCGGTTACGACCAGGCGGTCACCCGGGCGATGATCTCCATCGGCAAGGTCATCACCGCGTCGGCGCTCACGGTGGGCATCACGTTTCTCGTCATGAGCTTCGCCCAGATGGGGGTGTTCCGGACCATCGGGGTGTCGGCGGCGATCGGCATCGGTGTCGCCTACCTGGCCGGGGTGACGCTGCTGCCGGCGATCCTGGTGCTCGCCGGGCCACGCGGCTGGGTCAAGCCGCGACGGGAACTGACCGCCCGGTTCTGGCGCCGTTCCGGTATCCGCATCGTCCGGCGGCCGGTACCCCACCTGGTCGCCAGCGTGCTGGTGCTCGCGTTGTTGGCCGGCGGCGCGACGCTGGCGACCTTCAACTACGACGACCGCAAGGCCGTCGCGGACTCCGCGCCCAGCTCGGTGGGTTACGCCGCCCTGGAACGCCACTTCCCGATCAGCCAGTCGATCCCGCAGTACGTGCTCGTCCAATCGCCGCACGACCTGCGCACCCCCCAGGCGCTGGCCGACCTGGAGCAGATGGCCTCCCGCATCGCCCAGCTGCCCGACGTCGCCCGGGTCATGGGCGTCACCCGCCCGCTGGGTGAGGTGCCCCCGGAGTTCCGGGCGACGTTCCAGGCGGGCATCGTCGGTGACCGGCTGGCCGCCGGTTCCGCCCAGATCGGCGAGCGCTCCGGAGACCTCAACGAACTCGCCGACGGGGCGAACACGCTGGCCGACACCCTCGACGACGTGCGTGCCCAGGTCGACGAGATCGCGCCCAGCCTGCAGAGCCTGATCGGCACGTTCTCGTCGGTGCGCGCCGAGTACGGCGGCGAGAAGCTGGTGCGCGACGTCGAAACCGCGGCCAAGCTCGTCGACAGCGTCAACAAGCTGGGCCTGTCGATGGGGGTCAACTTCCGCGCCGTGCGCGACATGTTCGCCTGGATCGGACCGGTGCTCACGGCGTTGCAGGGCAACCGGGTGTGTGACGCCAACCCGTCCTGCGTCGAGACCCGCGCCCAGTTCGAAAAGGTGATCGCGGCCCGCAACGACGGTCGCGTCGACGAGATCAACCAGCTGGCCGGCGAGCTGCAGGGCGTCGACGACCGCCAGAGCCTGACCGCCACCGTGAACAAACTCAACGACGCGCTCGCCACGCTGACCGCGGCCGCAGCCGACCTGGGGCTGGACTCGCCCGCCGGTGCGCGGGCCGGGCTGGCCGACGTGCAGGACGGCGCTGACCGGCTGGCCGACGGCAGCCGTCAGGTGGCGGGTGGCGTCGATCAGCTCGTCGAGCAGATCAAGGTGATGGCGGCCGGCCTGGATCAGGCCTCGACGTTCCTGCTGACGATGCGCGCCGAGGCGTCGGGTTCGACGATGGCCGGTTTCAACATTCCCGCCGAGGTGCTCAACGCCGTGGAGTTCCAGCAGGCCGCCGAGGCGTTCCTGTCCCCGGACGGTCGATCGGCGCGCTACCTGGTGCAGACCGAGCTGAATCCGTTCAGCCCGGAGGCGATGGACCAGGTCAACGTCATCAGCGACGTCGCCCGCGGCGCGCAGCCCAACACCACGCTGTCCGACGCGTCGATCTCGATGGGTGGCTTTCCCGCCGCGCTGCGGGACACCCGCGACTACTACGAGCGCGACATCCGTTTCATCATCATCGTGACGTTGATCGTCGTGCTGTTGACGTTGATGGTGCTGCTGCGCTCGCTGGTCGCGCCGTTCTACCTGGTGGGCTCGGTGGTGTTGTCCTATTTCGCGGCCATCGGCATCGGCGTGCTGTTCTTCCAGGTGCTCCTGGACCAGCAGCTGCATTGGAGTGTGCCGCCGCTGGCGTTCGTGGTGCTGGTGGCCGTCGGCGCGGACTACAACATGCTGTTCGTGTCGCGGATGCGTGACGAGTCGCCGCACAGCGTGCGCTACGGCGTCATCCGCACCCTGGGATCCACCGGCGGGGTGATCACCGCGGCGGGGCTGATCTTCGCGGCGTCGATGGCCGGGCTGTTGTTCTCCAGCATCGGCATCGTGGTCCAGGGCGGGTTCGTCATCGGGGTCGGCATCCTGCTGGACACGTTCGTCGTGCGCACCATCACGGTGCCGGCCATCGCCGCGCTGGTGGGCACGGCGAACTGGTGGCCCTCCAAGCCCCCGCAGATCGGACCGCGCCGGTCGGAGCCGCGGGCGCCGGCAGAGATCGACTGACCGAGGTCGGCAGTGCTGCGCGAACCATGTGAAACTACGAGACCGAGGCCCTTCCCCGTGCCACCCCTTATGACGCCAACCCTCATGACGCCAACCCTCATGACCTGTGCCACCCCCCATGAGTCGACGAGCTGATACGGACCCATCGTGACGACAACGTCTGAGTCGACGATCCTGTCGATGCTGCACGGCCGTGCCAGTCTGCGGCCCGACGAGATCGCTTTCACGTTCACCCATTACGACCGGGATCCCGCCGGTGTCGCGGAGAGCCTGACGTGGTCGCAGTTGGCGCGACGGACGATGAACGTGGCCGTGCAGCTGCGGCGGCACGGATCGGCCGGCGATCGGGCGGTGATCCTGGCCCCGCAGGGCCTGGAGTACATCCTGGCGTTCCTGGGTTCGCTGCAGGCCGGTCTGGTCGCGGTGCCGTTGCCGCTGCCGTTCCCCGGGTCGGGTCACGAACGCGTCGGTGCGGTGCTCACCGACACCGAGCCCGCGGTGGTGCTGACGACGTCGGCAGCCGCGGTCGACGTCGGTGACTACGTGGCGAAGGCCGACCTGGCGTCGCCACCTCAGCTCGTCGAGATCGACGGGCTGGACCTGGACGCCGATCAGGTCGGCGCGGGGCTGGAACCTGTTGGCGCGCAGAGCCTGGCGTACCTCCAGTACAGCTCGGGTTCGACGCGTCAACCGACCGGGGTGATGCTCTCGCACCGCAACCTGACCGTGAATTTCGAGCAGCTGATGCGCAGCTTCTTCGCGGCCGCGCCGCTGCCCCCGGACGCCACGCTGGTGTCGTGGCTGCCCTTCTACCACGACATGGGCCTGGTACTGGGGGTGTGCGCCCCGATCCTGTGCGGCCGGCGCGCGCAGCTGATGAGTCCGGTGGCGTTCCTGGAGAAGCCGTCCCGCTGGGTGCGCGCTCTCGCCGAGAACCCGCATGCGTGGTCGTCGGCGCCGAACTTCGCGTTCGACATGGCGGCCCGCAAGACCGCCGACGCCGATCTCGCCGGCCTGGACCTGGGCGGGGTGGTGGGCATCATCAGCGGCGCCGAACGGGTCGAGCCGGCCACCCTGCACCGCTTCGTCGACCGGTTCGCCCACTTCGACTTCCGCGACCACATGATGCGCCCGGCCTATGGTCTGGCCGAGGCGACGGTGTTCGTGGCGACGGGAACGTGGGACGAATCGGCGCCGGCGGCGTTCTTCGACGCCGAGGCGTTGGCGCAGCGTCAGGTGCGGCCGTGCCGGGCGGGACAGGGCACGGCGCTTGTCCGGTACGGGGTGCCGCAGTCCCCGGCGGTGCGCATCGTCGACGGCGACTCCGGACGCGAATGCGCTGCGGACGCCGTCGGTGAGATCTGGGTGCACGGCGACAACGTCGCCGACGGGTACTGGGGGCGCCCGCCCGCCGAGCAGGTCGGCTTCGGTGCGACGATCGTCGACCCGTCGCCGGGCACGCCGGCCGGGCCGTGGCTGCGCACCGGGGACCTGGGGTTCGTGCACGCCGGGGAGCTGTTCGTCGTCGGTCGCATCAAGGACCTGCTGATCATCCGGGGCCGCAACCACTACCCGGAGGACATCGAGGCGACGGTGCAGGCGATCACCGGCGGCCGGGTGGCGGCGGTATCGGTTCCGGTGCGCGGCACCGAGGAACTGGTGGCCGTCGTCGAGCTCAAGCGGCCGGCCGACCTCGACAGCGCCGCACACCGCCGGTTCGACGACGTCAGAAGTCAGGTCACCGCGGCGATCTCGACCGCGCACGGGTTGAGCGTCGGCGACCTGGTGCTGGTGGCCTCCGGCTCGATCCCGACGACCACCAGCGGCAAGATCCGCCGCGCCGCCTGCGTCGAGCAGTACCGCAACAACGAGTTCATCCGGCTCGACGCCGAGGCGGAGTAAGGTCTGAGCCAGTGCAGCCGAGTGGGTGGGGGAATGCAGTGAGGCGTCTGGTCGCGTTCGGCACCGCGCTGAGCACCATCGGCGCCGCGGGCTGGCTCGGGTTCGGCACCGCCGCAGCGGACGAGCCCGGCCCCGCGCCGGTCCCGCCGCCGGGGCCCGCCGCTGCGGCGGGTGGAGCGCCGGCGCTGGGCACCCCGGGACGCGCCTACGCGTTGGGCGGCGCGCACGTGCTCGGGATCCCGTACGACGAGTACATCATGCGCACCGGCGCGGACTGGTTCCCCGGACTGGAGCGCCAGATCGTCGACTACCCGGCCGGTCAGGTCCAGGGCCACACCCTGGAGCGGCTCTTCCCGGGTATCGGCGCCTTCGGGGACCGCTTCGTGCCCGGCCTCGGCCTCGACGGCCCCAGCGTCGGCGAGTCCGTCGACGTCGGTTCGCCCGACACCATCGCCGCGATCCGGGAGGGCGGACAGGGCACCGCGATCGGTCTGTCGGAGGGCGCGATGGTGCTCAACGACGTCCAGGCGCGCCTGGCCTACGACCCGGCCGCCCCGCCTCCGGACCAGTTGAGCTTTGCCATGTACGGGGATCCGGTGGCGCGCCACGCCTTCGGCGAGAGTTTCCTGACGCAGAACTTCCCCGTCGGCAGCGTGGTGCCCTCGCTGGACTATCGGATCCCGGCGCCGGTGGAAAGCCAGTACGACACCTACCAGTTCATCTCCGCCTACGACAGCATCGCCGACTGGCCCGACCGCCCGGACAACTGGCTGTCGGTGGCCAACGCGATCGTGGGGCTGGCGACCGGCCACACCGCGGTGGCGTTCACCGACCCGAGCATGGTGCCGCCGCAGAACATCCGAACCAGCGTCAACTCCCGGGGCGCCACGACGACGACGTACATGATCCCCGAGGAGCACCTCCCGCTGGTGCTGCCGTTCAAGTACCTCGGCGTGCCCAAGGAGACGTTGATCGAGCTCGACGCGGTGCTCAAGCCGTACGTGGATGCCGGCTACTCGCGCAACGACGATCCGGCGACCGCCCCGGTCACCGTGGACCCGGTCAACGGCTACGACCCGGCGGCCGTCACCGCCCCGGCCACGCAGGCCGCGTTCGGTGGTGGCGCGGATCCGGTGTCGCAGTTGCTCTCCGGTCTGCAGTACGTGCTGAACAACCCGCCGACCGGCTAGTCAGCCCGGCTACAACCCGGACAGTCCGACCCCGATCAGCACGGCGCCGACCACGACCAGCAGCGCCGCCACCCCGTACCGGCCCCGCAGCCGCACCCAGTCGTACAGCGCCGACAGGGCGGCCCGGGTGCGGTCCGGCGCCACCAGATAGCACAGCAGCGGTATCTCCACCAGCGCGAACGCGACGACGTTGAACACCACCAGGGCGCCGAACTGGATGGTTGCCGCGGTGCCGGACGCCACGATCAGGGCCAGCGCCGCCAGGTAGTCCACCGAGGGCAGCGCGATGCCCAGGCCCGCGGCGCCCGCGGTCCACAGCGAGCGGCCGCCGAGCAGCTGTTTGGCCCGGGCGATCAGTGGTGCCACCAGGCGGCCCGGCAGGCTGTCGGCTCCGTCGCGGCGCCGGCCCCCGATCACCCCGGCAGCCACCAGCGCGGCGTTGAGCAGCACCACCGCGCCCACCACGATCTGCACCCGCGGCAGGGTGAAGTGCGCCGACCCCAGTGCGGGTCGCAGGATGAACAGCACCACCACGCCCACCGCGATGCCCATCGCGAAGCCGCCCAGCAGGAAGGCGAGCAACTGCAGGCCCGGCCGTGGTCGATTGATCATCACCACCGTCATGCCGATCCGAAACGGCTCCACGCTGACGGCGATGGCCATCGCCAGAAGCGGCATCCACATGCTGAGGCGTCGTACCGCTAGGCGCCGCGCCGCGCGGACGGGTTCGGCATGCGCGTCACGTTACCGCCCGCGGGCCCGGTGCCGATGGCGCGTGCGAGGATGGATGACGATGAGTGGTTCAGGGACCCATCCGGCTGCCGGCCTCGACCCGACGTCGTTGCGGGAGGCCTTCGGTCATTTCCCGACCGGGGTCATTGCGATCGCGGCGGAGGTCGACGGTGCCCGCGTCGGTCTGGCGGCCAGCACCTTCGTCCCGGTATCGCTGGAGCCGCCGCTGGTGTCGTTTTGCGTCCAGAACACATCGACCACCTGGCCCAGGCTCGCCGACGCGCCGTATCTGGGCATCAGCGTGCTCGGAGAGTCCCACGACGCCGCGGCACGCACGCTGGCGGCCAAAACCGGCGACCGGTTCGCGGGACTGGAGACGACCTCGACCGAACGCGGCGCGGTGTTCGTCCACGGGACCAGCGTGTGGCTGGAGAGTGCAATCGATCAGCTGGTGCCCGCCGGCGACCACACCATCGTGGTGCTGCGTGTCTGCGACATCAGGGTCGATCCGGAGGTGGCCCCGATCGTGTTTCACCGCAGCGCGTTTCGCCGACTGGGCGGTTGACCGCCGGCGTCAGGGCCGCGCGCTGAGCTCCTCGCGGTAATGCGCGATGCGATGGTCCAGTTCGGCGGCATCAGCGTTGCGCCCCTCTTTGCGGGCGAGCTGTGCGCGGGCACTCAGTTCGCGGATCGCGGTGCGGATGTCGTTGATGCTCTGGGGTGCTTGGAGCGACACAATGCTGCCTTTCATCGTTGACTGGCTGCTTCCTGCAGCGTACCCCCGTGTCGGGCGTCTATACCGGTGTGCGCGAATCCTCGTCGTTGCCGACCGCGGCCGGCGGGACGGCGGTCAGCGGGTCCACGGGGCGGCGCGTCCGGCCCTGGTCCGACTGGATCGCGAACCCTTCCCGGACCCAGTACTCGAAGCCGCCGATCAACTCACGCACCCGCGAGTAGCCCAGTTCGGCCAGGGCGTGCGCGGCCTTGGTCGCTCCGTTGCAACCCGGGCCCCAGCAGTACACGACGATGTCGGCGTCCCGGTCCGGCAGCACAGCGGTGGCGCGCGACGCGAGGTCGGCGCCGGGGATGTGCACGGCGCCTGGCACGCGCCCCTGCTGCCACGCCGGTAATGAGCGGGTATCGACGACGACGGGAGCTCTGCCGGCCGCGCGGAGGGCGGCCAGGTCGGCGGGGTCGATCTCGAAGGCGAGTTTGGCGGCGAAGAACGCGCGGGCTTCTGTCATGTGTTCATCGAAGCGCGGGCGAACCCGCGAAGGAACCAGTGAGCCACGGAAAAGGCGGCGTCCGCCCCGCGATTCCACGGATTCTCCAGCGTTGGGCCGGGGAATCCGCGGTATCGGTCAGGGGCGCATGGCGTAGGCGCCGTCGTAGTCCCGCACGTGCTCCCACACCCGGTCGAAGCGTGCCGGGTCGGTGGCCGGCTTCCGCACCGCGGACATTGCCCACTCCTGCTGGGCCGCGGTCGAGCTCGGCTTGCCGTGCAGCGCGACGGCGTAGGCGGAGAAGTCGCGGACCTGAACGTCGAAGATCTGGTCGACGAGCTCGCGGAACTCGGCATCCAGCCCCGTCAACTCGGCCTGCTCGAGGATCAACTGTCCGTACACCACCAGTGTGAACAGGTGCCCGACCACGAGCACGAAGTCCAGGTCGCGCTGTTGGTCGGCGTCGGGTGCCGCGGTGGAGAGCAGTTCTTTGAACGCCTGCACCTGCTCGTAGAAGACGCCGACGTTGGGGATGTCGAGGTGCCTCTCGTACACCGGGGCCCAGTCGGCGAACTGGACCTTCGACGCGCCGCGGGCCGGACCCTGCGACCAGAAGAACACGTCGTCGGCGGGGTCGTTCCGGGTGCCGATCGGCGGGTAGTCGGTGGGGTTGAACATGAAGTTGGGCATGAACTTGAGGATCTGGGCGACGTTGACGTGCACCGTGCCTTCGAGCCTGGGGAGCGCACCGATCAGCCGCGCCACCTCGCAGAAGTAGGTGTTCTTCTCGAAACCCTTGGCGGCCAGGACGTCCCAGAGCAGCGTCACCACCGTCTCGCCCTCGGAGGTGACCTTGGACTTGGTCACCGGGTTGAACAGCAGGTAGCGCCGGTCCTGTGGCCCCGCGCTGCGGAAGTAGTCGATGGCGCGGTCGCTGAACAGCTTCATCGCGATCAGCCGGGCGTAGGCGTCGACGAAGCTGGCCCGCACGTGCGGAAAGTCGGTGACCGGGTTGCCGTACAGGATGCGGTTGTTGGCGTGGGTGATCGCCTCGTAGAAGGCGTGCTCGCACATCCCGATCGAGCCGCTGCACAGGTTGAACTTGCCCACGTTGACGGTGTTCAGGGCGGCGGAGAACGCATCGGGCCCGGTGCACAGGATGTCCTCCTCGTACACCGGGTAGTCGGTCAGCCGGAAATTGCTGACGTACATCTGCCCGTGCACGACGTTGCCGAGCAGCTCGTAGTTCCCGTGGCCGCTGTCGGCAACGAACCAGACGTAGCCGTCGGCCCCGTCGATGTCGGTGCGGCGCCCGAACACCGACACCATCCCCGCCACGTTGCCGTTGCCGATGTAGTACTTCTCGCCGGTGGCCCGGAAGGCGACCCCTTCGTCGTCATCGGTACCGGTCTGCTCTTCGCGCGAGCGCTCATCGGTGCCGGTCTGCTCTTCGCGCGAGCGCTCATCGGTGCCGGTCTGCTCTTCGCGCGAGCGCTCATCGGTGCCGGTCTGCTCTTCGCGCGAGCGCTCATCGGTGCCGGTCTGCTCTTCGCGCGAGCGCTCATCGGTACCGGGCGTGAGGAGCATGTCGGTGTTGTAGATGTCAGCGCCGTGCTCGCGTTCGGACAACGCGAAGGCCATCACGCCACCGGCGTCGAGTTGGGCGGCCGCCTTCTCCTTGGCCTTGACGTTGTCGCTCTGCCAGATCGGGCCGAGCCCGAGGATCGTGACCTGCTCGGCGTACCAGTACGACAGCCCGTAGAAGCCGAGTATCTCGCTGAGGACTGCGTTGCGTGAGGTGTCCCAGCGCTTGTTCGGGTCGCCGCCGGCGAACTCCGACGGCGTCAGGAATGTGGCGAACAGTCGCTCACGCCGGACGAAGTCCAGGAAGTCGGTCACCCACGTGGCTTCCAGGTCGTCGCGCAGCAGGCGGGTCTTGCCGCGCTCTTCGAACCAGTCGATCAGGGCCTGCAGCTGCCGCCGCGACTCCGCATCGAGGTGGTGCGGGTCGAAGCGGTTCGGGTCGAGCAGCAGTCGGGCGGGGGTCGGCATGCTCGAACTCTAGAGAAACGCGGATGGGATGATCGCCGCTATGGCGGAGAACAGCCGCATCAGCCTGGATCGCACCGACGAAGCGATCCTCGCGGCGCTGCAGGGCGACGGCCGGATGAGCACCGCTGACCTGGCCCGCGCGGTCTCGTTGTCGCCCAGCGCGACGGCCGACCGGGTGCGCCGCCTGGTCGACGGCGGTGTCATCACCGGCTACACCGCCTGCGTGTCCCCGGAGGCCCTCGGATATCCGATCACCGCGTTCGTGCGGCTGGCGTATCCGTCCGGCAATTACTCGCCACTGCATGATCTGCTGGAGGTGACCCCCGAGATCACCGAGGCCCATCACGTCACCGGCAACGACTGCTTCATTCTCAAGGTGTTGGCCCGTTCGATGGCCGACCTGGAGCGTGTCACCGGACGGATCGCCACGCTGGGTGCCATCACCACGAACGTCGTCTACTCGAGCCCGCTCACCGGCCGCCCGCTCGCCCCCTCCTGATGTGACCTATGGCGTCCTGAACCCCCAGGGGCGTTGAGACTGCATCCTTTGCGGCGAAGTGCGAGTGGAGACCGCGGTGAACGCAGTATCAACGGAACTCAGGCCGGGTGCACGTCGCGCGCGAACGCACCGCGCCCGGGTCAGCGTCGCCCGCGCTCACCTGCGGAACAGCTTGTTGCCCAGCCACACGATCGGGTCGTACTTACGGTCGGCCGCACGCTCTTTCATCGGGATCAGCGCGTTGTCGGTGATCTTGATGTGCTCGGGGCAGACCTCGGTGCAGCACTTCGTGATGTTGCAATAGCCCAGGCCGTTCTCTTCCTGCGCCTGTTCGGCCCGCCGGCCGTGCACGTCCAGGGGGTGCATGTCCAGCTCGGCCTGGCGCATCAGGTAGCGCGGCCCGGAGAACGCTTCCTTGTTCTCCTCGTGGTCACGGTTGACGTGGCAGACGTTCTGACACAGGAAGCACTCGATGCACTTGCGGAACTCCTGCGAGCGGTTCACGTCCTCCTGCGCCATCCGGTACTCACCGGGCTGCAGATCCTTCGGCGGGGTGAACGACGGGATCTCGCGGGCCTTCTCGTAGTTGAAGGACACATCGCACACCAGGTCGCGCATCACCGGGAAGGTCCGCATCGGGGTGACGGTGACGACCTCGTTCTCGTCGAACGTCGACATCCGGGTCATGCACGCCAGCCGGGGACGCCCGTTGATCTCAACCGAACACGATCCGCACTTGCCCGCCTTGCAGTTCCACCGCACCGCCAGGTCGCCGGTCTGCGTCTGCTGCAGCCGGTGGATGATGTCGAGCACCACCTCGCCGTCGTTGACCTCGACGGTGTAGTCCTTGAGCTCGCCCCCGCTGGCGTCGCCGCGCCAGACTCGCATCTTCGCGTCGTATGCAGCCATGGCTTCAGCCCTTCCGTTGCGGATGTTCGACGAGCTCGTCGTCGGTGTAGTACTTCTCGAGTTCGGACAGCTCGAAACACTCGAGCAGGTCCGGTCGCATCGGCACTTGCCGTTGCTTCTCGACGGTGACGTCGGGGACCACCGGATCGTCGCCCTCGACGCGGCACGCCAGCAGCGCGTTGCGCCACTGGGCGTCCATCTGGGGGTAGTCGTCACGGGTGTGTCCGCCGCGGCTCTCGGTGCGGGTGATCGCCGACTTCGCGACCGACTCGCTGACCAGCAGCATGTTGCGCAGGTCCATCGCCAGGTGCCAACCCGGGTTGAACTTGCGATCCCCTTCGACCTTGACGTTGCGGTAGCGCCGGCGCAGCTCCTGCAGTTTGTCCAGGGCCTCCTGCATCTCGTCGGACTTGCGGATGATGCCGACCAGGTTGTTCATCGTGTCCTGCATGTCCAGCTGCAGGGTGTACGGGTTCTCCGGTGCCGAGCCGTCGCCGGGGCCGTCGAACGGGGCCAGTGCCATCGCGGTGGCCTTCTCGACCGAGTCGTCGCTGACCTTGGGACGGTCCGACATCGCCCGCACGTAGTCCGCCGCGCCGAGGCCGGCACGCCGGCCGAACACCAGCAGGTCCGACAGCGAGTTGCCACCCAACCGGTTCGAGCCGTGCATGCCGCCGGCGCACTCGCCCGCGGCGAACAGCCCGGGCGTCGCCGCGGCGCCGCTGTCCGGGTCGACCTCGATCCCGCCCATCACGTAATGGCAGGTCGGCCCGACCTCCATCTCGTCGGTGGTGATGTCCACCTCGGCGAGCTCGATGAACTGGTGATACATCGACGGCAGCCGTCGCTTGATCTCCTCGGACGACATGCGGGAGGCGATGTCGAGGTAGACGCCGCCGTGCGGGGTGCCGCGGCCTTCCTTGACCTCGGTGTTGATCGCGCGGGCGACCTCGTCGCGGGGCAACAGGTCAGGGGTGCGCCGGGCGGAGTCGTTGTCCTTGAGCCACTGGTCGGCCTCCTCCTCGGTCTCGGCGTACTGGCCCTTGAAGACGTCGGGGATGTAGTCGAACATGAACCGCTTGCCCTCGGAGTTCTTCAACACTCCGCCGTCGCCGCGCACACCCTCGGTGACGAGGATGCCCTTGACCGACAGAGGCCAGACCATCCCGGTCGGGTGGAACTGGATGAACTCCATGTTGATCAGCGCCGAACCGGCCCGCAGTGCCAGCGCGTGGCCGTCGCCGGTGTACTCCCAGGAATTCGAGGACACCTTGTAGGACTTGCCGATGCCGCCGGTGGCCAGCACCACCGCGGGCGCCTCGAACAGGACGAACTCGCCGGTCTCGCGGTAGTAGCCGAACGCGCCGGCCACCTTGCCGTTCTCCAGGATCAGCTCGGTGACGGCGACCTCGTGGAAGACCCGGATCCGGGCCTCGTAGTCGCCGAGTTCGGCCTTGTCCTCCTGCTGCAGCGACACGATCTTCTGCTGCAGCGTGCGGATGATCTCCAGACCGGTGCGGTCACCGACGTGGGCCAGCCGCGGATAGGTGTGCCCACCGAAGTTGCGCTGGCTGATCTTGCCGTCCTTGGTGCGGTCGAACAGCGCGCCGTAGGTCTCCAGCTCCCACACCCGGTCGGGCGCTTCCTGCGCGTGCAGTTCGGCCATGCGCCAGTTGTTGAGGAACTTGCCGCCGCGCATGGTGTCACCGAAGTGCACCTGCCACGAGTCCTTGGTGTTGACGTTGCGCATGGCGGCCGCGCAGCCACCCTCGGCCATGACGGTGTGCGCCTTGCCGAACAACGACTTGGTGATCACCGCGACCCGCAGGCCGCGTTCACGTGCCTCGATCACCGCGCGCAAACCAGCGCCGCCGGCACCGATCACGACGACGTCGTACTCGTGCCGTTCCAACTCACTCATCACAAATCACCCTCAACTAGTCCTGGAATTAAGTTGTCAGCCAATGAAACGCAGGTCGGGGAACCACCCGGCGGCCAGCGCCATCACGTAGAAGTCGGTGAACATCAAGGTGCCGAGGGTGATCCACGCGAAGGTCTTGTGCCGGGTGTTGATCTTGCTGATCTGCGTCCAGAGCCAGTACCGCACAGGGTGTTTCGAGAAGTGCTTGAGCCGGCCGCCGGCGACGTGGCGGCACGAGTGACACGACAACGTGTAGGCCCACAACAGCACGACGTTGGTAACCAGGACGACGTTGCCCAGGCCGAAACCGAAGCTGCCGTCTTCCTTGGTGAACGCCAGGATCGCGTCGTAGGTGTTGATGATCGAGATGATCGCGGCGATGTAGAAGAAGTACCGGTGGGTGTTCTGGATGATCAGCGGGAAGCGGGTCTCACCGGTGTAGGTGGCGTGCGGTTCGGCCACCGCGCACGCCGTGGGGGCCTGCCAGACGGTGCGGTAGTAGGCGCCGCGGTAGTAGTAGCAGGTCAGCCGGAACAGCAACAGGAACGGCAGCGACAGCGCCGCGTAGGGCAACCACCACACGTCGGGCAGGAACTGCCCGAAGTGGCTGGCCTCCGGGCTGCAGCCGGTGCTCACGCACGGTGAGTAGAACGGCGTCAGGTAGTGGTACTCGGGTACGTAGTACCAGTTCTGCATGAACGCCCGCACCGTCGCGTAGACGATGAACGCGGCGAAGCCGAGGTCGATGATGACGGGCGACTTCCACCAGTTGTCGGTGCGCAGCGTCCGCTGCGAGATCTGGGCACGACCAGGAGAGAAGACGCCGGTCGCGTTGCGGTCGGCGGCGGGTGCGCTCACATTTGCCTTTCGGTGTTCTTTTGTCCCACGTGCTCAGTGTGCCTCCCCGGGCACAGCGTGAGTTCAGCGCGTCCCGCCGAGGCCTTCGTCGTCGACGCCGCGCCAGAAGTCCGTGTCGTATTGCGTATCCGGGATCGGGATGCGCTCGGCGACGTGCTGATGGCGGGTCACCCCGCGCGCCAGCTCCAATTCTTCTGCGTCGATGTCGAGTCGGTCGATATCGTTGAGGATGCGCTCGGCGTCATTGACGATGCGACGGGTGGCTGGGCTGTCCCCGTATCGCGACGCCAGCGATGTCACGCACCGCCGGAGGTTTCCGATGAGATCGTGAAGCTCGGCGAGTTCGGTGGTGCTGGACAAGTGACCTCCTTGGGCTGAAGGGTGTCAGGAATCACACTACGACACCCGATGCTAGCCACATCATCGAAGTAATGGTGAGACAGATCACTTTGACGGGCGGAGCGTATCGATGGGGCCTGAACGGCTGAAAGACGCAGCGGAGACGCTGTTGCGGATGCACACGCCGGGCGACCCGGTGATCCTGCCGACGGTGTGGGACGCGTGGTCGGCCCGGCTGGCTGTCGACGCCGGGTTCGGAGCGTTGACGGTCGGCAGCCATCCGGTGGCGGACTCGGTCGGCAGACCCGACAACGAGGGAATGTCGTTCGAAGAACTGCTCGCCCGGGTCACGCAGATCACGGCCGCGGTCGACGTGCCGGTGTCGGTCGACATCGAGTCCGGCTATGCGGAGCTGCCTGCCCGGTTGATCGACGGGCTGCTGTCCGCCGGTGCGGTGGGGCTGAACATCGAGGACACCGTGCACAGCGAGGGTGGGCGGCTGCGTTCGGCCGGTGAGCACGCCGAACTGGTCGACGCGCTGCGTGCCGCGGCTGCGGCGGCCGGCGTGCATGTCGTCATCAACGCCCGCACCGATCTGTTTCTGCGGGCCGACGGCGACGAGGCCGATCGGGTCGACCGTGCGATCGCCCGGCTCCGGCACGCCGCCGAGGCGGGCGCCGACGTGTTGTACCCGGTCGGGTTCCACGATCCGGATACGTTGCAGCGCTTGACCTCGGAGTTGCCGCTACCGGTGAACGCGATCGCCGATCCGGCCAAGGCGGACCCGTCGTCCTACGGTCCGCTGGGCGTGGCGCGCATCAGCTTCGGACCACTGTGGCAGGCGGCGCTGGCCGAACGGGCCACCGAGATCCTCGGGCGCTGGACCTGAAAAACGCTCAGTCCGTCTCGACGATCAGTACCTCGGTCTTGGCCCGCTTGCGCACCAGGCGAGGCACCGATCCGACGAGCCGCCCGACCATCGAGTTCATCCCGACGCTGCCCACCACCAGCAGGTCGGCGTCGAGTTCCTCGGCGAGTGCCACCAGCGCGTCGGCGGGCGCACCCTCGACGGCTCGCTCTTCGACGTCATGCGCGCCGGCTTTCCTGGCCCGTGACGACGCGTCGCGCAGCAGGTCGTAGACCGGAGCGTTGCCCGTCGTCCGGTAGCGCTCGTCGCGGGGCTGGTCGGGGTCGGGAGCGCCGGAGGGGTGATGGTCGGCCTGGTACGCCGAGGCGACCACCAGCCGGGCGTTGGACTCTGCGGCCAGCCCGGCGGCCTTCTCGACCGCGCGGATGGACGTCTCGGAGCCGTCGGTTCCGACGATGATCACGCGATGATCCGGCACAACGCACCTCTTCAGTAAACAAGTGTTCTTACTTCATGGTAATAAATACCGCACCGTGGGCCGGGAGGGGGCCGTTGTCGAGAAATCTGCCGGCGAGTTGGGCATGTGTGCTCGATCGCCCGGCATCCGCGCCCGGCCGACGTCGCCTGGCTCCGGTGCCCGGCCGGCGTCGCCCGGGTCCGGCGCACTCATCCTCGCCACGCCGGGCAGACGCGAAGGCAGATCCGCGTCCGACGTGGCACGACGGCCGGTCAGCCGAACTGGCCCACGATGAATCCGGCGAGTAGCACGGCGAACCCGCCGACCTCGCCGATGATCAGTGCGGCCATCGCCAGACGGATCTTGGTGTCGACGTGCTGGAACTGATTGGTGGTGTCGCGGCGGAAGCCGTGGACGACGTAGCTCACGATCGCCGCCACGAAGAAGAAGACCACGACCGCGGCAGCGGCCAGATTGAGCGCGGCGGGCCATGCGCTGAGTTCGACGAAGACGGCCAGCAGCATGGTGGCGAATGAGTAGAGCAGCGCCGCGCGGTGCGCGATGTCGACGTAGGGGTGAGCCAGATGCGTGGGGCTGGTCGCCATCTGACGGTACTTCCAGATCCCGAGGACCAGGGCCCAGGCGAAGATCAGCCCGGAGGCGAGCACGGTCAGCGTCGTGTCGATGCCCAGTCTCGTATCCATGGCCGCAACACAGTAACCGGTGGGAGCCGCTGGCTCCCACCGGTTCTGCTCCGTGGGTTACTTGCTGTCGATCGCGATGCGCTGCGCGTCGGCGCTCTTATGGGCTCCGGCCACGCGGACGGTCAGCACGCCGGCGTCGTAGGACGCCGACACCGCGTCACCGGTGACGTGGGCGGGTAGTCCGAACGAGCGGTGGAACGAGCCGTAGCGCACTTCGCTGAACCTGCGGTGGCCCTCGGCGTCCTCCTCGGTTCGCTCGTCGCGGCGTTCGCCCTTGACGACCAGTCGGCCCTTGTCGATCTCGACGGTGACGTCCTTGTCGACGTCGACGCCGGGCAGATCCACCCGGATCACGGCGTCCTCACCGTCTTTGGTGACCTCGACGGCCGGGTTGATGCCGCCGGCCCAGTCGCCGGCGGCAGGGCCGAAGAAGTCGCGGACCCAGCGGTCGGTGTTCCACGGCGTGAGAGCGGGCCGCGACCGCAGTGATACTGCATTTGCCATTGTCGTCATCTCCTCGAGTCGTGACCGGCTCGGGCGCCGGTTCGTTCACCTTGTAGAACTTGAGCGGACCCCGCTCATGTTCCGGATGGGGTTTCGCTCTGAGCGAAGGTCCTCACAGGTCGTCACGGGCCCACGTGAGCAAGCTGTGATGACCGCTTCACAGGAGGCGACACGGCGGCAATATCGGGTTCGTAGGTTCGGTTCCATGGCTGCCACTTCACATGTCGTGGTCGTCGGCCACGGGATGGTCGGCCACCGTTTCGTCGAGGCGCTACGCTCCCGCGACACCGAGGGCAGGTGGCGGATCACCGTGCTCGCCGAGGAGCGCGACGCCGCCTACGACCGGGTCGGCCTCACCGGATACACCGAGCACTGGGACCGCGCCCGGCTCGCGTTGCCCGGCAACGACTACGCCGGCGATCCGTCGGTCGAGCTGCGGCTGGACACCCGGGTCGTCGATATCGACCGGGACGCCAGGACCGTCGTCACCGCCGACGGTTCCCGGATCGGCTATGACGCCCTGGTGCTGGCCACCGGTTCCTCAGCGTTCGTCCCCCCGGTCCCGGGCCGCGACCTGCCCTGCTGCCACGTCTACCGCACCCTCGACGACCTCGACGCGATCCACGCCGACGCGCAGCGGACCCTGGCCGCCGGGCACACCGATGCCGGAGTCGTGATCGGCGGCGGCCTGCTCGGTCTGGAAGCGGCGAATGCGCTGCGCACCTTCGGTGTGACGGCCCACGTCGTCGAGATGGCGCCGCGCCTGATGGCCCAGCAGCTCGACGAGGCCGGCGGCGCGCTGCTGGGCCGGATGATCAGCGACCTCGGCATCGCCGTGCACACCGGGGTGAGCACCGAATCCATCGCACCGGCCCAACGCAACCGCCCGCTGCGCCGGTCGGCGGACAGCGACTCGGTGCACGTGACGCTCAGCGACGGGACCGTCATCGACGCAGGCCTGGTCGTCTTCGCGGCCGGGGTGCGGCCCCGCGACGAGCTGGCCCGCGCCTGCGGTCTGCAGCTCGCCGAGCGAGGCGGGGTGCTGACCGACCTGACCTGTGTCACCGACGATCCCAGCGTGTATGCCATCGGTGAGGTGGCCGCGATCGAAGGCCGGTGCTACGGCCTGGTCGGTCCCGGCTACACCAGCGCCGAGGTGGTCGCCGACCGACTGCTCGGTGGCGGTGCGGACTTCCCCGAAGCCGACATGTCCACCAAACTCAAGCTTCTCGGCGTCGACGTGGCCAGCTTCGGCGACGCGATGGGCGTCACCCCGGACTGCCTGGAGGTCGTCGTCAACGACGCGGTGGGGCAGACCTACGCCAAGCTCGTGCTGTCCGACGACGCGAAGACGTTACTGGGTGGCATTCTCGTCGGTGACGCCTCGGCGTACGGGATCCTGCGGCCGATGGTCGGCGAACAGCTGCCCGGCGACCCGATGGCGTTGATCGCCCCGGCTGGGACATCCGGTGGGTCAACAGGTCTCGGTGTCGGCGCGCTTCCGGAGGCGGCCCAGATCTGTTCCTGCAACAACGTCACCAAGGGTGATCTCACCGGCGCGATCGCCCAGGGCTGCCACGACGTGCCCGCGCTGAAGAAATGTACCCAGGCGGGCACCAGCTGTGGTTCGTGCGTGCCGCTGCTCAAGCAGCTGCTCGAGGCTGAAGGCGTCGCGCAGTCCAAGGCGCTGTGCGAGCATTTCAGCAACTCGCGTGCCGAGCTGTTCGAAATCGTCTCGGCCACCACGATTCGGACGTTCTCGGGTCTGATCGAGCGGTTCGGCACCGGAAAGGGTTGCGACATATGCAAACCCGTCGTCGCGTCGATCCTGGCCTCGACCAGTTCGGAGCACATCCTCGACGGCGAGCAGGCGTCGCTGCAGGACTCCAACGACCACTTCCTGGCCAACATCCAGCGCAACGGCAGCTATTCGGTGGTGCCCCGCGTGCCGGGCGGCGACATCACCCCCGACCACCTCATCCTGATCGGCGAGATCGCCAAGGAATTCGACCTCTACACCAAGATCACCGGCGGCCAGCGCATCGACATGTTCGGCGCGCGCGTGGACCAGCTGCCCGAGATCTGGCGGCGCCTGGTGGAGGGCGGCATGGAATCCGGACACGCCTACGGCAAGGCGCTGCGCACCGTGAAGAGCTGCGTCGGCAGTGACTGGTGCCGGTACGGGCAACAGGATTCGGTGCAGATGGCCATCAACCTCGAGCTGCGCTACCGGGGTCTGCGCGCCCCACACAAGATCAAGATGGGGGTGTCCGGATGTGCCCGGGAATGTGCGGAGGCGCGCGGCAAGGACGTCGGCGTCATCGCCACCGAAACCGGGTGGAACCTCTACGTGGGCGGCAACGGCGGGATGACGCCGCGCCACGCCGAGCTGCTCGCCGGTGACCTCGACGACGAGACGCTGGTCCGCTACGTCGACCGCTTCCTGATGTTCTACATCCGCACGGCCGACCGGCTGCAGCGCACCGCGCCATGGGTCGAGGAGCTCGGTCTCGACCACGTGCGTGAGGTGGTGTGTGACGACTCGCTGGGGTTGGCCGCCGAGTTCGAGGCGGCCGTGGCGCGTCACGTCGAGGGCTATGCGTGTGAGTGGAAAGGCGTGCTCGAGGATCCCGACAAGCTCTCCCGGTTCGTGTCGTTCGTCAATGCGCCGGACGTCGTCGACCCGACGGTGACGTTCACCGAGCGGTCCGGGCGGCGGGTGCCCACCGACATCGGCATGCCGAAGATCGGTGGGTGAACGACGATGACGCTGCTCGGTGACGTCACCGTGTGGACGACCGCGTGCCCGTACGACCGGCTGCTGCCCAACCGTGGTGTGGGCGTGCTGCTGCCCGACGGCGTGCAGGCCGCGCTGTTCCGGCTCGACGACGGCTCGTTGCGCGCGGTCGGCAACATCGACCCGTTCTCCGGGGCCGCCGTGATGTCGCGGGGCATCGTCGGCGATCGCGGCGGGCGCCCCACCGTCCAGTCACCGATCAAGAAGCAGGCGTTCGCGCTCGACGACGGGCGCTGCCTCGACGACCCGGAACGCAGTCTGCCCGTCTACGCCACCCGGCTCACCTCCGACGGCGACGTCCAGGTGGGCTCCTGATCCACCGCGGAATAGGATTCCGGGCTGCTTTCAGCGCCGAATCGCGACCAGGAATCCTATTTCGCGGCCGCGGCCCGGCCTCACCCGCGGCCCTACCCGCGCGGGCGTTGTCCGTTCGAGACCAAAGTGAGGACTTTCGGCCCACGACGCGGCCACCGGCGCTGCCTAGCGTGGTGGCCATGACCTACGTGATCGGCAGCGCATGCGTGGACATCGTGGACAAGTCCTGCATGCAGGAGTGCCCGGCGGACTGCATCTACGAAGGCGACCGGGCCATGTACATCAACCCCAACGAATGCGTGGACTGCGGCGCATGCCGGCTGGCCTGCCGGGTGGAGGCGATCTACTACGAGACCGACCTGCCCGACGAGGAGGCGCAGTACCTCGAGGACAACGCCGCGTTCTTCACCATGACCCTGCCGGGTCGCGATGCGCCGCTGGGTGATCCGGGCGGTGCGCTGAGCCTGGGCCGGGTCGGGGCCGACACCCCGCTGGTCGCGAGCCTGCCGCCGTCAACGACCCCGCATCCCTGAGACTTCTGCACCGGCCCGCTGGAAGCGGTTGCTGATCAGCCGGGTGATCCCCGGGTGTGTGCCCAGCGGATCGGTCACCAGATCGGCGCCGCTGGCGCGCAGCCGGTCCTGGAACAGCCCCTCCGACAACAGGTAGGACGCCACCACGACGCGCCGGTGGTCGCGGGCGCGGACGGCTGTGACGGCCTCGGCGACGCGGGGTTCGCCGGTGGCGGCGAATGCCAACTCGACTCGCGAGCCGAGGGCCGCCGACAGCCCGGTGGCGGTCGTGTGCAGATCGCGCATCGCATCGGGATCCGAGGTGCCTGCCGCGCCCAGGATGACGGAATCGTCGGGACACCAACCTGTTTCGAGTAGTCGGTCGACGAGAACGCGGATCAGTGCAGGGTCGGGACCGAGGGCGGCGGTGACGGTGACATCGGGGTGGCCGCTGTCGGCGACGTGGGCGGGGATGTCGCGGCGGACGTGATAGCCGCGAGCCAGGAACGCCGGCACCAGCACGGCGGTCCGATCGGTGGTGGCGCTGAGCAACTCGGCCGGCGTGGGGCCCAGGACATCGACGAACGCGACGTGCACCGGCCGGTCGAGGGTCTGTGCCACCCGGTCGGCGAGATCGCCGATCAGCGAGACCCCGCGCGGCAGCCGGGTGCCGTGTGCGACCAGCACGAAGCTCATGAGGCGAACGCCTCGTCGACGGGCAACCGGTAGCCGCGTTTGACGACGGTGGCCACCATCTTCTTGTCGCCCAGCGCGGTGCGCAGCCGCAGCACGGCGGTCTCCACCGCGTGGGTGTCGGTGCTGCTGCCCGGCAGCGCCCGCAGCAGATCGGCCCGCGACACCACCGTGCCGGGCCGCAGCGCCAGCGCCCGGATGGTCGCCATGGCCGCCGGCGACATCGTCTTGACCGCGCCGTCGACCAGCACGCAGTTGCCGCGGATCTCGAGCAGATGGCCCGCCACCCGCACGGTCCGGGATTGCAGCAGCGGGAGTTCGTCGGTGATGTGGCGGGCCAGCGCGCCCAGCCGCATCCGCTCGGGGGCCGAGGTCGGCACGCCGAGACGGACCAGGGGCCGGGCGGTGACCGGACCGACGCACATCGCGTGCACGCCGCCGCGCAGCGCCGAGAGCACCTCGGCCTCCAGCCCCATCTCGCCTGCGCGCATCAGCACCGACGCGACGGCCGGAGCCGAGGTGAAGCTCACCGCGTCGAATTTCTCCTCGGCGATGCCCGCGACCAGCTGGTCGAAGTCGCCGTTGCGGGGCGCCGGATGCCACCGGTACACCCGGATCGGCACGACTTCGGCGCCGGCTGCGCGCAGCTCGTCGAGGAACTCCGGGAACGGATCCCAGTCGTCGGTCGCGCCGTGCAGCTGCACCGCGATGCGCGTACCCGCGATCCCGCCTTCGAGCAGGTAGTGCAGCACCTCGCGCGAGGATTCCGAGTCCGGCGACCATTCCTCGGGCAGGCCCCCCGCGCGCAGCGCGCCGGTGGCTTTGGGGCCCCGTGAGACGACGCGGGCCTTGCTCAGCGCGTCGGTCAGCGCGGTGGCGACACCCCAACCGTCCGCCGCCGACATCCAGCCACGGAACCCGATGCCGGTGGTGGCGATGACGATGTCGGGCGGCGACTCGATCAGCGACACCGTGTTCTGCTGTAGCTCGTCGTCGTCGGGTAGCGGGACCATCTCGATGGCGGCGGCGCTGGTGACGGTGGCACCACGGCGCCGCAGCAGCGTGGCGAGTTCGTCGGCACGCCGCGCTGATGTCACCGCCACCCGAAATCCGGTGAGCGGTGAGAAGTCCGGCTCACTCATGTGTTCTGTCTATTGGCGCCATGTTTCATGCTGATTAAGCGGTGATTGCCCGGTCGTGTCGCGCCCGCTCAGGCCGTGAATTTCCGCTCACCGTCATCGCCGCCGGGATGTGAGCTCGGCTCACCAGACATCTCCGGTACGCCAGTCGCAGGTCAGGGCGGCGTCGGGGTCCAGCTCGACCCCCGGCGGCAGCTGCGCGGGCAGGACCATCACCGAACCGTCGTCGTCGGGTGTCGGGGTCAGCCCGGCGGGGGACAGGACCGAGGTCGGCCCCCGCCACCCGAGCCACCCGCGACCGACGTACACCGGCCGGCCCAGCTCGGTCGCGCTGAGCGCACCCAGGTGGTAGCCGCCGCGGATCACCTGCTCGGCGGCATCCATCAGCGCGGTACCCAATCCTTGGCCGCGCTGGTCCTCCCGCACGGCGACGGCCTCGACATAGCCGCACCGCAGCACGGTGTCGCGGTGGAGCAGACGGCGCAGGACCACCGCGGCGTGGCCGATCAGCGCGCCGCGCCAGCAGATGACGGCGTGCATGCCGCCGAGCGCGTGGTCCCAGTCGTCGTCGGTGAATTCCCCGTCGAACGCCTCCATCACCATGGCGCGGGCGTGCTCACGGGTCTCGTCGTCGAGGTCCGCGGTGTGGACGAGACGTGCGCGCACACCTCCGGTTCTACCAGCGCCCGCCCTGCCGCGCTGGAAACGCACGCCGGCGACTGCTCGGCGGTCCGCGCGACCGGACGTCGTCGGCGCGCCGCAGTCGGGCGACGACTGCGGCGACCGCTCAGGCGTCGATCGGGCGGCGCGGCCGCGACCAGTGCAGCCGGACCGTCTGGCCGGGGCGTGCCTGGGCGAGCCGGTCGATGTCGTCGTCCACCACGACCCCGATGACCGGGTAGCCGCCGGTGACCGGATGATCGGGCCCGAGGATCACCGGGAAACCGTTGGGCGGGACCTGGATGGCTCCGCGGGTGGCGCCTTCGCTGGGCAGCTGGCGGTCGGGCCAGCGGTACTCCAGCGGCATCCCGATTAACCGGATCCCCACCCGGTCGCTGCGGTTGGTGACCTGCCAGTTGGTGCGCACCAGGATGTCGGCGTCGGCGAACCAGTCGTCGCGGGGGCCGGGCACCACATCCAGCTCGAGCACGTCGTCGACGAGCGCGGCCACCGGCGCCTGGTCGACCTCGGGGAAATCGGTGGTGTGCGCGCCGACCGGCAGAACGTCGCCGGGGCGCAGCGGGAGCGGCCCGATCGCCGACATCACGTCGTAGCTGCGCGAACCGAGCACCGGCTCGACATCGACGCCGCCGCGCACGGCCAGATAGGAGCGCAGGCCCGAGCGGGGCGGGTGCAGCGAGATGACCTCGCCGTCGTGGACGTAGTGGATGCTGTTGGAGCCGAAGGGGATTCCGTCGGCAGCCGGGTCGGTGTCCGCGCCGGTCACCGCGATGGCGATGCCTTCCTCGCCTGCCCCGCCGTGCACGCGGGCGGTGAAGCCGCCCATGGTCACCTCGACGGTGGCGCGGTCGCCCGGGTTGGCGACCAGCCGGTTGGCCAGCGTGTGGGAGCGCCGGTCGGCTGCGCCGGAGCGGGTCACGCCGAGATGCGACAGACCGGCTCGGCCCAGGTCCTGCACGAGCGCGAGCGGCCCGGTCTGGAGGACCTCCAAGGTGACGCTCATGACTGCACCGCCCGGAACTGGACCCACATGCCCGGCATCAGCAGGGCGGGATCGTCACGGTCGATGTCCCACAACGTCGCCGACGTCCGACCGATCAGCTGCCAACCCCCGGGGGACTCACGTGGGTAGATCCCGCTGAACTCGCCGGCCAGGCCGACCGAGCCGACGGGGACCTTGGTGCGCGGATCCGTGCGCCGCGGTACGGCCAGGCGTTCGTCGCCGCCGACCAGATAGGCGAAGCCCGGCGCGAAGCCGCTGAACCCGACCCGCCACGGGGCGCCGGTGTGGGCGGCGACGACCTGATCGACGTCCAGCCCGGTCAGCCGTGCCACCTCGTCGAGGTCGGCGCCGTCGTAGACGACGTCGATCACGACGTCGGCGCGGCCCTCGGGAGGGGCGGCGGCGTGGACGCTCTCGTCGGTGGGGCGGACCGTGCCCAGGCGCTGCCGCGTGGGCGCCCGGTACTCGACCCCGGCGAGCTTGATCAACACGGTGCGGGCGGCAGGTACGAGGTCGTCCACGCCGGGTAGCTCGGCGGCGCGCAGCGTCTCGGTCCAGGCCAGGACCTCGGCGGTGCTGTCGCATTCGATCAGCAGCGCACGATCACCGTAGTCGCGGATCCCCACGCCGCCGGTGCGCATCGCGTCCTTCGCGTCGGCTGTCACGCTCATGACCCAAAGCTACCGCCGAGTAGCTTGGAAAGCTCCCGGTCGGCGCAGCTCTGGGACTCTTGCCAGAGCGGTCTTAACGAGAACTCAACCTGCGAGCTGATAGGTCGGCTCGCGCCGCTTGATCACCGCGATCACCCGGTAGGTGATCGGCAGCATCACGACCTCGATAGCGGTCTTGTACACCCAGCCTTGGGCGGTGTACGTGGCGAAGTCGCCGAATGTCGAGATGCCGATCGCGCTGGCGGCGATCGCGCAGAACACCACGGTGTCACCCAGTTGACCGACGAACGTGGACCCGATCAGCCGCGCCCACAGGTGTTTCTCCTTGGTGCGCTCCTTGATCAGCACCACCACCCAGGCGTTGAGCGTCTGCCCGACGATGAAACCGGCCAGACCCGCGATGATCAAGGCCGTGTAGGCGCCGACGACGTTCTCGAAGTGTTCCTGGTTGGGATAGAAGTCGGCCGCCGGCAGATACACCGTCGCCCAGAACGCCGCCGCGGCGAGCGCGTTCATCGCGAAGCCGGTGTAGATGGCCCGCCGCGCGGCCTTGAATCCGTAGACCTCCGACAGCACGTCGCCGATGACGTAGGTCAGCGGGAACACGATGAATCCGCCATCGGTGATGATCGGGCCGAACTCGACGCCCTTGGTGGCGGTGACGTTGGAGACGATCACCAGCGCGGTGAAGACGGCGACGAGCACCGGATAGTAGGCCGAACCCACCCGAGCGAAGACGGCGTGCTCGTGGTCGACGGTTCCGGGGCTGGTCACGCAGCCATTAGATCAGTTCAGCGCAGAGGCGATCATCGGCGGCAACCTGTCGGCGACCACCGGCCAGGACAACGTCGAGGCGTAGGCGATGGCTCCGGCGAGCTCCTTGTCGGTGAACACGTGGCGCTCTCGGCGGGTCGCGGACAGGGCGGCGATGACCGGGTCGGCGAGCAGCGCACCCTGCTCCTCGGGGCTCTCGGTGGTCCAGATCAGCACGTCCGCCGAGTCGAGAACGTCGGCGACGCGGTCCCGGGGGATCAGCGGCTCGGCGGGGTCGGCGAGGGTCAATCCCATCTGGGTCAGGAACTCTCGCCGCCATGGCGGGCCGGTGACCCGCACGTCACCGCGCGTCAGCCGGCCGTCGAGCAGGAGCACCGACACGTCGGAGAACTGCGGACGGGCCTCCTTGACCTGGGTGAAGCGGGTTTCGACCCCGGAGATGAGCGCGGCCATGTCGTCGCGGCGGAACACCGCCTGGCCGATCGCGGTGGCCTGATCGCGCCACGGCTCGAAGAACGCCGCCGAACCCGACTGCGGCAGCGTGGGTGCGATCTCGGCGAGCCGGCGGTAGGTCTGCTCGTCGAGGCCGGCGTCGGTGGCGACGATCAGGTCGGGCCGCAACCCGGCGATCTGATCGACCTGGACGCCATCGGCGAGACTGAGCACGACCGGCTGGGCACCGCCGAGACGGGGCTGCGCCCACGGCCACACCCCGAACGGTTCGTTGCCGAACCAGTCGGTGACCGCCACCGGCACCACACCGAGTGCGAGCAGGTCGTCGGCGTCGGTCAGGCCGGCGCTGACCACCCGGGTGGGCGGCGCCGGGATGCGCGTCTCACCGAAGGCATGGGCGACGGTGACCGATCCGTCGTCGGCGACGGTCCCCGGCTGCTCGGGTGCGCACGCGGTGACGACGGCCGCTCCCGCGGCCATCGCGAAGAGGCCGCGCCGGGACCACATCTCGTGACGGGTGGAGTCGATCAGGGAACGGGCGCCGGTATCGGCATCGGCGGCCAGATCGGCGGGGGCGCCGACGCGGGCACCGGCGGCGAGCCGGGCGCCGGTGGCGGGGGCGCGGCGGGTGGTCCGTACGGGGCCGGCGGCAACCAGGCCGTCGGGCCCATCACCCCGGGGCCGACGGACTGGAAGAACTCTGCGGAGTTGCCCATGGTCATCAGGTCGCGCACGAAGTCGAACTGGCCGGTGTTGTTGAAGTCGGCGTTCGGCACGGGCGGCACGTAGGGGGCCCCGGCCGGCGGCGGCGCCGGAGGCAGTGCCGGGTCCACCGGCGGCACGGGCTGGGCCGCGGCGTGCGCGGCGGCCGTCAGCGCGGCCCCGCCGAGCAGGGCACCGGCGATGGCGGCTTTGACGGCGAGCAGGCAGATGGCCATGTGTGCAGGGTAGTGCGCGGTGGGCGAGCGCGTGACCCTTCGACTACAGCGGCAGACCGGCCTCGAGGAACTCCAGGCCCTCGAACAGGGTTTCCGGCGACATCGGGGTGCCGTGCAGGGCGGCCATCATGACGCCGGTCATCGCCCCTGCGGTGATGCGGAGCTGCGGGTCGTCGCCGTCGCGATCCAACCTCGTCGCCAGCGCCTCGGTGATGAGCTCGATGACGTGGATGTAGGTGTGGTAGAGCCCGCCGGCGGCTTCGGGCAGGGTGTACAGCAACTGCTGGCGGTTCATCTCGGCGGCCCACTCCGGACCTGCCATGCCGCTGAAGACCTGCTGTAGCGCGTGACGGTAGGCGGCCAGCGGCGCCAGGTCCGCGGGTGCGGCCAGAAACAGATCGATGATCGGCTCCATGAGCTGATCGGGGATCAGCAGGTCTGCCTTGTTCGGGAAATACCGGAAGAAGGTCCGCGAGGACACGTCGGCGGCCTCGGCGATCTGCTCGACCGTCGTAGTCTGGTAACCCTGTTCCTCGAACAGCCGAAAAGCGGCTGCGCGCACCGCCTCCCGGGTCCGGCGCTTCTTGCGCTCGCGAAGTCCCTCGGGGCCGTCGCTCACGCGGCCTTCCCCCAGCAGCGCTGCATTCCTTGGGCGACGTCGATGCTGGGCACTCCCGGTTGCGGGTCGTCGGTGACGAGGACGACCCCGGTGTCGATCATATCGATGCCGGTGTCGGGTACCGGTTCCTCGCCGGTGCTGAGGAACGTCGCGACGGCGTCGACGGCCTGGACGGCCATCTGTACCGGGTCCTGCTGTGCGGTGGCGCCGATGACGCCCTCGGAGACCAGTCGCAGTCCCGGGTCACAGCCGCCGTCGACGGAGACGAGCACCGCGGGATTGTCCGCCGCGGCGAGGATTTTGGCGGCGCCGCTGGCCGCGGGTTCGTTGATCGTGTAGACGAGATTGACGTCGGGGCTGTGGGTCAGGCAGCGCTCCATCGCGGCGCGGCCGCCCGCGGCGGCGCCGAGGGTCACATCCTGACAGGCGATGCGGTATCTCCCCCCGCGGTAGACACCGGTCGGCGCTTCATCGCCGGTCCTGCGGTAATCGCCGACCGGGATGCCCATGCCGGTCAGAAAGCCCTGATTACGTTGGTAATCCGACTCCACCTGCCGGTTGTGGAACAGGTCGAGCAGCGCGATGACGGCGGTCTGGCCGGCCATCTTCTCCGCCGCCCAGGCGCCGATGAGCCGTCCGGCCTCGAAGTTGTCGGTGGCGAAGGTGATGTCGGCCGCGCCGGGGTCGGTGGGTTTGGTGTCCAGCGCGACGACGAAGACGCCGGCTCGGCGGGCGCGGCGCAGCGCGTTGTCGACACCCGCGCCGTTCGGCGTGATCATGATGGCCCGGTCGCCGCGCGTGATGGCGGCGTCGATCGCGGCCACCTGGCTGCCGACATCGCCGTCCTCAGTGCCCGCAGCGGTCGTCAGCGTCAATCCCTTCGCTTCGGCTTCCCGAAGCGCGGTCTGCTTGATGTCGACGAAGAACGGGTTGGTCTCGGTCTTGATGATCAGCGCGACGCCGTTTCCGGCCTCGTCGGCGGGTTCGGTCTTGCTGCACGCGGCAATCAGTGCAGCGATCAGCGTGCACCCGGCGGCGAGGGCGGTTAGCCGGCACCGGACTGATCGGCTGGCAGAGCTGAACATGCGAGGGCCTCCGCGCGGTTCTGTGCATCGCCGAGATCGGCGGTCACCCACGTCGAACTCGCTGGTCAGCCCGTGATCTCGGTAGCGGCGAGTGTAGTGGCACGAGGTCATTGGCAAGTGAATTCCGGCGGTCGGTCACACTTTTCGATCCGGGTGGCAATCGGCGCAGCGTTCGCCGACAGCGGGTACTGTCGCCGAATCCGTTGGCCTGCCAGACCCCTAGCTGGGCTTTGCTGTTAGCTCACGACCAGGGAAATCGCGAGCGCGAACATGGTGAGCGCGATGGCCGCGTCGAGAATGCGCCAGGTCTTCGCCGACGCGAACAGCCGCCTTAACCGCCGGGCGCCGAACCCCAGGCTGGTGAACCAGACGGCGCTGGCCGCCACCGCCCCGACGCCGAACAGCCATCGTTCGTCGCGGTGCTCGTTGGCCAGCGCGCCGAGCAGGATGACGGTGTCGAGGTAGACGTGCGGGTTCAGAAACGTCAGCGCCAGACAGCTGATCAGCACTCCGGCGAGGCGAGACGGGTTGGCCTCGGACGGAGTCAGCGTGCCGGGTGTGACGGCACGTCGCGCGGCCAGCAGGGCGTAACCGATCAGGAAGACGGCGCCGCCGAACTTGGCGACAGTGACGACGTCGGGGTGGGCCGCCACCAGAGCGCCGAAGCCGGCGATGCCGGCGAAGATCAGCACCAGGTCGGAGACCGTGCACAACGCGACCACGGGCAGCACGTGCTCGCCGCGGATGCCCTGCCGGAGCACGAACGCGTTCTGCGCGCCGATGGCGGCGATGAGGGCCATCGTGGTGGCGAAGCCGCTGAGGGCGACGAGGAATCCGGTACTCACCCGCACCACGCTAGGAATCCGCCCTGGAGCAGTAAAGCTAAAGATTCTTTCGATAGATTAGTACATCTAATGCCAACCAACGGCCCGTGCACCGCCGTGCGACCGATGTGTTGTTGGCTGTAGATTGCCACTCTCGATGGCGGCTTGCCATTTGAGATGGCGGGAGTTGGCGGATCCGCCATCTGTATGGCAATCGTATGGCTTTTGAGTCTGCGAGTGCGGCGGCGAGGCAGGGCTGTGCGGCCGGCATCCTTGTTGCCTATTGCTTTGTCCCCGGCTTCGAGGCGCAGGCTTCTTGAACGCCCTGGTGGCGGAGCAATCAAATCTTGGTGTGGGACGGTGCAGCTATCGCAGCCACGGCCGCTGAGCAGTCGTCGGCAGACGGACTGACCCCGCAACACTGGAAAGTGCCCGGTTCCCTAGAGGTGGATATCGACGGCGATCATCGATCTGCGTCTGCAAACGGTGAAACTGAGCGTTTCGCGGCGGCCGAGCTGTCGGAGGCAGCACTGTTTGGCGCAATTCCGTGGCGTACGTTTCGCTGGTACAAAGGGCAGCGTCATTGCTCGTGGTGCTATTGGGCCGCCACCGAAGACAACACTGTGATCTACGAGTCACTGAACCGCCCCGGGGAGTCCGGAGACTTTTTGATTTGACGACTCAGCTGGCGGCTGGCCTCGTTTGTTGAGCGTAGTAGGCCGCCTCCAGCTCGGCTGGTGGGACGTCGCCGCAGTATTCGTAGAGTCGGCGGTGGTTGAACCAGTCGACCCAGCGGGCGGTCGCCAGCTCGACGTCCTCGACGGTGCGCCAGGGCTTGCCTGGTTTGATCAGCTCGGTCTTGTAGAGGCCGTTGATGGTCTCGGCGAGCGCGTTGTCATAGGAGCTTCCGACCGCACCGACCGACGGCTGAATACGCGCCTCGGCGAGCCGTTCGGTGAACCGGATGGACGTATATTGTGATCCTCGATCCGTATGGTGGACAACATCTTTCAAATCAAGGATGCCGTCTCGCTCACGTGTCCAGATGGCCTGCTCGATCGAGTCGAGCACCATCGTGGTCGCCATCGTCGATGCCACCCGCCAGCCCAGGATTCGGCGGGCATAGGCATCGGTGACAAACGCGACGTAGGCGAACCCCGACCAGGTCGACACATACGTCAGATCAGCCACCCAGAGCCGGTTCGGTGCGACCGGGCCGAAGCGGCGCCCGACCAGATCAGCCGGCCGCACCGCGCCCGCGTCAGCGATCGTGGTGGCTATGGCCTTGCCGCGCACCGCACCGCGCAGACCGAGTTCGGCCATCAGCCGCTCCACCGTGCAGCGGGCCACCTCAATGCCCTCGCGGTTGAGCGCCAGCCACACCTTGCGCGCCCCGTAGACGCCGTAGTTCGCGCCGTGCACCCGGTTGACGTGGGCTTTGAGCGCCTCGTCGCGGACCTCACGACGAGTGGGCTCACGCTCGAGATGCTCGTAGTACGTCGAGGGGGCGATCTGCACACCGAGCCCGACGAGCTCGCTACAGATCGACTGGACACCCCAGCGCAGACCATCAGGGCCCTCGCGGCGGCCCTGATGCTCAGCGATGAATCGACAGATCAGTGGTGTGGCCGGTCCAGCTCGGCCGCGAAGAAAGCCGACGCCGTCTTCAAGATCGCGTTGGCCCGCTTGAGCTCGGCGTTCTCCCGGCGCAGTTTCTTGAGCTCAGCGGACTCTTCAGTCGTGGTTCCCGGCCGGGCGCCGGCATCGACCTGGGCCTGGCGCACCCACTTACGCACCGTCTCGGCCGTACCGATCCCGAGTAGCCGGGCGACTTCGCCCATCGCTGCCCACTCCGACTCATGCTGATCGCTGATCTCGGCGACCATGCGCACCGCCCGCTCACGAAGCTCCGGCGGATACCTCCTCGACGAACCACCTGACATGACTCCATCCTTCCCAAGAAGTGGAGTCTCCGGACATGCCGGGGCGGTTCACGGTTGGAACTGTCGTCGCTGTTGATGGCGGATTTCGACGTCTCGGTGCTCGTTCCTACCGATCCGGGGTCAGTGTGTGAGTCTCGTCGTTCATGCTTTCTGCTTAGGGTCTCCACGTCGCGGGTTTGTTGCTTTGGTGGGCCACCAGCTGGCTTCGCGTAGGAGTGTGGCGATGGCGGGCACGGTGAGGGTGCGCACGAGGAAGGTGTCGAGCAGCAGTCCGAAGCCGATGATGAGGCCGGCTTGGATCATGATGGCGACTGAGCCGACCATGAGGCCGAACATGCTGGCGGCGAATATCAGGCCCGCTGAGGTGATGACGGCTCCGGTGTTTGCCACGGTGCGCAGGACGCCGACGCGGATGTTGGTCCCGGATTCTTCGCGGAGCCGTGAGACGAGCAGCATGTTGTAGTCGGCGCCGACGGCGACGAGGATGATGAATGCGAGTAATGGTACGGGCCAGGCGATTTCGTGGCCTAGTCCCCATTGGAAGACCACAACGCCGATGCCGAGCGAGGCGAGGTAGTTCAGCACGACGGTGCCTAAGAGGTAGAGGGGTGCCAGGAGTGCGCGCAGCAGTAGGACCAGGATGACGCCGACGATGATTATGGTGGCGATGGCCAGTTGTGCGAAGTCGGCCCATAGGAGTCGTTGGATATCGGAGTTGACGGCGGGGAAGCCGGCGACGGACACGGTGGCGTCGGCGAGTGACGTGTTGGGTCGTGCGGTGTTGGCGGTGTCGGTGATGCGGCTGGCGAGGTCCATCGCCTCAACGCTGTATGGGTCGTGGCTGCTTTCGATCATGAACCGCGCTGTTTTGCCGTCCGGTGAGAGGAATTGTTCGGCGACGTCGGTGAATTGCCGGTTCTCGAATGCGTTGGCGGGCAGGTAGAAACCGCTCGAGGAGTCGGAGTCGGCCGCTGCGCGTGAAGAGTTTTGCAGTTGGGTGGCGATCTGGCTCATGCCGGACAGCATTTCGATGTTGCTGTCGGCGAGGGTGCGGACGCCGGTGGCGAGTGCTTGGGCGCCGGAGGCCAGCTGTCCGATTCCGTCCTGCAATCGGCGGAGGTTGGTGGCCAGGTCGGCGGGGTCACCGAGGGCTCCGAATGCCTTGTCCAGCGAGGCGACTGCGTTCTCGACGTTGGCGAGGGTGCCACCGACTGTGGCATTGGTGGCGGGATCGTAGCGGTCCCCGAGGTCGGCGATCTGGGTGAAGAATCCGCTGTCGCGCAGAGTGACCAGGATCTTCACCTGGTCGTGGATTTGGGCGCATTGCGGGGTGGTGGCACACCACGGTGAGGTGTTGAGGGCGCCGACGAGTGGGTCGAGCTGGGTGATTGCGTTTTGGGCTTGGTTGGCCAGCGGTCGTAGTCCTGGGCCGGATTGGATGGCTTGGTCGACGGCGGGGGCAGTGGCGGAAAGCTGTTGCAGCAGTGGCCGGAATTGGTTGACCTGAGTTCCTGCGGATTGGGCTTGGGTGAGGATTCCGGCCAGTGGTGTGAGGGCGGTGCGCACGGTGCTGTCGAGTTGGGCGAGGCCGTCGGCGAGCTGGTCGGCGCCGCCGGTGAGTTTGGCGAGGTCGTCTTTGCGTGAGTTGCCCTCGGCGACCGCGCCGGCCATTTTGTCGCCGATCTGGCCGTTCTGCCAGGCCAGTTCTGCTTGGTCGAGGCGCTCTCCGGTGGGGCGGGTGACTCCGGAAACTTTGGTGACGCCGGGGATCTGGGAGACGCGGGAGGCCATCTCGTCGAGGTCGGCCAGTCCTTTCCCGGTCCGCATGTCGGTCGGGTTTTCCACGACGAGGAATTCGCTGATGACGACGTCTTTGCGGAAGTGGCGGTCCAGCAGGTGGTAGCCCTGGTTGCTGGCCGTGGTGTCTGGTTGTCCCTTGCGGTCGTCGTAGCTGATTTTGATGGTTGCAGCGGCTGCCGACAGGGCGAGCAAGATGACCAGGCTGACGATCAGTAGTGGCACGGGACGGCGGACCACGGCGACGGCGACGCTGTTCCAGTAGCGGCGGGTGCGGTCGGGTTTGGGTTCACCGATGCCGCGTTTGGCGGCTAGCGACAGCACGGGTGGCAGCAGGGTGACGGTGGCCAGAAATCCGAACAGCACGGCGATGGCACACGCGGGGCCCAGGGCGGCGAAGACGCTGAGCCGCGCGAAGACCATGGCCAGGAACGCGAGTGCGACGGTGGCGGCGGAGGCGAGGATGACACGCCCGATGCTGGCGGTGGCGTGGATGATGGCCTGATCGGCGGGTACTTGGGCGCGGCGCTGCTCGTGGTATCGGCTGATCAGGAACACGGTGTAGTCGGTTCCGGCGCCGAGCAGGATCGCCGTCATGAAGGCGACGGTGAACTGGGAGACCGGCATGCCCATCTCGCCGAGGGCGGACAGCACGCCGCGCCCGACCGCCAGGCTCAACCCGATTACCAGCAGCGGTAACAGCGCGGTGAACACCGACCGGTAGACGATCAGCAGGATCAGGGCGATCACGCCCGCGGTAGCGATTGAGATCAGCAGCAGGTCGTGCTCGGCCGAGGCGATCATGTCGCTGAAGGTCGCCGGTGGTCCCGTCACTTGCACGGTCGTGGTCGAGCCGGTGAACACCTCCGCGGCGATGTCGCGCACCGCGTTGACGGATTCTGCGGCCGTGGGGTCTCCGAGGGTGCCGGCGACGCCGACGGGCAGGTACCAGGCTTTGCGGTCGACGCTGACCGCCTGGGCTTCGGTAATCGGATCGGCCAGTAGGTCTTGCACCAGCAGGACGTGGTCGCCTTCGGTCTGCAACCGGCTCACGAGTTCGCCGTAGCGCTGCCGCGCAGTTGGAGTCAAGCCATTGGGGTCTTCCATGGCGACAAACACCATGGTTTTCGAGCCTTCTTCGCCGAACGCGGCGCTCATGCGGTCAACCGTCTGCAAGGAGGGGGCATCGCGAGGAATGAGGTCCACCGACTGTTGGCGCACCACGGTTTCCAGCTGGGGGAACAGCAGTGCGAGAACCACTGCGGCGCCCAGCCATACCCCGATGACCAGGGCTTTGTGCCGGAGGGTGAATCGGGCTAGCGCTGCCAACCGTTCGCTGTACTCGCGGGTGTCGGCGGGGTCGGGGGATCCGTTGGCCCGCCGGTCACGGCGCGTGGCCTGGCTGGGGGAATCTGCAGTGCCGTCGGTCACTGGACCTCCACTGGTCGCGAATGGTAGCGATACTGTCGGTATCGCTACGCTACCGCATGTAGTGCACGTGGTGGCGGCCGCTATCGAGTAGGCCCGCGGCCGCGGTCACAGTAGGCAGAGGAATGGTCGAACCCTCAGTTGGCTTCTGGAAGCCAGGGCCGACGCTGTTCAGTCGACGACACTGGCCTTGGATGTCGTTCAGGGTCTTGCTGTTGCTGGTCCCCGACGTTGACATCGAATGCACCGACGGCCACATCGCGTAGCGGGGCCGCGGGCCGCTACCTGTGGGGTCGGGCTTCGGTTGTGGCCGACTGGTCCGTGTTCTGCAGCAGCACGTAATTGCCGAGGCTGCCCAGTAAACCTGCGCAGTGCTGAACGAGTTCATCGGTGGTGAACTCGAGTTCTCCGTCGAGTCGGCGGCGCAAGACTTCGAATAGCCCTCCCACGCCCAAGGTCGAAGCCAAATGGGCAACCCCAACGGCGGAGTCGGCGATGTCGAGGTGGAGTCTGGCTTCGCGCAAGACGAGGTCGGTGAAACCCGCCATCAGTTCGCTGCGTAGCTCTCGGAGCAGCGGTTCGGTGGCAGATTCCACGAACAGGATCCGACCCAGCCGAGGGTCGTTGTCGATCATGCTGACCAGCCTGCGGATCGGCGCGTACGCCAGCACCTCCGGTGGCTCGCCGGCATCGGGGATCGCGTCGACTATCACCTCCTGGAAGGTGGCATAGAGCTGCTGGTAGACAGCCCGCAGGAGGGCGTCTCGGCCGGAGAAGTGCTGGTAGAAGTAGCGTGACGTGACGCCTGATTCAGCGCAGACGGCAGTCACAGTGGCGGCGGCAACACCGCGCGTGCCGATCAACTCGGTTGCGGCCTCGATGAGACGGGTGCGCCGGTTCCGGTGACGCTCCTCGGCGGACATCCCGCTATACACCCGCGCCGAAACCACGTGGATAGCTTGCCATCTAATTCTGACAAGGCTTAGAGTCAGATTGCCAGCGTGCCTTTGACGAACGGGAGAACAACATGAGCGACGATTCGTCCACACGGCCCACCATGCGGGTCGTCCCGAAGCCCCGCCGTGTTCGATTCGACATGCCTGCTGGGACCAGTCGGCAGCACTTCGTCGATGGCGACTTGGTGATGAGCCACTTTGTGTCCACCTTGTCGGCCACGTTCCCCGAAGGCGAAGACTTCTTCATCCGGTCAGTCCGCGAGTACCGGGACCACATCAGCGACGCTGACCTCAAGGAGGCGGTCAAGGGATTCATTGCACAAGAGGCCACCCACCGACACCAGCATCGGCTGCTCAACGATCGGCTCCAAGCGATGGGCTATCCCACCGAGGGGATCGATCGGCATATCAAGAAGTTGGTTGGCCGACTTGAGAAGCGTTTTTCTCCCACGATGCGCCTGGCTGTGACGGCCGCCCTGGAGCACTACACGGCGACATTCGCCGAAATCATTCTCACCAGCGACGAAGCTCAAGAACTCATCGGCTACACCGAAGTGCGGCCTATTCTGCTCTGGCACGCACTGGAAGAATGCGAGCACAAGGCCGTCGCTTTCGATGTCTACGAGACGGTCGGTGGAAGCGAACGCACCAGGGTCTGGGGGATGCGGATCGCCAGCCTCCTCTTGTTCAGCGAGTTGGTTATCCAGACCACCCGCTCTCTGGCCGGTGACCGTGCCGCCTACAACCCGGTGCGGTTGCTGCGCAGCCTTCGAGCCTTCCGGCATAACCCGCTATTCAGCTCAGCAGCAATTGAGCGCTTTCGTTCCTACACCCGCGGCGGATTTCATCCCGACGACTGGGACAGCGCAGAAATCCTCGAACGCTGGACCAAGGAACTCTTCGACGCCGATGGTGGCCAACAAGCGCGTAGCAGCGTCTAGCTCGACCAGAGCCTGTCGCGGTCAGAGTCGGCCTTAAGCGAAGAACAATTCATGGGCTTCGCTCCGCGCGCAGTGAAGTCAAGCCCAGTTCTTTCTACTGGCCGCTCGATGGTGCTCGATCACGTTGCGACCTACAGGAAGCTCCGGCCGAGGAACTCGGTGACGGCGGAGCTGAAGGCGTCGTTGTCGTCGCCGGCGATCATGTGTCCGGTGCCGGATACGTCGACGGTCTCGGCGTGGGGAACCAGTTGCTTGAACTCCTCGACGGTGGCTTGGGAGACCACGTCGGATAACAGGCCCCTTACGAGAAGTGTTGGGGCGCTGACCCGTCGGGCTCCGTCGATCAGCAGGTGGCTGATTGCGTCGAATTGCTCCGTTCCCGTGGTCGATTCGTCGCGGAGGAAGTCGAAGTTGGAGTGAATGAATGCCGGGTCCCACCGCCAGATCCAGCGGCCGTCGTGACGCTGCCGTAGCACCTTGCGTAGGCCGTCGACGTTGGCCGGGCGCGAGCGATGGGGGTTGTACGCGGCGATCACCTCGGCGGCGTCGTCGAGGGTGCCAAAGCCATCGGGATGTGCGGCCATGAACGTCACCACGCGACGAGCGCCCTGGAATTCAAGCCGCGGGGTGACGTCGACCAGGACGACCGCCGCCCACGACGCCCCGGATGTCAACAGATGCGTGCCGAGCACGGTCATGCCCCCAAGAGATGCACCTACGACGGCCGGGGCGATATCGGCGCTGAAGTGCTCACGCACGGCGAGCAGATCGGTCGCGAGTCGCTCGAGGTCGTACCTGCCGGCTGGGTCCCAGTCGCTGTCGCCGTGACCGCGGGTGTCGTAGGCGACGACTGTGTATCCGCATGCGTGGAGACGACGCGCTGAAGCGCTCCACGCGTGCCGGTTCTGGCCGCCGCCGTGCAGGAGCAGCACGACGGGACGGGCGTCATCGTGGTCGTAGCAGTCGGCGGCCAGGGTGATCCCGTCCTGGGTTCGGACCCGATGCTGCACGGCGGAGGTCATGACACCTTCCTGGCAAGATCGGAGTCCGCCCGAAGCGTGCGACCCGTTACAAGCACCTTCATTGTGCGTTGCCCGCGGCGTTCACGATCGTGACCGTGCCCTGGGCTACGCAGACGGCTTTGTCGCCGTTGCTGATGTCGATGCGCGCTACTCCACTGCGCTTGCCCAGTGACACGATGTCGGTGACGGCGACACACACCCCGCTGGACACGGGTCGCAGCAGGTTCAGCTTGAATTCGGTGGTGGCGACCCATGATCCGCCCGGAATGACGGGGTAGAACACGACTCCGAGACAGTGGTCGACCATCGCCGATAGACATCCGCCGTGCAGGGTGCCGAAGGGTGTGAGCAGTTCGGCGCGGGTTTCCATCTCTGCCACCAGCCGACCGGCGGCGAGTTCGGTGTGCCGAAAGCTCAGAAACGTCGACAGTCCACCCGCTGTGTTCGCCGATCTGAGCAGCTGGCCGGCGATCTGCTCATCGAAGTGCGCGAATGTCACTGCCACCACCATGCCCCTTTCTCCTGTCCGGCCATGGGTTCAATCACCGTTCGAGCCTGCGAATCGTTTGAGCATGTCGCCGAATGCGCCGAGGTCGACATGCGCGGCGGAGTGCTCGACATCGACGGCGATGAACCTGGCCGTCGCGGTGAAGCACACGACGCGTCGTCGAAGAAGGGCACGGGCTAGACCGGTGTGGTCCAAGTGATGGGCAGCGATGTGTAGCCCCGGATCGGCCCGGACCGCAGCCGCCGCGCCGATTCAAGATCGACCTCCCAGTCAGGCACCCGGTCCAACAACGCATCCAGAGCGATGCGGGCCTCCATCCGCGCCAGCGCCGCACCCAGACAGAAGTGAATGCCGCGACCGAAGGCGACCTGGTGCTCACTGGTGCGCTCGATGTCGAACACGTCCGGATCGGGGAAGGCACGCTCGTCGCGGTTGGCCGACCCGAACAACAGCAGCACCTTCTCACCTTGACGCATCGTCGTGTCGTGCAGGGTGACGTCGCGGGTCAGGGTTCGTGAAAGTCCCTGTGCAGGTGAGTCGTAACGCAGCAACTCTTCCACCGCAGGCCCCAACAGTGTTCGATCGGCGGCTAGGCGTCGGCGGGTTTGCCGATGCTGGGCCAGCACGACCGCGGAGTTCCCCAGCAGATTGGTGGTGGTCTCGTAGCCCGCGACGAGCAGCAGCGCGCAGAAGCCGAGGACTTCCTCGTCGGTCAGTCCGATCCCGTCGACTGTGGCGTTGGCCAACGCCGACATCAGGTCCTCGCGGGGGTTCTTGCGGCGGTCGGCGAGGAAGTCGGTGAAGTAGGCGTAGATCGCGGCGGCGGCGGTCAGTGCGTCGGTGGTTTGTCCGTGGTTGACGTCGACCTGGACCAGTTGGCTCGACCACAATCGGAACTGATCACGATCGGTGGCGGGAACGCCCAGCAGATCGGCGATCACCGCGGCGGGCAGGATCGCGGCGAAGTCGGTCACGAAGTCCGCCGATCCGGAACCCTCGTCGAGGCGCTCGAACAACTCCGCGGCCATCTGTGTGATGGCGCCCTGCAGCCCGGCCGCCCGCCGGGGAGTGAACGCCCGGCTGACCAGGGCACGCAACTGGTCGTGGCGCGGAGGGTCCATCACGATCATCATCGGCAGGAACGAACCGATGAAGTCCGATCCCGGCGGGGTGGGGAAGATGCCGTCCACCGAGGAGTACGTGCCGTGATCCAGTGCTGCGGCCTGGACATCGGCGTGGCGGCTCAACACCCAGGTATGGGATTCCTCGGCGCGGTACACCGGAGCCGCGTCACGCAATAACCGATACGTCGGATAGGGGTCGTTGAGGATCGAGGCGTCGAACGGGTCGTGACGAATCTGTACCGAGACCACGAGCCCTCCTACCACCAAAGTAACGACGGTTTAGACTGGCAGTCTAAACCGGCTGAACGGGACAGGTGGGGCAATGCGCAAGATTCCACGTCAGATCTCTGACCGGCTTCCCGCCGCGGCGGACTTGTTCGCCGAGAAGGGGCTCAACGACTCCAAGATCGAAGACGTCGCCGCGGTGACCGGTGTGCCGAAAGCGACGCTGTACTACTACTTCGCCGGCAAAGAGGACATCCTTGCCTTCCTGCTCGAAGACCTCCTCAAGGACATCTCCGAGGCCGTGACCGCTATCGTGCACACCGACGGCACCGGTGCCGAACGCCTCGAACTTGTCATCCGCGCACAACTGCGGGCAATGGCGCAGCGGCCAGCGGTATGCCGTGCACTCATCGGCGAACTGGGACGAGCGGCCCGCATGCCGGCCATCGCCGAGATGATCAATACCGCATACCAACAACCGGTTGAAACTCTGCTCGTCGAAGGGGCCCGCGACGGCTCCCTCGTCGCTCAGCCCGATGCACGATCGACGTCCATTGCGCTGTTCGGCGCGGTCACCATCAATGCACTCATGTACCTGGTCACCGGGAACCACCTCGACGAGACGGTGGTCGCCAGCACCCTCAGCGCCGTCATGTTCGACGGCCTGCGCCCGCGCACAGGA